>NZ_JBBORS010000001.1:0-312500 GCF_038004725.1 Oceanobacillus sp. FSL K6-0251 | reverse complement strand
TCTATTTCCCTCCCCGTCACAGCTCAGAATCATGTCAGACGGATTTGCCTATCTGACTTCCTCGCATGCTTGGACGCACATCCATCGGTGCGCACTCCTTATCCTCCTGCGTCCCCCCATTGCTCAAACAATCATGAGGTGGTACAGGAATATCAACCTGTTGTCCATCGCCTACGCCTGTCGGCCTCGGCTTAGGTCCCGACTAACCCTGAGAGGACGAGCCTTCCTCAGGAAACCTTAGGCATTCGGTGAAAGAGATTCTCACTCTTTTTTCGCTACTCATACCGGCATTCTCACTTCAAAGCGCTCCACCAGTCCTCACGGTCTGACTTCGCAGCACTTTGAACGCTCTCCTACCATTGTTCGTAAGAACAATCCGCAGCTTCGGTGATACGTTTAGCCCCGGTACATTTTCGGCGCAGCGTCACTCGACCAGTGAGCTATTACGCACTCTTTCAATGATGGCTGCTTCTAAGCCAACATCCTGGTTGTCTGTGCAACGCCACATCCTTTTCCACTTAACGTATACTTTGGGACCTTAGCTGGCGGTCTGGGCTGTTTCCCTTTCGACTATGAACCTTATCACCCATAGTCTGACTCCCAAGCGTAAGTAACTGGCATTCGGAGTTTGACTGAATTCGGTAACCCGGTAGGGGCCCCTAGTCCAATCAGTGCTCTACCTCCAGTACTCTCTATCTTGAGGCTAGCCCTAAAGCTATTTCGGAGAGAACCAGCTATCTCTGTGTTCGATTGGAATTTCACCGCTACCCACACCTCATCCCCGCATTTTTCAACATACGTGGGTTCGGGCCTCCAGTCAGTGTTACCTGACCTTCACCCTGGACATGGGTAGATCACACAGTTTCGGGTCTACGACCGCATACTCATTCGCCCTGTTCAGACTCGCTTTCGCTACGGCTCCGTGTCTTCCACTTAACCTTGCATACGATCGTAACTCGCCGGTCCATTCTACAAAAGGTACGCCGTCACCCATTAACGGGCTTCGACTACTTGTAGGCACACGATTTCAGGTTCTATTTCACTCCCCTCCCGGGGTGCTTTTCACCTTTCCCTCACGGTACTGGTTCACTATCGGTCACTAGGGAGTATTTAGCCTTGGGAGATGGTCCTCCCGGATTCCGACGGAATTCCACGTGTTCCGCCGTACTCAGGATACACTCCGGAGGAAATTCCTTTTCGATTACAGGGCTGTTACCTTCTTTGGCTGACCTTTCCAGGTCGATTCATCTAAAGAATTTCTTTGTCACTCCAATGGAATGTCCTACAACCCCAAGAAGCAAGCTTCTTGGTTTGGGCTCTTTCCGTTTCGCTCGCCGCTACTCAGGAAATCGATGTTTCTTTCTCTTCCTCCAGGTACTGAGATGTTTCAGTTCCCCGGGTCTGCCTCACCTACCCTATGTATTCAGATAGATGTACTGTTCCATTACGAACAGTGGGTTCCCCCATTCGGAAATCCTCGGATATCATGTTTACTTACAACTCCCCGAGGCATATCGGTGTTAGTCCCGTCCTTCATCGGCTCCTAGTGCCAAGGCATCCACCGTGCGCCCTTATTCACTTAACTAAAGTTTTTGAATAAGATGGCTGATTACAGAATGTAATCAGTTGTGTCGCTATATCAATAGCTTTTTTGCCTTATTTTTAAAGTTTGATGTCGTTGTTACTCTTATTTAGTTTTCAAGGTACAAACTTCCTTTGAGAGAATTGCTCTCTCAAAACTGAACCAAACAACCACGTACGAATTCCGTTATATATCCTTAGAAAGGAGGTGATCCAGCCGCACCTTCCGATACGGCTACCTTGTTACGACTTCACCCCAATCATTCGTCCCACCTTCGGCGGCTGGCTCCAAAAGGTTACCTCACCGACTTCGGGTGTTACGAACTCTCGTGGTGTGACGGGCGGTGTGTACAAGACCCGGGAACGTATTCACCGCGGCATGCTGATCCGCGATTACTAGCGATTCCGGCTTCATGCAGGCGAGTTGCAGCCTGCAATCCGAACTGAGAACGGTTTTATGGGATTTGCTGGACCTCGCGGGTTCGCTTCCCTTTGTTCCGTCCATTGTAGCACGTGTGTAGCCCAGGTCATAAGGGGCATGATGATTTGACGTCATCCCCACCTTCCTCCGGTTTGTCACCGGCAGTCACCTTAGAGTGCCCAACTGAATGCTGGCAACTAAGATTAAGGGTTGCGCTCGTTGCGGGACTTAACCCAACATCTCACGACACGAGCTGACGACAACCATGCACCACCTGTCACTTTGTCCCCGAAGGGAAAACTCTATCTCTAGAGCGGTCAAAGGATGTCAAGACCTGGTAAGGTTCTTCGCGTTGCTTCGAATTAAACCACATGCTCCACCGCTTGTGCGGGTCCCCGTCAATTCTTTTGAGTTTCAGCCTTGCGGCCGTACTCCCCAGGCGGAGTGCTTAATGCGTTAACTTCAGCACTAAGGGGCGGAAACCCCCTAACACCTAGCACTCATCGTTTACGGCGTGGACTACCAGGGTATCTAATCCTGTTCGCTCCCCACGCTTTCGCTCCTCAGCGTCAGTTACAGACCAGAGAGTCGCCTTCGCCACTGGTGTTCCTCCACATCTCTACGCATTTCACCGCTACACGTGGAATTCCACTCTCCTCTTCTGCACTCAAGTCCTCCAGTTTCCAATGCACGTTTGCGGTTGAGCCGCAAGATTTCACATCAGACTTAAAGAACCGCCTGCGAGCGCTTTACGCCCAATAATTCCGGACAACGCTTGCCACCTACGTATTACCGCGGCTGCTGGCACGTAGTTAGCCGTGGCTTTCTGGTCAGGTACCGTCAAGGTACGATCAGTTACTATCGTACTTGTTCTTCCCTGACAACAGAGTTTTACGATCCGAAAACCTTCATCACTCACGCGGCGTTGCTCCGTCAGACTTTCGTCCATTGCGGAAGATTCCCTACTGCTGCCTCCCGTAGGAGTCTGGGCCGTGTCTCAGTCCCAGTGTGGCCGATCACCCTCTCAGGTCGGCTACGCATCGTCGCCTTGGTGAGCCGTTACCTCACCAACTAGCTAATGCGCCGCAGGCCCATCTGTAAGTGACAGCAAAAGCCGCCTTTCAACTTTCCATCAGGTGATAGAAAGTGTTATCCGGTATTAGCTCGCGTTTCCGCGAGTTATCCCAGTCTTACAGGCAGGTTGCCTACGTGTTACTCACCCGTCCGCCGCTCGTTCCACGAACTTCCCTCCGAAGAGTTCCGTTCGCTTCCCGCGCTCGACTTGCATGTATTAGGCACGCCGCCAGCGTTCGTCCTGAGCCAAGATCAAACTCTCCATAAAAGTGTTTGAAACATTAGCTTTCAGAAGTCAACTTCTGACTTATTTTTTAAGAAAAACGAGGTTGTCTTTCTTCTTTCGTACTGGTTGTTTTGTTCAGTTTTCAAAGAGCAATTTGTTTGTCGCTGTTTCAAATTGGCGACTTTATTAATTTATCATATCTGCAATTCGATGTCAACAACTTTTTAAATTCATGTTAGCTGAACGATCGCTCGAATTAGCAACGAGATTAAATTTACCATGCTGAAAATAGAAAGTCAACGATTATTTTAAAATATATCCAAATTAAATAACTTCATACTATGAATCAGTAATTCTATCAAACAGCATATAATGCAACAAAATGCTGATACGCCAGTCTTTCAGTGGTAGTAACTTATATTTAAAACGTTAGATAAATAATAGTTAGTCAAAAACAATTTCGAACGAAACTTTCTTTCCCCAATTCTATTCGAGCTCTTCTTTGATTTAAAAAAAGGTGCCCGATTCTGCTTTTTGTAATAACGAGTATAAGAATCATGCACATTTTCAACGGCTTTTTTGAGGCTAATACAATCAGCTTCTTTGAGGATGGGATAATGAACTCCCGAACCGTTTTATTCGACGCACAGTCATTAAAAAACTGGCCATTCAATTATATTGAAGGGGCTGTCCGTTTTGCAATATCTCATCCCTTATTATTTTTAATTATTTCACTCAACTGAAATATTCCCTTTTCAATTTCATCCAGCGAAGCAAAACCATAGGACAGTCGTACAAATTGTCCTGCTTTTTCCTTATAAATACTTCCTGGATTGATGAGAATCCCTTTGGATAATGCTTTTTCAAATAGCTTTTTCACTTTAAAAGCAGGATTTATTTTCACCCATATAAAGAAGCTGCCTTTTGGAACATCCCAAGTGGCGACAGAACCTAAATATTTTTCCAATGCCTCTAAAGCTCTTTGTCGGCGAATCCTCAGTTGTTTTTGAACTTTTTCGATATGATGTTCATACAAACTGCTGGATAACCATTTCTCTGCTACAAGCTGAGATAATGTACTTGACCCGTAATCTAATTGCATTTTCAAGTCCGCTAACCGGTCAATAACAGGCTCTGGACCGACCAGCCAGCCGATGCGTAATCCAGGACTTAATGTCTTTGATAAGCTTCCAATATATAAGACATTGCCATGACGATCTTTGGCTTTTAATGGTTCTGGAGGTGCGTTATCCATCCATAAATCACGATACACATCATCTTCAATAACAGGAATCTGTTCTCTAATGCAGTATTCCATTAATTCTTCTCTTCTTCTGTCCTCCATTAAGATACCTGTTGGGTTATGAAAGGAAGGTATGGTATATAAAATATTTCTGCCCGTTTCCTTCGTTTGGTAAATAGAATCGACCTTAACGCCCTTGTTATCCATCGGCAACCCCTCGAGATCCATACCGGCTGACTGAAAAACAGATAACGAATAAAGGTAAGAAGGTTCTTCCAAGAATACCGTTGATTTATCCTTTAAAAGGCCAATGGAGATAAGATAGAGGGCTTGAAGCGCTCCAGAAACCACTAAGATGGATGATGGCGACACATCGATACCTCTTTCTTTCAAATAATTACTAATGGCCTCTCGCAGCTTTATATTCCCTTTTGGCTCTTCATACCCGAACGGGGTCAATTGTTTCGAAACTTTTTGGATGATATCCTGCATTTCTTCTAAAGGAAATAACTCTGGTGATAATTCCCCTTTACTTAATTGAATGAAACGATTATCTGATTCCGTTTCATTGATTTCTTGCACTGTAGAGACACTTGCCTTATGAATACCCTGCGTGACATTCCCATTCCAGTTTGTGGAAAGATGGTCTCCCATCAATGTCCATGTGTTATTGGTGACAACAGTCCCTTTTCCTGCTTTTCCTTCTATTAATCCATCTGCCATTAATTCCTCTAACGCTATGATAACCGTACTTCGATTGACTCCAAACATTCTTGCCAAATGACGCTGGCTCGGTATTTGGCTTCCAATCGCCCACTCTCCTTTAGAAATTTTCTCTTTTATAAAATCAATAATGATTTGATATTTGGGCTTTTTCATAGATACTCCTTTTCCAACCCTATTTAAACTGGTTGGATTTTTTCTATTTAAGCTGTTGCAGACATTCTAACACACTCATATTACCATAGGAAACACCGTTCGAAACTGGTTGTACTTAAAATAAATGAGGTGTACTTATGATAAAATCTTTCCATGTAAAAATCGCTTTTGCTCATTTGGTAACCATTATTTTATGGGCATCTGCATTTCCCGGAATCCGAGCTGCTCTGACTGCTTACTCCCCAGAGCATATATCCCTTTTACGATTATTAGTTGGATCATTGATGCTGATTCTTGCAGCTTTTATCAAAAGAATTCGTTTGCCGGAAATCAAAGATATACCCATTATTTTATTATTAGGTTTTCTGGGGTTCTCCGTCTATCAAACAGCACTAAATTATGGGGAACAAACGGTTAGTGCAGGGATTGCAAGTTTATTGGTCTCTACAACACCTATATTCGCTGCATTATTGGCTTTATTATTTTTCCGTGAAAAATTTGGCCTGTGGGGATGGATAGGCTCCTTTATCAGTTTTTGCGGGGTAGCTTTTATTGCTTTCGGTGACTCCGCCGGCAGCTTTTCATTTAACGCTGGCATTATCCTTATTTTAATCGCATCCCTTTCAGAAAGTATTTACTTTGTTTTTCAAAATGCTTACTTAAAAAAATATGGTTTTTTCGCATTCACGATATATACGATTTGGGCAGGCACGCTTTTCATGTTGATTTTTATGCCTGGACTTGGAGAGGCAATCATGAACGCGCCAATGGACGCAACACTGGCAGTGGTTTATCTGGGAATTTTTCCAACGGTTATTCCCTACTTCACTTTGGCCTACGTTACGTCCAAAACCGGGGCTTCCGAGGCAACGAGTTCACTTTATTTAACACCAGTGTTTGCTTTCCTTATTGCATGGGTTTGGTTGAATGAGATTCCTCATTTCCTTGCAATCGCGGGAGGCATGATTACTTTATCAGGGGTGTTTATGTCAAATATAAAGAGAGAGGATGAGTTACAGGTTAGCCAGACACCGTTAAAAAATTTATAAAAGCACAAAGAGAGAACCGGAGCTAAACTCAAGTAAACAAGTTTAGCTCCGATTCTCTCTGTTTATTTACAGCCATCCCTCTTGTAAACTCAGACAATGATATAGCGATAAAATCAATGGAGGAATAGCGCCTTATCGATTAGACGGAATTATCTTTTTTCAGACATAGGATATAAAGGATATTCCCATTGGTGCGTACATTCTTCCAGCATATAATATCCGCGTTCCTTGTTTGGCACAATACGCGAGCATTGCTGTGTCGGAATGGCTCCAGCCTCATTCTCATTGGCTATGTCAATCCACTCTTGATTTGCAGCCGCATCATACCGTACTGTTAATGTATTTCCATTCACGGTGATGGTTTGTCCGCCCTCTTTCTTTTCAGCATTATCCATAAACTGCTCTATCGCTTCCTCCAGGTTTTCCGTCTCGTCTGTTTCAGATGAAGGTTGTGTAGAATCTAAATAAACATCCTCCGTCCCTTTCCAAGTATGGAAACGAACAGAATCTGCTGTTAACCACTCTACATTTCCTAACCCCAAAGCATTTTCAGCATTGAAGCTTTCAGACGGATAGTCCCTGCGTCGAGCAACTATGCTAATGGATTGGTCATCCAGTTGTTTGCCGATAAAGCCAAATTTCGTCTTGTAAAAATTATAAGAATAGGTTGTCTCCCCAAGGGTAAAGCTGCGATGCTCGATTACTAGCGACTGCTGATCGTATGGTGAATCGATTTTTGTGTAACTATATTCCATCAACAAAACCATGAAGCCATGAAACAATATGATTGGTATAAAAATAACAAGCCCGGCAATTGTCCATATTTTAGGAAGGTTTGAACGAATAGGGAGCTTTGCACGAAAACCGATTGCAGCAAGAACGATCAGGTTTATAACCATAGGAATAACATATCCAGTTGGTTTTAAAAAAAGAAAATAATAATCGGTACCATGCATCATGATAAGAACCAAATCCATGATTCCTAAAACAAGGAGCGCCCATTTTGTTTTTGTCATAAGATTCCCCGTTCTTAGTTCATTTCTTGTGGAATGGTTTTCTTTTAACCCATTCGCCTTTATCAAAAGATTCTACTGAAACCAATACCCATTTCGCTTATTACGTGATTAATTTAAGCCCGATTACAGAGCATAAAACCATAGCGATAAAAACCATACGCCTCCAGTCTTTTGATTCTCCATAAAATATCATGCCGATAAGTGCGCCGCCGACAACACCAATCCCTGTCCAAATGGCGTAGCCTGTTCCCATAGGGATGAATTGTAAGGAATAACTCAGCAAAGCAAGACTTGAACCAAACCCTAAAATAAGTAGAATGACTGTTTGCCAATTCCGTTTTACAGAGAGCTGATTAATCATGGCAACACCAAATGTCTCCAGTAAGCCTGCGATAATTAAAGTAAACCAAGCCATCAGGATTCAGCTCCTTTCTCTGCCTTATCTGGTGTGACCAATTTCAAACCCATCACTCCAGCTAATAATGTTGCTATGAGAATTGCTTTTTCCCATTTAAACGCTTCTCCAAAGAAAAGAAATCCTGCAATAACAGTACCTGCTGTCCCTAACCCTACAAAAATAGCATAAACCGTTCCTGCCGGCAGTACTTGTGCCGCTGTAATCATTAAATAATTACTAACAATAATACATATAACTGTGCCAGTCCATGTCCAAAAATCATATGCATGCGTTAAACCAATCACCCAAAAAATTTCCAAAAAAGCTGCAACGAATACTTTCATCCAATTTCGATTCACTGCAAACACCTCCACTTTTATTATTTCCAAAAAACGAATTAAAAAAAGCCCTGAGAGGCAACTGTACATACAGCTTCTCCCGGGCTTTTATCCCTCCGTGACACAGTAATTCACTGTGTGTTTTCTCTCGGACCAGACCAGCATTTGATGTGCGGAACCCTAGAAAACATTTTTTTCAACGTAATTTCTTATCATAATAGACGTTTTTTTTCTGCCATAAAAGCTTTCATTTAAAAAACCATATCAAAAAGAAGAAATTGATGCAACATTTTTACATACGTCAACTTTCCCCATCAACAAAGCGCAGCATCCCTCTATCAACCGATATAACATCCTCCTGATTAAAAATAATACAGGCTTTTCCACCAACATATTTATCAGACTCGAACTCCCCAAGAACAGTTACATAGCCTTTTTCAAAAAGATAAACAAGCTGTTTGTCATTTTCCTCCGATTCAAAAGCCGTTAAATCATTATGTAAATACGCTGTTACCGGTTTATCATATAACCGCATGTATCTCTCTTCCTTCCCCTCATTTTGTCCCTTTCTTCCATCGCTTTCTAACACATTTATTCCCCTATTTTGCTGCTTTGTCCCGATATACAAATATAGTAATAGCATTTAATAGGATGGTAACGATAAGCAGAACCGCTGCGGCAGAAACAACAGCACCTGCTGTATCCATCAGAGCAATCCAATCCTCTATTTTTACTAAATGATAGTTATAAGCTAACTGAAAACATAACGAAATAGCACAAGCACTCATGCTCGCAAGGGAAAACGCAGCCCAATTCTTTGGATTGTTTTTATCATATCTTGTGAGAATAATAACAGGAAGTATCCACGCAACGAGTCCAAGCAGAAGACTGCCTATATTAAGTAAACCGATCATAGCTGGTTCCTCTTTTCATTTTTCAAATGGGAGACGGGGCTTCCGTCTTGATATATGGAATAAGTCCACTCGCCATTTTATTACTTCATGTATAAAACATTGATAATCTTTTATTCATAACCGCCCTTAGCATCAGGTAACGCTTTATACGCATCCTTTTCCTTAACAACGCTAAATACATCATCGCGTAATCCGATAAATTCCTTTGTATCTTCAGTCGGTTCACAGTAAGCTCCAGAAACAGAATGTGTTATTGTTTCTCCGTTGACGATAATTTCCCACGCATCCTCTTCATGTGGTTCTACACTGCAAATCGTTCCGTCGACGGGTTCTGGAGTAAACTCTTTTGGTTCTTTTATATTGATTTCTTTCATTTTTTCATAAATTTGGTTCATTTCTTCCTCTGTTAAGCTGATTTCTGCAGTTGCTGTACCATTTTCTATTAAATCCTTCGTCACTGTGCCTTCGAAAGTGTTAATCTCATTATTTTTGCCCACACCAAACTGGATGGAAAAATCAAAGTCATCCGGCATACTTTCCGGCATATTGGCAACCGAATCAACGGGAGTCGTTTCAGGTTCGGGTTCATTTGTTTCCGGTTGACTGCACGCGTATAGAGAAAGCGTAAGCAGCATAAAAAGGAATAACTTCTTCATTAGATATACCCGCCTTTACTAAAGAATAGTATGGTATGCTCACTTATTTCAGTTCCAAAGCAATATTTCCCAAAGCTCCCGATCTTCTATGACTAAGTCATACGGATTTTTTATGTCCAGACAATGAATACTCCTCTTTTTAAAAAGAGCTAAATCTTCTTCGCCATTCCAAGATGTAAAATACTCAACAACTTGACTATTTTGAATTGCTTCGTCCATATAATTGTATAGTATAGTTAAACATTTCTCTTCTTCTGCAGGTCCTTTAATTTGATTGTTCAAAGGAATTTGATTAGCATATGCAGCTGCTTGATGCTTGTATGAAAAATGAGAACTATACGAAAACCTGCGTTTAATTGTGCTATCATAATTATTTTCAATTAAATAATCTTGGCTCATTGAAGTAAAGTCATTTAATTAATAATAGCCTATCAAAGATATAGATTAATAATCTGACATTTTAATATCCTTATTCGAACATTCACTGCAAATCACAGGAACGTTCTCCCACTCAAAACTTTTTCTAGGCATTGTTTGCGTCTTCAAATGGCTGGGAGGGAAATTCCACTTTATCCAGCACTTTTCACCTGTTTCTATGATTTTATCGCAATGATCACAATGGAATTTTTTATCTTTATTATTATACATAATGAAGCCGCTCCTCTCTATGGCGTCCTTTGGTTAAGAAAAATGATCCGCATTTATTTTCATCCTTTAGAAACTCCAAGGTGCTTCTATTGGTGTCTTGCTTAGAAGTCTTCCTGCGTATTATCGTATTCATTGCATTCGCTTCTCAACAAATAACAAAATTAATGTTGCTATCGGGCCTAATACAAGGGAAAGCAAGAACCAATTTAACCCTGTCCGATTCTTTCCCTGTGCAAGTCCGGCATTTATCAATGCCAGTGTGCCCCATCCTACAAAATATTGGTTATCCATCATTGATCCTCCCCTCTAAAATAATCAGCACATCAGCTGCCAACAACACACCACACTTTATTATTGTCATCACGTTCTCCTAAAATCCTATTAATGCATCCCATCCTATGACGGCCTCTTTCCCTCTATGTTAACTGTAGTCATGCTTTGCCTGTCAACTTCATAAGAAGCTGTCCAAGTACCTGATTCCCTCCCCTTTTTCCAGTGTTCTGTAAAGGTGACAATATACGTTTCATCCCCAATTTCTTCTGCATCTGTTTCCTTTGTAATGTGATAGCCTTCCACTGTACCTTCCCATTGTCCAATATTGTCAGGGAAGTCATCTGTTAACGTTCCTTCACCAGAAGTTGCAAAATCAACCGCATCTTCTTTGGTAAATGGGGGCATAGGCGGAGAGGTTACTTCTAAATAACCCCAGCTTATTCCAAGGCAAGCGATTGGGATAATCCAAAAAGGTTTAACGCTCTTTTTCTTCCTCTTTCTTCTGTCTAGCCACTTATCAAACATCCCATAGATGATGGCGGCTGGCATTCCGTATAAGGCAGCCATTCCATCTTGAAAGATGATGCCATTAGCCAGTCCGAAAAAGCCGAGAATCAACACATACAGCCAGTCATGTTGACGAAACCACTTACTTTGCAAATATTCTATTGCTATTGCCACCGCGTTTCCATAAATCAGGATAATCATCCCAATATACAGGGCATAAACGGTAAACCAGCCCATGAATTGATTTCCGCGATGGTATGCAGATTCAAACCCATTTATAAAATGAATAACAATAAACAATGCCGATAGAAAGATGGTGGTCACAAAGGTTGCGCTTAGCTTTCTTAGAAAGAGGCTTTCTAAATTATTTTCCATATGTATTTACTCCTGACGCTTCGTAATTCATTTGAGTTTCACACTGTAAAACCGCATTGCTTTGGGAACACCTTTTATTTCAAAAACGCCCTTCAAAATTAAACGTCTTACGCTATACTCCACAAACACATCGCTAATATATTGATCTAAATAGCAGATCACCTCGCCAATAAGACGTGCTGATAGGATGAATTCCGTATTCTTTTGCTCCTGATGCAGCATTTTTGCTTTGTTGATTATCAAGTCGTCATAATAGCTTTCATCTACACTTTTTATATCTCTATTTTCCCATATCCTCAGAGCTTCTTGTGTAGCAGCTAATGCTTGCCATTTCTGCTCGAATTTTTCCCGCTGCTCTTTGCTTAAAGCAGTTGTCTTACTGCTATTTTGATAAATCAACTGCAGCTTTTCAGACATGATTTCCCCGGTGTGCAACGGATAATTATCCTTTTCTGGAATATTGAATTGTTTTTTATACTGTTTCGTTGTGTTTATAGCGGTTATATCATTCCTTTTATCTCTCAATAAATACAGAACATAGCTTAAAGCAATCTGTTCATGAGCGTTTTCCCCAGTCCAAATGATAATAGACGCCGTTTCAGGGATAGCACTTATCATGGAGAGTGTACGGTTGAAATGATGTCGGTATTCATCTAGATAATCATCATCCAGGAGAAGATGGTTTTTTAGCCATTCCTCCCTGTAGTCAAGTCCCGCTTGATTATGCAACTGCCAAATTGGGCCGATTGAAAAGACATCTGAAAAGGAGATAACCATTTCTTCATCTTGTAATCCCATTTCTTTTAATACCCATTTCAAGCTTCCAGCCGCGGAATCATCAAAGAGGATATGCACAACTTTATCATTGGTACTATTTTTTATTTTTGTTTGGCCTCTTTTGACATTTAGAAAATCATGGTATGTTTTCTTCAAGTCTGCTACAAACTGCTCCTCCGTATATTGGTCTAATTCTTCAAGCATATGGATTCGAAAAAAGGTTTGAAATA
Organism: Oceanobacillus sp. FSL K6-0251; assembly: GCF_038004725.1. Classification (NCBI taxonomy): domain Bacteria; kingdom Bacillati; phylum Bacillota; class Bacilli; order Caryophanales; family Bacillaceae; genus Oceanobacillus; species Oceanobacillus sp. FSL K6-0251. The sequence goes on along the minus strand of NZ_JBBORS010000001.1, from coordinate 299,896 downwards.
AAAGGGACTTCACTTCCTCTTCCCCAGCATGATTAAGGGTTCCTTTTAATTCATCGATCAATGTATCTCCCACCTTTATAGGTTTTATTACGATAGCGCCTATTATCTCTTAATTAAACGTAACTGCTCGATCACATAAGAATTTTTTTCATAATCCTCCATCATTCATTTCAACTATTTCCATACATTCACGTTACACGAAATTGCTTATTGATGTAAATACTTATTAAAAGATAACCTCATACTCCCTTTTCTAACTAATAAAAAATCTTTATAGAACGGATCTGTTTCTATCAATACCCTTGCCTATTTTGCTTGTGCATTTTTAAACCAGCAAAATTGCCCGGCATGCTTTATCCGAGCATGCCGGGTAATTTTTTAGTATGTGTTCAAAAAGCAGCCACGTTTTTCAAACATCCTCCTTTTATCAAAACTTCTCCCGATAATTCGCCAAAGCAAGCAACGGAAACAAATATTCATAGCTATGGTAATGAATATAAAACCCTCCAGGAAGCCCCTGCCCCTTCGGATAGGCTGTTGTCCAATCCACTTTTTCCGCCGTCTCCAGCAAATACGCAATACCCCGCTTGATTTCCGGCGTTGCTTTTCCTTCTGCAGCAATCAGTGCATCTAACGCCCAGGCGGTATGTGTACGCGTGCTTTCCTTGAGCGGGACATATTTTTTCTCTATATCACTTTTACACGACTCTCCCCAGCCGCCATCCTGATTTTGAATGGCGTATAACCATTGGATCGCTTTTTGCATCTGCGGATGATTGCTGCGTGTTTTAACCGCTGCTAATCCTGTAATCGCCGACCAGGTTCCGTAGATATAACAAATCCCCCATCTGCCATACCAGGATCCATCCTTTTCCTGATTTTGCAGAAGCCACTTCATGCCGCGTTTTATAAAAGGCTGATACGTATCTGTATGCGTGTCATTTCCAAAGAACTCCAATGTCCTCCCTGTTAAATCTGCCGTTGATGGATCCAGCAGCATCGATCCTCCCCCTTCAATCGGCAGCCAGGAAAGCAATGTATTATCTACATTCTTCTCAAAGGCCGGCCAGCCGCCATCATCATTCTGCATGGAGACTGCCCACTGAATTCCGCGGTCCCAGGCTTGTCGATAGACGGGGGTGTGACGGGCAAAGGAACGAATAGACCTCAACGCAGCTGTTGTATCGTCCAGATCAGGATTGAACGTATTAATATGAGAGAAACCCCATCCGCCCGGTGTCACATCTTGGTTATGGATGCTCCAATCGCCGTACTTCATCTGTTGTCTCCCAAGTAAATACTGATTTGCCTTCTTAATTACCGTGGCAGAGGGGGATACACCAGCCTTTTGCAAAGCATAGCTGATTAAAGCCGTATTCCAGACGTTTGCTGTCGTATACTGCATGTGCGTTTGTTTTCCAATGCTGGTTTGAAAAGCTTTTAGTCCCTCTACTGCCTTGATAATAATCGGATCCTTTTTCGAATAGCCCCTGGCCATCAGAGCAAATATCATCAAAAATGTTGCACTGAAATAGCTGTAAAATGTCCCGTCTGATTCCCTTCGATTCAGCATATACTCCTCTGCACGCTGCAAGGCTAATTCATGGAGCTGTTCCGGCTTTCCTATCAGACTGCTAATTCCTCGTTGAAAAGGGGTTTGAAAGGAGCGCCAATCGTTTAACTCCGTTTCCCAATCGCCGTCATCTTCCCGTTGTAAAAATAAATCGGACAAATCAGGCGAACGCTTTGTCTTTCGGCTGAATTTATAATCTGCCGTAATTAATATAGGAACCAAATTGGACCGTGCATATAACGATAAGTCAAATAGATTAAGTGGAAAAGAAACTGGAAAAAGAATGAATTTAACTGGAACAGGAAGATAACGCGGCCATTTATACTGCCCTGTCAGAGCTAACATGACCTTTGCAAACATATTGATTTCTTTTAAGCCCCCATGCCGCTGGATAAACCTTGTGGCCAAACGAATCTCCCGGTCCTCCTCTTTTCGGTGGCCGGAATAAAGGAGCGCATAACAGGCCTCTACCGTTGCTGTGAGGTTCCCTTCCACTTCATCGTGGAATATTTTCCAGGCGCCATTTTTCCCTTGTTTACGAAGGATCCTGCTTACCAGCGCATCGATAAGGTCCTCATCATCCATTTCCAATGTACGCAAGAGGATAATCATATAACAATCTGTGGAAATCCCTGTTTCAAAGGGATACGCCCAGGAACCATCGTGCTCTTGTTCTTTTGTAAGCCTGTCAACCAGACGATTGATTTCTATATCTATCTTTTCCTTCATCAGAAAACCTCTCTTATAAGAACCGTTTTTCCTATACATATGAGACACCGTGTAAGCATATTCCTTAGAGAGGGAGGAGACTGGATGACAATTGGCTGTTTCAAAAAAAGAAAAGTGTATGAAAAGTCTGTTCTTGAGATAAAAAAAGAACTGAAGAATATAAGGAATCCAAAAGCAAACGGCCTATCCGTATCCATGCTTCCTAAAAGAGAGCAGGTATTCATTCAACGCATTCATCAACTGACAATTAAATGGAATAAAAATAATGTCACCCGGACACAAGCCTACTTCGATTTTTATATGCAGCACCCAGAAATCCATTGGGCTTTATTAGGGCATATGGTATCACGCAACGGCGGTTGGAACATGACTGATTTGAAAGGCGACCTCCTATCGCGTTTGTTATCCGAAAAAGAACAAAAAAACTTCTATTTATTTTTAGAACGGGGAAATTGGTTAATATTCCAGGATGTTTATCCGCAATTATTGCTGTATCAGCAAAGTGTAAGAATGCATCAAAATCTTTTTCACCTTCTTCCTTTCTTGAATGTCTCTGTATTTATGGAAGTGGTATGGAATCATTTTTGGGAGCATGGTGACCGTTATCTGTTAGCCATCGCAACCATTATTAATGAACAAAGCTATTTAGAAAAAAGAGTGGTGCATCATCCTTATTTTAAAGAAACGGTATTAGATACATTGGGTTTTAAGCTGTATGATTTTTTACGCTTTAATCATGTTATTTTCCCGCATTATCACCTTGGAAAAATAGAAAAGAAGCCCGTATTAATCGGTGATACCCTGCACCATTTCGGCTCTCTCCATGAGCGGATTATGCTGGGGAAACGTTTATATGCCATCCTTTTTCAACAGAAATCTGTCTTAAAAGATATTCTGCTATGGGCAGGGAAGCATCCGCATACAGGCTCCCGAGCCGATTATTGGAAAGATTTGTTTCATTCTGTGAATGAATCTGCACCGGGTACGGTCTATCGGCGAAGAACAAGGCATTGTGAACGCAGAAAAGGAGCTCCCCGAATCTATAGCCCTCCATTGAAATATGCTTGGAAAAACGTTAACCACTCCCCGGCTGAAAGAGGAGACTGGTTTAACGATGTAAGTGTGATTGATTATTTCGTAGAAGAAGAAAAAAATACAGGTGGGGAAATTCATGAAAAATACTGCAAGGCAATGGAAAAAATCGAGCTTATCATCATTGCAAAAAAGGCGATCTTCCTCAGACAGGAGTAAAGAACAGCAGGCGTATGTCATCGCAGCTCTCTTTTCTTCCATCGTCGGGACCTATTTAGATTTATTTTTTGTCGGCATCGGCATGTATCACTTTCCTATGCGGCTTTTCCCAGAAATATTTACAGTCAATATTGCCTTTACACTGCTGATTCTTCCTGTTTCCGTCATTTTATTCTTGTACCTGGCCAATCGGATGAGGACCCTTCCGCGGTGCATAATGATTCTTACGATTAGTACAGCGGTCATTTTTATCGAAAAAACCGCTGAAAAGCTGGGAGGATTTATGCCTCATCCAGATTGGAATCATGCCTATTCCTTTTTCGGGTATATGCTTTTCCTCATGATTGTTTGGATAATTTTTCGGTTTTTTCAGGTGAAAATTTGAAAAGCTGGTATTTACTCGTCCTCCTAATCATAGAAATGATGAGGAGGTGGCGTGATGCGGAATCGAAAAATTTCTATATTGCTGTTAGCAGCTACATATGTTGGAACGGTTATTGGAGCAGGCTTTTCTTCAGGGAAAGAAATTGTTACGTTTTTTAGTGTCTATGGAGCTTTAGGGACCGTCGGCATTGCAATCAGCGGAATCTTGTTTATTTGGATAGGAACCAAAATAATGATTATATCTGTCCGAATTGGAGCCTATTCTTATCAGGATTTAAATGAATACCTCTTTGGAAGAAAGATTGCCAAAGTGATTAATCTGTTTATCTTTTTCGTCGTTATCGGCGTTACTTCCGTCATGCTTTCCGGGGCAGGCGCTGTATTTCATGAACAGCTTGGCCTTCCGTTTCAAATGGGAGTGATCCTTACACTCATTCTCTCTTATATCGTTGTCATGAAAGGATTAAATGGATTATTTGCCATCAACTCCTATATTGTGCCATTAATGCTTCTTTTCGTCCTGTTTGTAGCAGGCTCTATCGCGGGAGAGCATCCGCATCTGCTGGCAGAAAAACTCCTACCTGTTCAGTTATCGGACAACCTTTCTTGGGCAGGCTCTCCTTTTGCCTATGCAGCATTTAATCTGATGACAGCACAGGTTGTTCTTGTACCATTGGGAAAGGAAATTCAGGATGAACACGTTTTACGCTGGGGCGGATTTTTGGGTGGAATGGCTTTATTTTTCATCCTATTATTAATCCATTTTTCATTGTCCGTCTTTCCGCAAACATTTCCTTATGAAATACCGATGGCCGAGATTGTCCAACATTTTGGAGCCCTTATTCATATTCTGTTCTTAATCGTTATTTACGGCGAGATTTTCAATACAGTGGTCGGGAATGTGTTTGGAATCACACGACAGCTGCAGTCGGCATTTCGTCTTCGTTATCAACATGCTGTCCTGGTAATTCTGTTTGTTGTCTTTTTAATCAGCCAGGTGGGATATGGAAAATTACTGTCGGTATTGTACCCGTTGTTTGGTTATCTGGGGTTGTTCTTTCTGTTGTGGTTATTGATTAAAAGAATGCCTGAGAAATAAATAGACTCTTTTATTGGGAGATAATAAAGTAAATAGGTGCTTCATTTTATTTTTAATAAGAATTCGCTTATAATTCAAATAAGGCTAGTGATTGAATTGCGTTTAACAGATAAAAATTTCAACACCCATAAAGAATTGGAAGTGAAACAACAAACCGATGAAGTATTAGTATATATCGATGGAATTATTTACACTTCTCCGCCTCTAAGTATAAAACATCAGAGGATATCGTCTTTTCTCTACGTAGAACTTCATAATGCATTAAAAAACAGCGGTTGTGACGCATTTTCTGCACCAACAGCTGTCTTGTTTGAACCAAACGAGAATAATCATAATAAAAATAAAAGGGTTGTCCCTGACTTATTTGTGACATGCCATCCCGAAAACTTCACTGAAAATGAAAATCTGTTTTTTGATTAAATAATAAAAGATGCCGAAATAACAGCAAATATCTCGCTGTTGTTTTTTTAATTGTGCTTATATACGATTAACATTTCCCCATTTATATGAAACTGTACGCAACCGTAGCCATACCAATAAAAATCCATATTCTGAGGTGCGGAAAATCATTTATTGCAATGACCATCACGATTAAATTTACCAGGTAGAGTATTCTCTCCCCATATTTATGTAGTCTGTTCACATATTTCCTACCTAAATCAGCTATTTGTATCTCCCATTTTTTCATGAGATATCGGTTGACAAAGTGATTTAAAATAAGAATGGCAATTACAAATGAACTAAAGAGATACATTAGCCTTCTAAAACATATAGCAGAAACCACTTAATTTTTACTAAAGTTAATATTTCATTCAAGTTCATTCAATTTATATAATATTTTCAAATTTTTTATTGCCTTCAAGCGCACTTCAAGGTTTATACTCTAACTGAATTATATTAAGGAGGTAATGAGCATGGCAAAATTTAATACATTGAAAGATAAAATAGTGGTTATTGCAGGCGGCGGAAAAAACCTTGGCGCTTTGATAAGCAAGGATTATGCAAATGACGGAGCAAAAGTAGTCGTGCATTATCACAGTTCTTCCTCTAAGGAAGAAGCAAAGCAAACCGTTGAATCAATTAAAGATAATGGCGGAGAAGCTGCATTATTTCAAGGTGATTTAACAAGTGCAACTAAAATAGAAGAACTGTTTGATTTTGCCGTAAGTCAGTATGGCAACATTGATATTGCTGTTAATACAACCGGCAAGGTTCTTCGCAAACCGATTGTAGAAACGTCTGAAGAAGAATATGATAGTATGCAGCAGATTAATGCAAAAACAGCCTACTTTTTTATCAAAGAAGCTGCGAAGCATATGAACGACAATGGGAAAATCGTTACGATTGTTACAGCATTATTAGCTGCTTATACGGAGGGATACTCTACTTATGCGGGCGAAAAGGCACCTGTTGAACACTATACACGAGCTGCTTCGGCAGAATTAATGAGCCGGGGAATTTCCGTCAATAATATTGCTCCTGGTCCAATGGATACGCCTTTCTTTTATCCGCAAGAAACGGAGGAAAGAGTAGCATTTCATAAGTCGCAAGCGCTTCATAATCAATTAACTCAAATTGAAGATATCGCTCCAGTAGTTAAATTTTTGACTACAGACGGATGGTGGATTAATGGACAAACTATATTCGCAAATGGAGGGTATACAACCCGCTAATCAAAAGGAGGAGATTTCTATGCATTGTTTTTTAGCCGAATATGCTCCAATAGAAACGACGATATCTATTCTGGCTTCTAATGGGGATGTAAACGCAAGTAGAAAAGTTTCCATCTCTAAAGAATCTTTCATTAACGATTTAACGAAAAAAATGATTGAACTGTCACATGAACAAGGTCTTTACCACCATGATATCTTTGCAATTGGTGTCGTAGTGGATGCGAAAGAAATGCTTGGACGCGGGTCGGAACAGCTCCAAAAAGAACTAGCATCTTCATTTGGTTTTACATCCGTTGTTGATTCGGACGAAAATATTGTTCGTAAAAAGCTACTGCAAAATGCCAAATAAACCATACGAAAACCTCTCAGGAATCTAAATCTGAGAGGTTTTTTTGGGTGACTTCTCTTCTTCTAGTATCTTCATTTTCTTGGTCAGCTTGTCCAATGCTATATCAATCTCCATTTTCTGTTTCTGCAATTTTTCCTGATGGTCACGAAAAATTTGTGTTCTTTCTTCTAAAGTGCTATCCCCTTTCATGTATAAGTGTGCCACATGCCTTAATATTTCAATAGACATTCCCGTTGCACGCATACACCCTATTAACTCCAGCCAAAATAAATCTTCTTCTTTAAACATCCTGTAACCATTTTCACTGCGCTCAAGAAATGGCAAAAGTCCTTCATTATCATAATAACGAATGGTTGATGCCGGGACTTCTGTTTTCTCGGAAGCCTCTTTAATTGTCAGCATATTTCCACACCACCTGTTTCTCATTTTCCTTTGTGTGTCATTTCAGCAAAACGATAAAATAAAACTTGTTAAATCTCCCACTAAAAAATATAATTTTTCATTCACTTCTTTAAATATACTATTATTATAAACATTCAAGTGATCTTGAATGCAACCAGAAGAGCAGCGAACATACATCTTCCCCTTTACATGTACTGAAATAATCTTCATTTTGCAATGAAACTTATGCTGGAGTCACCCTACTCGGCAGCGACGTTAAGCAATATGACCACTGGATTATGTACAATATAACATTCGAATGAATTCTGTACTGATACAGTTGGATTGCCAGGATTAGAATCAGCAGATGCAATGGCGGCTTTCAACCATGCCAAAATAATTTTATAAACTATTCTTATACGTTCTCTCGATTTGGCATCATAAAATTTATAATCTGGTTCAAACTCATAGTTCTTTGTGAGAGCGACCTCACATTAGTAAGGAACAGTCCTTCTATAGTAACCAGGTCAGGAATAATTCTAAAATAAAATACACGTCTTAACAGTGAATAGTTACTATTATTCATTGATTAGCTTAATTGAATTCGTTACCATTTAGTTATTAACATGAAATAAAAAGGTGGCGAAGTTATGAAAAAATTTAAATTGATGTGGATGGCAGTATTTTTATCAATTACACTATTAACTGCATGCTCCGGAAACACTGCAACTGAAGAGGGTTCTGCAGAAAAAAGTGTTGATGAAGCCGAAGAAGAAACTCACTCTGTAGAAGAGATAGAATGGTCCTATACAGGTGACACTGGTCCTGATTATTGGGATACACTGCATCCAGAATATCTCACTTGTGCTGAAGGACAGGAGCAATCACCAATTGATATTGATTTAGCAAAAGTTAAACTAGATGAAACATTAAACGATATCGAAATTAACTATCAGCCTACTGCATTTACATTAGAGAATAATGGCCATACAATTCAACTGAATGACCCAACTGGAAGTAACTCTATTATTGTTGAAGGTGAAGAATATAGCGTACAACAATTACACTTCCACATTCCAAGCGAAAATACCATTGATGGACGATTCTTTGATATGGAAGGACATATTGTACATAGTAATGAAAATGGAGATCTTGCTGTACTTGGGTTCATGATTGAAGCTGGAGAAGAAAACGAAATTCTAGCAGAAGCCTGGTCAAAATTGCCTGAAACAGAAACTAACAAGGATTTAGAACTAGATAATTTGATTAACTTACGTGATTTATTACCGGAAGACCTTACTACTTTTAGATTTAACGGTTCGTTAACAACACCACCGTGTACAGAAGATGTTAGCTGGCTTTTACTAGAAGAACCAATTCAATATTCTCAAGAACAGATTGATGCATTTGGTGAGCTTTTCTCACCGCATAATCATCGTAAACCGCAATCATTAAATGATAGAGATATTCACACGCATTAATTCTTTATCTAGTTTATAGTCCATACACAAGCCGTGGTCCTATTTTTAAGGATGGTTTAAAGCAGGGATTAATTTTGGATTTCCTACCTAATTTGAATATAAAAACCCGAAGGTTTGGTGGGAATATACCGAGAAGACCTTCGGGTTTGAGAACGTTACTTTTTTATAAGGAACGTTTTTATTATTTAAGCCGCTTTATTTTTATATAGGGACACTTTTTGTCATTAAGACTCTTAATTACTCCACCGTAACACTCTTCGCCAAATTCCGTGGTTTATCCACGTCACAGTCACGATGCAATGCTGCATAATAAGCCAGAAGCTGCATTGGAATCACACTTACCAATGGAGTCAATAGCTCATGCACTGCCGGCAGTACAAAAGCATCCTCATCCTGCTCTAAGCCTTTTGAGCTGATAATAAGTGCATTTGCCCCGCGTGCAACCACTTCCTGCACGTTTCCACGAATAGAATAGTTTACATTTTCTTGTGTAGTTAAAGCAATAACTGGCGTACCATCCTCAATCAATGCGATGGTACCATGCTTCAACTCTCCTCCAGCAAAGCCTTCTGCTTGGATATAGGAGATTTCTTTCAGCTTCAATGCTGCTTCTTGCGCAACATGATAATCTGTACTGCGGCCAATAAAGAAAGCATTGCGTGTTGTCGCAAAATAATCTCTTGCTAACTGCTCCAGCTCTTCTTTTTGGTTCGTAATGATTTCCATTGCATTCGCTACGATAGCCAACTCTTGTAATGGATCAAAATCTAATTTAATACCTTTTACCCTTGCTGTATCTACTGCAAGAACCGCTAAAACAGCAATTTGTGCTGTATATGCTTTTGTGGAAGCAACAGCGATTTCTGGTCCAGCATGTAAAGGCAAGGTATAATCTGCTTCACGAGAAAGGGTTGATCCAGGCACATTTGTTAATGTCAGTGCTGGATGTCCTAATTCTTTTACTTTAACTAATACAGCACGGCTATCTGCAGTTTCCCCACTTTGGGAAATAAAGATAAATAAAGGTTTTTCAGATAGCAGTGGCATGTTATAGGAAAATTCACTTGCAACATGTACTTCTACAGGGATATTAGAAAGCTTTTCTAGAAACTCTTTTCCAACTAATCCGGCATGATAGCTCGTTCCTGCTGCAATAATATATATGCGATCTGCTTTTTGCATGGCTTTACGAATATTTTTTTCTAGCTTTAATTCGCCCTTTTCATTCTGATATTCACGAATAATATTGCGCATCACAATTGGCTGTTCATCGATCTCTTTCAGCATGAAATGAGGATACGTTCCTTTTTCTGTATCACTTGCATCGATTTCCGCTGTAAACGGCTCGCGGTTGATAACTTCTCCATCTAATGTCTGCACTTCTACAAAGCTTCGATTGACAAGAACAATTTCTTTATCATAGATTTCCAAGTACTCGTTTGTTTCTTTCAACGTCGCCATAGCATCGCTGGCAATCAGGTTAAAACCTTCGCCTAAACCAACCAATAGCGGACTTTTATTTTTGGATACATATAAAGTTTCCTGATCTTCTGCATCAATCAGACCAATAGCATAAGAACCTTTCAGCAGGCTCATTGCTTCACCAAATGCTTTTTTGGTATTTTTATGTTTTTCATAAAGTTTTTCAATAAGCTGTACGATAACCTCTGTGTCTGTTTCACTTACAAAGTCAACATCTTCCAGATATTCCTTCTTCAGGTCTACATAGTTTTCAATAACCCCATTATGCACAATGGTAAAACGTTCTGTTGAGCTCTGATGTGGATGTGCGTTTTGCACACTTGGCACACCATGCGTCGCCCAACGCGTATGACCGATACCAATAGTCGCATCCTTGCTGTTATCTACTTCTTTGCGTAACGCTGCGATACGTCCTTTTACCTTTGTTACGTGTACGCCATCTTCCCCTAAAGTCGCAATACCTGCAGAGTCATATCCGCGATATTCTAATTTTTCCAAGCCTGTTAATAAAATTTCTTTCGTATCATTTTGTCCAATGTAACCGACGATTCCGCACATGTCGATGTCCTCCTTGTTTGAAGGGGCAGAGACAAAAGACCGATTCGAAGCGAAGGGGCCTTGTTCTGCCCCTTTCTCGTGTTAGTTTTTATAGACATCATTCTTTATCTCTTTGTTCATCAAGTCACCCTGATGGTTTAAAGATAAAGCAGCAGCTGCGATGGACAGCTGGGAGGCACCCGCCGAATAATTCGATAACCCCCGACCTCGTCAACTATTCTTCCTGACCGTCCGTAGAATAGTCCTGGCGCTTGTTATTATAGTTTCCTTTCGTGTTTCTCTGCTCCTCTCTCCTTTTATTTGCTCTTGTTAAACGGACTTCTTTCATTTGGAAAACAAGAACTTTCTATATTCTATCGGAAAGTCGTATTCAAGGTCAACCTTTTTCTTGCTTTCCGATAAGATAGTTTATGAAATCCTTCTAAAATGTTGCAGAATATCCATAAGTGACGGGAGGTATCCGCCTTACAGAAGTGGATGGGAGAAGGTTTGAAGAGGGGTGAAGCAGAGTGATATAATGAAAAATAAATGAAAAGACAAAACCTCACCTGACAAAAGGAGCTTCCCCATGACAAAAATTATTTGGATCAACGGTGCTTTTGGAGCAGGAAAAACACAAACAGCATATGAGCTTCACAGAAGACTGGAAAACTCCTTCGTGTACGACCCAGAAAATATTGGTTTCTTCCTAAATCAGAATTTGCCTGACACGTTGAGAAAGAATGACTTTCAAGATTATGAAATGTGGAGAGAATTTAATTGCAAGACCATAAAGTATATCGCTGAAAACGATAAAGAGCCAATTATTATTCCAATGACAATCACAGATAAGCTTTATTTTAAAGAAATTACCGGAAGTTTGGAATCAGAAGAAATCCAATTATATCCGTTCGTTTTATCCGCATCAAAAGAAGTCATTGAACGCCGGTTAAAGAAACGGCTGGAAAGAAAGAATTCATGGAGCTTCAGACAAATGGACCGATGTATAACACGTTTAGCTGATGACGCATTTGGAGAAAAAATACAGACAGACCATTTATCCATTGACGGCGTTGTAGAAATCCTTGCAGCAAAAGCCAATTTAGTATTACAAGAAGATAACCGCTCCAATCTAAAAAAGCGATTGGACCGGATAACAACACAGATAAAACATATTCGATAATTTATAAACAAAAAACATCAGCAAAGCTATCCCATTCGCAGCTTCACTGATGTTTTTTCTACTTATGCTTTTCCATAAAATCTAACATCCGCTTATACACTTTAATCTCATTCTCTTTTTTAGAGAATCCGTGCCCCTCATCCTCCAGCACCAGGTACTCCACATCGCGGCCTTTATCCTGCAGCTTTTGGACAATTTGATCTGATTCTTCCTTCACCACACGCGGATCTTTTGCACCTTGGATAACCAGCATCGGCTTTGTCATGGTTTCCAAATAAGTCACTGGAGAATCATTTACAAAGCGCTCCTTATCACGCTCTGGATCACCTAGCCATCTTTCCATAATCGGCTTCCAATCCGCCGGTACAGAATTGACAAAGGTAAATAAGTCGGACGGGCCAAAGATATCAATCACTGCTTTAAAATATTCTGGATGACGTCCATGCAGGAGCAGCGCCATATAACCGCCGTAGCTTCCTCCTACTAAGAATAGATGATCCGGGTCCGTAATCTTTTGATCAAACAGCCATTTGATGCCTTCCACATTATCGAGGCGCGGTCCATGCCCCCAATCCTGCTCGACGAGTTTCACAAAAGAGGAACCATAGCCTGTACTCCCGCGAAAGTTTGGTGCGAAAATATGATAGCCGCGATTGAGGATGCTTTGGAACATCGCACGGAAAAATTTCCGTTCTGCTGCCTGTGGTCCACCATGCGGCCAAAAAACGGTATACCCATTGGCATTTTCCGGTTTTGCCCTGAACAGAAGTGATTCGATTTCCATCCCGTCAAATGAAGCATAGGTCACAATTTCAGGATCCACGAGCTCCTCTTCCGATACACCCAGAACACGATTATCTGTGAGCTGCTCCCATTTTTCACCATTTGTCAGACGATAAATGTTATCCGGCTTAACTGCAGATCCCCCAAGGAGATAAACTGCCCCTGATTCTGTTACAGTCACCTGATCAATTAAATCAAAAGGTTTTGTGATTTCTTTCAGCTCTCCTGATTTTACTTTATACTGATAAAGCTTATCGACAACACCCTTTTCTGCTACCAAATAGAGTGAATCAGATGATTTATCATATTTTACGGTTTCAATCGATTCTTCCTCCAGCTCAAGAACTTTTGAAAACGTCTCTTGTTTCATGTCATATTTGGCTAAATACATATATTCACCTTCATAATCCGTCGGGAAATAAATGCTGTGATTATCCGTAAAAACCGGATCATAGGATACATGCACTTTTTTCGGATCAGGAGTAAGATAGATTTTCTCTTCCCCTTTTTCGATGAATATATTATTATACGTGTTCGCAAACACGCTTTCGTATATTAATGTCTCTTCATCTTCCGATACACCTGCCAGTGTAGTTGGCGCTCCTTCTCCCTCTGCTAACAGCTCATCTTTATCTGTATCCAGATGGCGCACATGTGTGTTTAAAAAGCTCGGATTATTTTTAGAGGTATTATAATAAATTCGTTTTCCGTCCTTGCTCAGGTGTGCAAACAAGTATTTTTCGTCCTCTGCTCCCGTAATCAGCGGCTGCGGTAATCCGCCCTCTGGAGGCAGGGCGTAAATGTGATAATTTTCATCTCCATCTGCATCAAAGCTTGTTAAAACATACTCCCCATTTGGATCAAACTGAATAAATGAGGAGGATTCATCCTTTTGAGAAAACTGAAATGGATACGCATGCTCTTTACTCAAGTCTAATGCCCATAAATTACGTTTACCGCTCAAGTTCGTTGAATATACCAGCTTTTGTTCATCTTTGCTCACTTGGAAATGATCGATACTATACGTATAAAAGAACTGTTCTACTTTCGGTTTTGGAAATTTTATCATTCTGCCCGCACTCCCTTTTATCTGTATTTTCTATATTATACCACTATTTATAAAATACACCATACACTCTGGCCTTTCCGTGCGGAATAGCAAAACTATCTTTAATTCAAGCTACTTTGATTGTCATTTTATCATTTGAATAGTAAAGTGATATAGAGAGGAGAATTTGAGACGATACATGCAGAAAATAACACGCCATTTTCCTATCTGCCTGTAGCTCACTTCCTCCCCAAAGCAATTTACTTCAAATACATTTTTTAATAGATAGGTTTAACCTTAAAATCTAAAACAATGGAGGAGCATAGGTATGGAACAATATCGCATTGACCAAAAGAAAGGATTAGAATTTGGGCTTTATACACTGGGAGACCATCTGGCCAACCCTTTCACCGGAAAACGGATTTCGGCACAGCAGCGTCTTCAGGAAATTATCGAATTAGCAAAGCTGGCAGAACAAGCAGGGTTAGATTTTTTCAGTGTCGGAGAAAGTCATCAGGATTATTTCACTACGCAGGCACACAGCGTGGTATTGGCGGCGATTGCGCAGGCGACAGAAACCATCAAGCTGGGCAGCTCGTCAACGATTATCAGCACTTCTGACCCCGTTCGGGTTTATGAAGATTTTGCTACGATTGATTTAATTTCGAATGGACGTGCCGAAATTATTGCCGGAAGAGCTTCCCGAATCGGGCTATTTGAATTATTAGGATATGACGTACAGGATTATGAAGCGTTATATGAAGAAAAATTTGATTTGCTGCTGCAAATTAATGAGAAGGAAAGGCTCAGCTGGGAAGGGGACTATCGTGCACCCTTAAAAGATGCCCATGTGCTGCCCCGCCCGAAAGATAATACACTGCCCATCTGGCGTGCAGTTGGCGGAACCCCGGCCAGTGCAATGAAGGCAGGCTATACCGGGGTACCGATGATGCTGGCAACACTTGGCGGACCGGCCAGCGCTTTTAAAAATGTTATTGATGCGTATCGGGAAACAGCTGAAAGAAGCGGACATCATACTGACGATCTTCCTGTCGGCGTCACCGGTTTTTTCCATGTGGCAGAAACAAGCCAGGAGGCACTGCAGCAAATGTACCCTTATATCAATGAAGGAATGAAGCTGACGAATGGACAAGGATTTCCAAAGCAGGCATTTGCACAAGCAAAGGATAAGCGCAGTGTCATCAATGTCGGCAGTCCGCAGGAGGTTATTGAAAAAATTCTCTATCAGCATGAGCTGTTTGGACATCAGCGCTACTTAGCGCAAATGGACTTTGGTGGTGTTCCATTTGAACAATTGGCTAAGAATATTGAAATGATTGGCACGAAAATTTTGCCTGCCATTCGTAAGCACACTGGCATGAATCAGGAGGATTAGCACATGAAGATCATTGGTTTATCCGGCTCCATTGTCGGTTCAAAAACACGGACAGTCATGGATGCTGTAGCAAAAGAAATTGCTGAAAAATATCCAGAAGCAGATTTTCAGCTGATTGATTTAAAAGATTATGATTTGCAATTTAGTGACGGCCGGAACTATCTCGATTATTCCGGAGACACCGCCTGGGTCACCAGGCAAGTGATGGAGGCAGATGTGATGATTATCGGCACGCCTGTCTTCCAGGCATCGATTCCGGCAAGCTTAAAGAATATTTTTGATTTGCTTCCTGTCGGGGCATTTCAGGATAAGACCGTAAGCTTTTTCGTAACCGCAGGCTCTTCCAAGCATTATTTAGTTGCTGATCATCAATTAAAACCAACTTTATCCTATATGAAAGCACAAATAGTACAAACCTTTGTTTATGTTGAGGAAAAGAGCTTTCAACAAAAGAAAATCGTCGATGACGATGTCTTCATTCGATTAGAGCGTTTGATTGAGGATACCATGGACACGTATGAAGCCAACGAAATCATCCGGAAAAAGAAAGAGGATTCCTATGGATTCTAGAAGCTAAAAAAACGCATGGATGGGTATATCCATGCGTTTTTTTACTTTAGGTACATGATATTATTAAGCACCTAAATGATTTTCAATGACTTTTACGATTCGTTCTGCATAGGTCTGGCAATCTTCCTCTGTCTTCGCCTCTACCATGACACGCACAAGCGGTTCTGTTCCAGATGGGCGGACTAAAACGCGTCCATTCTCTCCCAGTTCTTCTTCCACAGCTTGTACTTCATCTAAGATGATTGGACTGGTCAATGCTTCATTCTTATCTGTAACCCGAACATTAATCAATGTCTGCGGGAAAATAGTCATTTCGTCTGCCAGTTCTGACAAGGTCTTGCCTGATTCACGCATTACATTCACAAGCTGCAATGCAGATAACAGACCGTCTCCTGTCGTAATATAATCTAAAAAGATAATATGGCCGGATTGTTCCCCGCCTAGGTTATAGTCGTTTTTACGCATTTCTTCCATAACATATCGGTCACCGACTGCCGTCTTATCGCTTTTCAGACCAGCTTCTTCTAATGCCTTATAAAAGCCTAAGTTACTCATGACAGTGGATACGACAGTGTCCTTACGAAGCATCCCAATTTCTTTCAGGTATTTTGCGCAGATGAACATGATTTTATCGCCGTCCACGATGTTTCCTTTTTCATCCACAGCAATCAAGCGATCACCGTCTCCATCAAAAGCCAGTCCGACATCCGCTTCTTTATCCAGCACATATTGCTGTAGTCCTTCCGGATGTGTAGAACCGACACCATCATTAATATTCAGGCCGTTCGGTGTAGAGCCCATGGAATGAATGTCAGCCTCCAAATCTGCGAATAGATGTGTAGCCAGGCTGGATGTTGCTCCATGTGCACAATCTACAGCGATACGTATTCCGTCAAAATCGTTATCAATCGTATCTTTTAAGAAGGACAGGTATTTCTGTCTGCCTTCAAAATAATCACTCACTGATCCGATACCAGCGCCTGTCGGGCGAGGCAGATCATCCTCTTCTTGTTCTAATAAAGCTTCAATTTCCGCTTCCTGAGCATCTGTCAGCTTAAATCCATCTGAGCCGAAGAATTTAATCCCGTTATCTTCTACAGGATTATGGGATGCAGAAATCATCACCCCTGCCTGCGCGCTCATTGCTTTTGTTAAGTAAGCGACCCCCGGCGTTGAAATAACACCCAGCCGCATTGCTTCTACGCCTGTTGACAGAAGTCCTGCAATCAACGCGCCTTCCAGCATATGTCCAGAAATACGTGTATCTCTGCCGATTAAAACGCGTGGCTTTTCACTGCCTTTTGTTAACGTATATCCGCCAAAACGACCGAGCTTAAATGCCATTTCAGGAGTCAGCCCTTCATTTGCTACTCCCCTGACACCGTCTGTTCCAAAAAATTTACCCATTATTATATCTCTCCTTTGACCATACAATATACAACTATTCTTCTGCTGTTTCAGCCGGATCGATTATTTCCACCGTGACCTCTTCCACATTTCCTGTGGCAGTGACATCTTCAGGAGCTTCAATGTCAATAGGCACTTCATGCTCTCCTGATTCTAAATCAGATAAATCCAGTACGGCGTTGATATCATCTGCCGTTAAACCATTTACCACCGAGGCATCCCCTGTCACTTCTACTTCTAATGCAGGGTCTGCATAAGATGCTTCCAATCCATTTGCTAAGCCTTCTTCTTCTAAAGCTACATTCTCGATTACATTTGTTCCTTCTACTTCTACCGTAACTTCTACCTCTTCCGTCTCCGGTGCTTGCACGTTTTCAGGCAAATCAAGCGGTACTTCAACTGTGCCGGATTCTTCAATCTCGGATAAGTCCAGCGGCTCGGTAGTCACTTCTGAAATATCCTCCAGCACGTCACTTTGAGAGTAAATCTCCACTTCCTCTTCATTTGGAGAAATAGAGTCCAGCTCAAGGTCTTCTTCCAGCTCACCTGTTGTCTCTACAGACAGTGGTACAGACTTGCTTGGATTGTCGACTTCTACGGAGACCTGAACACTTTCAGGGTCTAATCCGACATTCAATTCATTTCCTTGTATATCATATACACTAATCGGAAGCTCCCGATTGTTAATTGACTCATCGACACCTTCCATATTCACATAAGCCCTTACAGAGCCAATCGATTCAATGACGCTCGCTGAGCTTGTTATCGTTATCGTTTCCGGATCGACACTATAATCGACCACTTCGTAACCATCTGCCATCAGGTCTTGATTAATCAGATCAGCAGTTACAGTAAACTCTTGAGATGCCCGTTCTTCAATGGTGACTTCTGCTGTTTTCGGCTCAATAAATACTTCCACATCTCCTGCTATATTATGCTGCAGTTCAACAACATGCGTTCCTTCTTCTAAGCCTTCTAAGTCGACGTATACATCAAAATTACGTTGAAGTATATACGGTGTCATACTGCCTCGATTCCCTTGTAAAGTAACATCGACCTCTTCTGGAACATCACTGACAACATAGCTGTCGCGGTCAATACGGATATCTACTGGAATTTGTTCCAAGGTTTCTGTGGAAGTGGTTGAACCAGAAAATGTTGAATCGGAATTTGGTGTTTCGGACACATTGACAAAAGCATAGAGTGTTACCGCAAAAGCTAAGGAAAGGATACGGACAAACCACTTACTCTTAAACCAATTATCCACGCTTACCAGTCCTCCGTTTCCATGATTTTTTGTCAGAGGCTTTCGGGACGATTGATAAATGCGTTAAAAGCATTTCTCTTAATTTTTCTTCATCGATATCACGATGCAGCTCTCCATTTTTTGTACAAGAGACGGCACCTGTTTCCTCAGAAACAACAATCGTTAACGCATCTGTTACTTCACTTATTCCCATTGCGGCACGATGCCTTGTTCCTAATTCCTTGGAGATAAATGGACTCTCGGATAAAGGCAGGTAACAAGCCGCAGCTGTGATCTCTTCATTTTTTATAATTACTGCCCCATCATGAAGCGGTGTATTTGGTGTAAATATGTTTGTCAGAAGCTGGTGAGTAAGCTTTCCGTTGATTGGAATCCCGGTTTCCGCATAATCCCCAATTCCTGTTTCTCTTTCAATGGAGATAAGCGCACCAATTCTTCTTTTACCCATATAATTACAAGATGTAACAATAGCCTCAATTTCATTTTGAATAATTTCTTCAGCAGAGCTTCCCGATCTGGCGAAGATATTCCCTCGCCCCAGCTGTTCCAGTGCTCTTCGTAATTCCGGCTGGAATAAAATAACAATTACAATAACTCCCCAATTAATAACTTGGCCTGTGATAAATTGGATGGTTTGTAAGTTTAACAGCATACTTACTCCCCACACAACCATTACAACTGCTATTCCTTTTAATAGCTGAATAGCCTTTGTACCTCTGATCAGCATGATTAATTTATATAATACATACCAGACGAGAGCGATATCAACGCCAATTCGCAGCAGATCTAAAAAGTCAAATCCCCCATCAAGCATGTGCACACATCCTTTACCCAATAGAATTACCTGTTTGTTTTAAACATTATCTTAAAAGCAATTATTTCTCTCGGAGAACCGGCCGTAAAATTCCCGCCTTTAAATAGAGAATGAAACTCGATTTATTTAAGCAGAAGATAACGTGATGCAGCTCTCTGAATCCTTCAGCGGAGGGAAAGAATAAATTCCCGCTGAATGAAGTTTCGTTTTATATTATCATGAACTATTATGAATTACAGTCGATAATTATTATATCATAAATTTGTAAAAACAGACCTGTCTGTAGTTTTTTATTTTCTTTAGAAAATGGAACACCATTAAAATGTGTGTGTAGAAATCCTGCCAAATTTGACCACTTCAATACCCTGAACCAGCTGTTTTTTCATAATTGATGGAGCAGCTATGTTTTACTCCATTATGACAGTTTCTTTCGCCCAAAAAAAGAGAGCGACATCATCTCGCTCCTTTTTTCATTGTTTTATCTTAAAATGCGAATAATCCTTTAAAGAAATTCTTTATATGATACCATATCCACTCAAACGTTTGGTCTACGGTTTCCAGTTCTCCGTTGACTCCTCCTGCAGAGGCCATCAGGCCGCCGCCTTCCAGCTCCGATTCGCCGTCTAAAAGCTCTCCATTAAACAAGGTAACATTGCCGTCCACCGTTCCAAGCACTAATAAATCACCGTTTTTCACGTAGACATCTCCGGAAACAGTGACACCCTCGGGCACAATCACGGTGTCTCCATCAACGACAAGCTCTTCCTGTGCAGAAACAACAAGCTGATCCGTTCCTTGATTAAAAGTGGAGGAAAGACTGCCTATCATCAACAAGAAGAAAATAGCTGCTGCAACAAGGATTGGATGATGTTTAAACCAGCGCTTATACTTTACCGATTTCTTTTCTGTCGGCAATTTATTCATAACATTTTCTGTAAAACCAACCGGGGCTTCCATCCGTTCCGCACTTTTTATTAAAGCAATGGTTCGATGAAGCTCATGAAAATGCTTCTGACAATCTTCACAATCCTCCAGATGCCTTCTTAGTAAGCTTTCTTCTTCTGCGGAAATATCCCCATCTAAATAGTCATGCATTTTTTTTATATACTCTTTATTGCAGCTCACATCAAGCACGCTCCTTTACACATGTCGAAGCCTCTTTCTCAAGGCCTCTCTTCCACGATGAATCCGCGTTTTTACCGTACCAAGAGGAACATCAAGAATTTCACTGATTTCCTTTAGTGAAAATTCTTCCAGATACCTGAGCATGATAATACTCCGGTATTTAGAAGGAAGCTGAGAAATCTCATGATGAATATACCGCTGCAGTTCTCTGCTTTCCACTTCTTCTCCAGGCAGACGTTCCGTACTGGCAAGCTGAGAATACATATCCAAACCTTCTGTCCCTTTTACTTCTGCATCAAGATGAAAGTCCGGTTTACGCTTGCGCATGCGGTCAATGGTTAAATTCGTAGCTATGCGGTATAACCATGTAGAGAATTTTCTGCTCTCATCAAATGAATCAATATTCACATATGCACGTATAAACGCTTCTTGTGCAATATCTTCCGCTTCGTGCTTATTACCCAGCATACGGTAGCAGTGCTGGTATATTTTATCTTGATAAAAGGATACGACATCCGAAAAAGCAGATTGGTCTCCTTTTTTAACTTCTATAATCTTTTTCTTTATAAATTGGTCCATCTAATTACCTCCGCACTATGCGGTACTCTCTATACGAAACAACCGCTTGTAAGGTTTCACATTTTAAAAAAGAATGTTTATTTTTTTTCCGACAGGGTATATCTAACGATAAGTATACTAAAAAAGGAGTGAAATTTGTGGATAAAAAATCGTTATTCATGGAGATTGAACAGTGCAGGCAAGAAATGCTGGCATTGTCTGAGGAGCATGGATTAGACTCAGAACCTGTTCTGTCCACAAGCGAAAAATTGGATGCATTAATTTTTGCTTATTTAAAAAAAACCTCTTAAATCATCCTTACTCAATTTTCAAAGACATCTTCTGTGTATGTCTTTTTTTGTTACATTTCCTATCCACAAACATCTCTATGTAATCTTCCCCTCACCAACTATATCTCTATGAATAATAATATCTTATTTTGTCCTTCACTTCATTAAACATTTTTTATTTTTTATAAGAAACTTGAAAATATTTGAAGATGGTATCAGAATTCCTTTGATTTAAATGCAAAAATAAAAGAACCGATTTACAATGCATCGAATTGCAAAACGGCTCTCCTTTATCTTTTCTAATATTTCTTAAACAGAATGATTCTCTTCCATCACCGTCTCTCCGCCGGTAGAAGGAGATAACGTCAAAGCTTTGATTCCTGCTTCTTCCCACGCATGCGCTAGTTGTTCCGCAGCTTCCTGCGAAGGCATAAAAGCAATCCCGCAATCTCCGCCTCCAGCGCCAGAAGGCTTTCCTGCGCCACCCAAATCCTCTGCCAAGTTACATAAGACGGTTAAATCGGGTATCTCAATATTTGTATCTGCTGCTTTCCCAACTTGATTCAACGCTTTTCGGTTAGCTGTTATCCCAGCAAATAATTGATTGATATCATTGTCTTTTGAGCCAGTTAAAAACTGAGATACGGCATGTTCACTGTCTTTCAGAAATGAAGTATAAGCTTTCGCATTGTTTATTTTCAATAAGCGCACCTGGTTCACTAAATCTTTCGTAGATGCAGCACTGCCTGTCCAGCCTACACAAAAGTAAACATTTTCTGGCAGCGTAATCGGCTTCGTTTTATAATATTTCCAATCCTTCTCTACGACTTCTGTGACAGACCCCGCTTCCTGGTATGCTTCGAGAAGCCAATCTGCCTGAAAAGAAGAGAATTGAAGCAGCCCGCCATAAGTGGATGCAGCGATATCTGCTCCCGATCCGTTTCCTTGCGTAATCACATGCGATATCGCAGCCAGACGGAAAATGGTATCTTTTTCAGCCAATTGCGGAGCCTGAAAACGTAATACTCCCGCTACGATAGAAGTAACAATCGCTGCACTGGAGCCCAATCCATATTTCACGCCAGAGGCATCATCCAGCTCACTGCGTGTAGAAACATGCATCGGAAGAACCGGCAGTCCTTGTTCTTCTAAATAACGATATGTAATCCGGAGTGCATTCTTAACAAAAGACAGCCTGGGATCGTCTGAATCAATATGTATGTCTGTCTCTCGCCAAGACCATGGAACCTTATGAAGAGAAAAGTCCGAAAGAGTCAGCTGGTGGCTATCCGCTTCCGCTACCGTCGCATAGACAAAACGGTTCACAGCCATCACTGCCAGATTCTGATAAGGCTCTAATACGGCAAATTCTCCCGCAATCATTAATTTCCCTGGTACTTTGACCGTGATTGATTTTGCCACCATATTATCCTCCTATCTATAGCTTATTCCGCTTCCGGGTTTACTGATTATAATATCCTCCACGCCTTCTGTTGCCTGCAGGCGTTTTTTCACCTTAGCTTCGTTTTCTGGTAAATATAAAACTTTTACATTCGGGCCGGCATCAATCGTAAAAAAGGCAGGAATCCCTTGTTCTCTTAAGGTTTGTACCGTCTGCATCACTCGCATCGTGGTATCCTGCCAGTATGTAAACGGAGGATTCGCTCCCAAAGTTGTAGCATGCATGCGCATGCAGTTCGCTTCTGCAACGCTTCCCATCTTCTCAAAATCCTTCACTTTAATGGCTTGTTTTATTTCTTGCAGATCCTTTGCTGTCTGCTCCAGCCAGCCTGCATAAAAAGGAGAGGTTTCTACGGTACGGCGCATCCCCTCCCTGCTTGAGACCTTTTTCTCTGTTTTTGACAAAACCACAGCAGCAATGCGAATATCCCAGTGTGACTTGTCAGCAATTTGCACGGCAAACGAATCGGATCCATCTTCCCGTTTCCCCATCTGCCATTCAACAAAACCGCCGAAAATCGAACGGGAAGCAGAACCAGAGCCTTGACGAGCCAGCTTCGATAATTCCGTATCATTTAGAGAAAGTCCGATTGCTTTGGAGCTTGCTGCAGCTAATGCTGCAAGACCAGATGCAGAAGAAGCAAATCCGGCAGCAGTAGGAACATGATTCACAGATTGAACCTGTGCATAGATTTCCTTTCCAGAAAGAGCACGCACCTTATCTAAAAATATCGCTACCTTTCCAAGCGCATCTCCTTCTACATTCTGTTCATTCAAATGAAAGGAATCTTTTTTTAACCCTTCCTGAAAATGAACGGTTGTCTCTGTAGAAAAACCATCTAATGTCACGGAAAGGTTACTGTTGGCAGGAAGAATCAATGATTCATTCCGCTTCCCCCAATACTTGATTAAAGCAATATTCGTATGCGCTCTTGCTGTTGCCTTCATATTATTTGAATCTCCTTTTCTACAATCCCTGTCAAATCATTCTTTTCATGCGGCTTCATTCAGCCGGGGAAAAGCCCCGCCGAATGAGGCATCGCTTTATTTCTTCAAAACAAACGGCCAGACTGCTGCTGCACCAAAACGGCGTAATTTCTCTGCCAGCTGCTTTGAATGAACTTCATTTTGCGCAAGCGCAATGATACAACCGCCATTTCCGCCGCCTGTCAATTTCGCACCTAAAGCCCCTTCTTCCCGGGCAAAGCGAATCAATTTATTTAAACCGGCATCACTGACTCCTAATGCTTCCAGTTCTTTTTGTGCTTCATTTAACAGTTGACCTAAAAACTGTTTACTAGCTTTTTCCAATGCATCTTTTGCATGATGCGTTAACGCCCCGATCCGTTCTATTTTGGAATGGATACGCTGCGGAGCTGCTTTTAACAGACTTGCTACCGATTCAACTGATGTACGTGTATCCCCAAATCTGCCGGAGTCTGCAACAATAAAATGCAGGTCTTCTCCTAATTCAATGTGCTCAACAGGACTTCCTTTTTTATACCACACTGGTTTATCGGAAGTGATCGTTAAGGTATCCAGCCCGCTTGGTGCTCCATGCGCATAGGTTTCTGCCACATTCGCTAATTGCAGCAAATCTTCTGTCGAGCATTCCTTATCGCAATAATGGAATAAAGAGCGAATAATAGAAATAGCGACAGATGCACTTGAACCAAGACCCTTTCCTGGCGGTACCGAGGAATTAATCCGTATTAACAAATCCTTATAAGGAATCCCAAGATATTCACAAGAACTAGAGACACATTCCACAATTCCTTCCAGCTCTTTCGGGGCATGCCGCAATGGGCCATGATAAAAGGTACTGTCCATTTTCACCGCTCCAGGAACATACTCAATTACCGTCTCTACGCCAATTAAAGGAAATGGAATAGCAATTGCCGGCTGCCCGTGTACAACCGAATGCTCTCCAATTAAAATGACCTTACTATGAGCTACGCCAATAGCTGTTTTTTCCGATGCTGTTACTTTTTCTGCACTCATTGTTTATACTGTTCCACCAATTCTTTAGCTTTTCCCACACGGATTTCTTGTTGTTCTACTAATTGTTTTGCTATCACATCAATCATCTCCCCAGTTGCTCCGCCAGCTATCGCAACAGAACGTGAATGAAGCGCCATATGCCCTTTTTGAATCCCATCGGTCGCCAACGCTTTGAGCGCTCCAAGATTTTGAGCAAGACCAACTGCTACAATTACCTGCGCAAGCTCTTCTGCTGATTCAATTTGCATAACGGATAAAGAAAAATCAGCTAATGGGTGCACGCGAGTCGCTCCCCCGACAGTTCCTATCGACATTGGCAACTCAATTTCACCAACGAGATTACCTTCTTCATCCTTTGACCACGTAGTCATGGAGCCATAATGACCATTTCTGGCAGCATAAGCATGTGCCCCCGCCTCTACTGCCCGCCAATCATTTCCTGTCGCAATCACAACAGGGTCAATGCCGTTCATAATCCCTTTATTATGCGTTACTGCACGATACGGGTCAGAGGCAGCAAATTCATACGCATGGATGACACCATCTCTGACCTCTTCTCCAGCAAACGAACCTGTTTTTAGCAGATGCGGAGGTATTACACATTTTGCTGTAGCCAGGCTGCGATCGGCATAGTTCGATAAAATACGCAAATGCACTTTTCCTTTGGTTATTTCTTCCACGATTGGCGCAATCGATTCCACCATGGTATTAATCATATTCGCTCCCATGGCGTCACAGGTGTCTACATAGATATGCATGACCAGCATTTTGCTATAAGACGATGCATCGTTCTCATTCAAAACCCGTACATCTAAGTCTCTCACACCGCCTCCGCGGCTGACAATGCTTGGATAGGCATCATCGGCAGCTTTCATTAATATATCTTTTTGACGAAGGATTTGCTGCTTTGCTTCTTGAAAATCCGGACATCCAACCACTTGAATCTGCCCAATCATCAGTCTTTCTTTTGATTCTGTCCGAAAACCGCCAGCCTCTCTGACTATCTTCGCAATATGACTGGCAGAAGCAACAACAGAAGCTTCTTCAATAGCCATCGGTACTACATATTCTTTCCCGTTTATTAAAAAGTTTAATCCCAATCCGAATGGTAATTGATAGGTGCCAATGACGTTTTCAATCATATTATCTGCTTTTCCTACCGTAAGCGCATCGGCGTTAGACAAATTTTGCGTTTCTGCATCTGTTAAAGTAAAGGCCTCACGTAATAATGCCCGCCTTTCTTCTACCGTCATATTATAAAAACCTGGTATTCTTGAAGAGGTCATGCCTAGCTCATCCTTTTTATTTATCATATCTGAAATATGCTTTTTTATTACAATGTACTAAAATAAACTATTTTGATTATAACACGAATTCTATCGTTTTTTCATTCAGAAGATACTTATTTCGTGACTTAAACTATGTTTGCAGCATTACCGTAATGCATTGGTATTTCCAGCTTCTAACATATACCAAAAACGCTGGACTGCTCAGACTATGGCAGGCTCTTTACTAACGTTGAACTGTTGTTCAAATAATATGAGATTTTTATGCTGATAAAGAAAAAAACGAGATAAGATTATCCCGTTTTTCTGTGTTTTATACTTGTCATGCTTGTAGTGAGCCATGAAGGATTCGAACCTTCGACCCTCTGATTAAAAGTCAGATGCTCTACCGACTGAGCTAATGGCTCCTATGATAAGACAGGTTATTATATATAGCCCTGTCCATAAAAAAATACTATTATCAGTAATAGTATTATCATGTATTTCTTCTAAAAAATAAAAATGGCTGGGCCACCAGGATTCGAACCTGGGGTACACGGGATCAAAACCCGATGCCTTACCGCTTGGCTATGGCCCAACAAAAACATGGTGGAGGGGGGCAGATTCGAACTGCCGAACCCTGAGGGAGCGGATTTACAGTCCGCCGCGTTTAGCCACTTCGCTACCCCTCCATATTATTGTTAACCATATTATCAATTATATACATGAAAAAATGGTGCCGGCCAGAGGACTTGAACCCCCAACCTACTGATTACAAGTCAGTTGCTCTACCAGTTGAGCTAGGCCGGCGTGATGGTGGAGGATGCAGGGCTCGAACCTGCGACCCCCTGCTTGTAAGGCAGGTGCTCTCCCAGCTGAGCTAATCCTCCATTTGGTGACCCGTACGGGATTCGAACCCGTGTTACCGCCGTGAAAGGGCGGTGTCTTAACCGCTTGACCAACGGGCCATAATGCGTTTCTGAGAGGCTTTTTGAAAGCTTCTCTCGCAAACTGACGAATTTTATTATATCGAGGAACCAACCGTTTGTAAAGGGAAAAATGAAAAAAACTTTATTTTATTTTTCAAAAGTCGATAAATCACTCCACCAAACCCGTTATGACACTATTTCCAAGGCTTCTCATTTCTTATTTCCTCTCTTTTCTTCTATAAATATAAAACCAGCGTGAGTATCTTTTTTGACAACAAGAATTCTCCGGCAGGAAAGTACCGTATATTTTCCCGACTGCGATTACCTGGGTTCTGAATCGGCAAAGCGGTCCAACTGAACTGCTTTTTTACTTATCACACATACTTCTTATAGAAAAGAAAAACAGTTTATAACTTTATCACCTGGTACTAATCCGTTATAATAGATGCTAAGTTAAATGTTGAATGGAGGATACGTATGACAAAATTATTAGAAGGTAAAAACATTGTTGTAATGGGCGTCGCTAACGAAAGAAGTATTGCTTGGGGTATTACAAAATCTCTACATAATGCCGGAGCGAACCTTATTTTCACCAATAGACAGGAAAGATCCTACAAAAAATTAGTAAAACTTTTAGAGAAGCATGAAATTGAACCAAAAGCAATCATCTCTTGCGATGTTGAATCCGATGAAAGTATTCAGGGAGCCTTTCATGAAATAAAAGAAAAAATCGGCGTGATTCACGGCTTGGTTCACTCTGTTGCCTTTGCTAAACGGGAAGACCTGCAGGGTGAATTTGTCACTACTTCCCGCGATGGTTTCCTGCTTGCTCAAGAAATCAGCGCTTATTCCTTAGTAACCATAACAAATGCTGCGAAGGAACTGATGACTGAAGGCGGTTCGATCGTGACACAAACTTACATCGGAGCAGAACAAGTCGTTCCTGGCTATAACGTGATGGGTGTTGCTAAAGCTTCTCTGGAAGCAAGCGTCCGCTACCTAGCTGAAGATGTGGGCAAAGATGGCATTCGTGTGAACGCTGTGTCAGCCGGCCCAATCCGTACACTCTCTGCAAAAGGAGTAGCTAATTTCAACGAAAAATCTCAAGTTGTGGAAGAAAAAGCTCCGCTGCGCCGCAACATCGATCAAGACGAAGTTGGAGATGCAACATTATTCCTTCTTAGCGAACTGGCACGTGGAATCACCGGCGAAGTATTGCATGTAGATGCCGGATTCAATATTATTGGCGGCTAATCTCTCAAAAACTGTCTCTCTTCATTATTTAAGAAGAGACAGTTTTTTTATTGGCTAAATCCATGTTCTCTACTACGTTTAATCACTTTTTATTGCGGGAACAAGTAGTAATGGATATTCAAAAAGGCTGATAACGTATTATTGAATATTCTTTATTGAAAAACAAGCAAAGGGGTGGAGAAAATGTATAACTATATACAGCATTATATTAACGGTCAGTGGGTTGATTCCACTGGAAACGAAACAATTGATGTAATCAACCCTGCAACCGAAGAAAAAATTGGTGAAATCAGCTCTGGTACCAAAGAGGATCTTGATAAAGCAGTTCAAGCTGCACGGGATGCTTTCCCGGCGTTTTCACAAACAACCAAAGAAGAACGTGCTGATTTATTAGACCGAATCGCAGATGAATATGAAAAACGAAAAGATCAATTTATTGAAGTTATCATGGCAGAGCTTGGCTCTCCAGTAACATTTACAACCAACGTACAATATCAGATGGGATTAAATCATTTCCGGACAGCGGCAAAACTGGTACGTGATTTTGACTTTACTGAAAACCGGGAAAACTCCTTTATCCAAAAGGATGCGATTGGCGTCGCTGGTTTAATCACGCCTTGGAATTTCCCGACAAATCAGGCGTCCACAAAGCTGGCTAGTGCGTTTGCAGCGGGCAGCACCGTCGTATTAAAACCATCAACAGAAACACCTTTCGCGGCTGTCTTATTAAAAGAAGTGTTCGAAGCTGCCGGTGTTCCAAAAGGCGTATTCAATCTGGTAAACGGAACAGGCTCTACCATCGGTAACGGCATCAGCTCTCATCCAGATATCGACTTTGTATCCTTTACAGGATCCGGCGGCGTAGGTACGAAAATTATGGAAAACGCCGCTCAAGATATTAAAAAGGTTTCCTTAGAGCTTGGCGGCAAATCGCCAATTGTCGTATTGGATGATGCAGATGTGGATTATGCTGCAAAAACAGCTATTTCCCATATCGCTGGCAATACAGGTCAAGTATGTACAGCAGGAACGCGAGCATTGGTCCCAGAATCCATGCATGATGATTTTATCCAAGCGATTAAAAACCATATTTCCGAATATCCTGTCGGCGATCCAAAAGACGAGTCTACTTTCACCGGACCACAGGTATCGGAGGATCAATGGAAAACCGTTCAAGACTATATCCAAAAAGGAATCGACAGTAACGCAACTCTAGTTACCGGCGGAACAGGTAAACCAGAAGGCTTGGAAACCGGATATTATTCTAAACTGACTGTATTTACTAATGTAAAACCTGAAGATACGATTGCCCAGGAAGAGATTTTCGGTCCTGTACTTTCCGTTATCACCTATAACGATTTAGATGAAGCAATTGAAATTGCCAATGGTACAATTTATGGGTTAGCAGGCTATGTTGTCGGTAATGATCCGGAGGCGCTGACCAAAACAGCAAAAAGCCTTCGCTCCGGCAGAATTGTAGTCAATAATGAACAAGCTGACTTTACCGCTCCATTTGGCGGTTTCGACCAGTCTGGTATTGGACGCGAATGGGGAGATTACGGCATCGAAGAATTCTTAGAACCAAAAACGATTGTCGGCTTACCTTAATAAATACCACATCCATTGTCAGCAGCAAATGAGCTGCTGACAATTTTTTTGTAAAAAACTCCTTGACAACCCCTCTAAAAACCTGTAAATTTTAAATCGTAACGATTACGAATAATAAGAATTACAGGTTCATTGTTTGTTTTTTACGAAGCAAACCATAATAGTAAGGATTACTTATTTTTCTTTTTTATAAGAAATTCAAACGCACTATATAAATTAATGGAGGTTCAATTCAATGAAAAAACGGGTCATTCTCTTTTTCGGTTTATTCCTTCTTTTCCTTGCAGGCTGTCAATCCGCAGAGGACAGTCAGGATGGAGATCAGGAACAGCTTGAAATTTCTACTACTATTTTCGCATTAGAAGATTTTATTTCCAAAATCGGCGGCGATTATGTCGATGTAGAAAGCATCTACCCGCCAAATGCGGATGCACACACATACGAACCAAGCTCACGTGAGATGGTCGATTTAGCTAAGAAGGATTTATTTATTTATTCCGGTGTCGGCATGGAGCCTTTTGCTTCCAAAGCGGAGGATATTTTAGAAGGAGAAAATGTAGAGGTTTCTGCCATCGGTGAAGATATCCCTCTTCGCGGAGAAGCGGAGCACGCTCATGAGAATGAAGAAGAACATTACAACGAGGAAGAAGCAGAGGACAACGGCGACATTATCATTGACGGCATCAATGACCATTACCACAGCGGCGATACAGCTTCCATAGAAGCAGAAGCAAATGTCGATGAAGACATCGCGGAATGGAACTGGTATTTCCGCACAGAGGGTTCAGAGGAATGGGAATTGGATGAAGAAGCGGACGATGCTTCCTTTGAAACACAAATCAACGATACGTTAGAAGTAAAACTGGAGCTTGAAGATGCAGATGGAGAAGTAATTGCCGAATCAGGCGTCGTTGAATTATTGATCGATAATCATGACGGCGAAAGCGGTGTGGGTGATCCGCATGTTTTCCTTGACCCTGTCATCAGCATTCAATTAGCTGAAAATATTACCGATCTTCTTATCGAAAAAATGCCAGAACATGAAGCATATTTCACGGAGAACTTAGAGGAATTAGAAGGACAATTGGAACAGGTGGATCAGGAATTAGCACAAACGATTGAGAACGCAGACCATCCGCAAATGATTGTCTCCCATGCAGCATATGGCTATTGGGAAGATCGATACGGCTTAGAACAAATCAGCATCCATGGACTCTCCTCTTCGCAGGAGCCTTCTCAGTCTGCTTTGGTGGAAATAGTGGATACTGCCCGCGAATATGATTTAAAGTATGTTGTCTTTGAACGAAATATCAGCAGCAGAATTAGTGAAATTATCCAAGACGAAATTGGCGCTGACAGTGCTGTACTGAGCAATATGGAGACTATTACCGAAGAGGATATAGAAAACGGCGAAGATTACTTCAGTCTAATGGAAAAAAATATTGAAACGTTAAAAACCGTACTAAATGATTAAAAAGAAGCTTTCAGCCAGATATGATTTATCAGGTTGAAAGCTCCTTTTTTGTTCTATTATTCAGAAACCGGATAAGCATAGGCAACAAAACGATCCGGCGCACTGCCCACAAAGTGGAATGGATAACAGGTAGTGACAACTAATACCTCTTCCCCCATCTCACCGATGACAGAAGTGTCATCCTCAGGCACAATTTCCGTTTCTCTTATTTCATACGTATACTCACCATAAGGCATCTGCACCACAAATGTATCCCCTATCTCCAATTCACCAAAATCACGAAAAACCGTATCCCGATGCCCGGATAAGAGGATTTGCTCCCCCTGCCCAGGAAAAACGGAATTGGATAAGTGTCCGACTCCTTTTTGCAATGAATCTGGGTCTGTCCCCTCCACAATAGGCAACGTTTTTCCCAATTTAGGTATCTCTAATGTAGCAAATGCTTCGTCCTGGTCCGCATCGAACGCTTCTATTGATTTTTCTGTATCCTCCCCGCCTGCTTCACCCTGCTCATTGGCGCCTTGTTTGATTCTTTCCTCCGCCTGAATCAAAGACTGCTTTTGCGATTGTTCGTGTCCTATAATTTGATAGCCAAAAACACCAATACAAATGACACCTGCTATTATAAAAAGGATTCCTACCCGTTTCATTGAAGCCGCTCCTTCATCAACCAAAATATGTATCTCCAACACTGAATCTATAACAATTATACTATACTTTCGCTTTTCTATCCAAACCTCGCCAGAAGTTATTTTTCACCGTTTTCATATGTTATAATTAATTTCTAAAATAGAAATAAAGAGGTGCGCAATGAATACCGGTCAACGAATCATTCAATTACGGTCGCAACGAAATTGGACACAAAAAGAGCTGGCTAAACAAGTAAATATGAACGTCAGTGTCATGAATCGGATCGAATCTGGCGAACGCCCAATTAAAGGAGAAGAATTAACCGCTATTGCCGATACATTGAAGGTTACTGCAGACTATTTATTAGGCAGAGCAGAAGAAGCTCCTTCTAGTGCAGCTGACCACGAGAATGAATTGGTCCAGCACATTCAAAAGATAAGTCCCGATGCCGAAGCGATGCTCCGTGATATGGCAGCTCTCACTCCCGAGGAAATGCAGGATGTGTATGATTATATGCTATTTAAAAAAAGCAGAAGAAAGGATTGAGAATCCTGTTTCTATCTGATTTGCCCCATGACGTTGGCACGATGATTTAAAATGCACCCAAGCTGTTGAACAGCCATTCTTTTAAACTTCTACCTGAAAGGGGTGATGTATTGCCAAAACCCGAATTCGCCTGCCCTCCGGCGAATGTACAGTTTCTTTGTAAAAGGTACAATGAAATACCTATACGATAGAGGGAAAAATACAATCATAAATGGAAACGCATTCAAAAAGTAGAAAGCGAGGATAATAATATGAGAAAACCAGTCGTTGGAATCAGCTATAAAACATATGTTAACACAATCGACAAAGCAACGGAATTAGTAAAAGCCTTAGCAGAAGTGGCCAAAAACGAAAACGAAGTAGAAAAATTCGCCTTCCCATCTTTAGGTGTCCTCTACCCAGCAGCACAAGCCTTAAAAGGGTCTGAAATTGCCTTTGGCGCACAAAATATTTCATCCTATGAAAATGGCGCTTATACCGGAGAGGTTTCAATTGAATCTATTATCGACATAGGCGCAACCTATGTGGAAATTGGCCATGCAGAAAGACAACGTATTTTCCACGAAACACTGGATATGATTCATTTGAAAACAAAACTTACGCTGGAAAAAGGACTGACCCCCGTTCTATGCATTGGTGAAGAGGAATACTTAGAGAATAAATTGGAACGTAAACAGGTGTTGAAGGAACAAATCCTTACTTCCTTTGGTGAAGTCGACGTAAAACATATTGGAAGGACCATCTTAGCTTATGAGCCAGTCTGGGCAATCGGAAAGACAGAAGCAGCCGATGCAGCATATGTGCATCAGACACATGAACTGATCCGCGAAATTGTTAAAGAAGCATATTATGCAGAAACAGCGGAAGCCATCCGTATCATTTACGGCGGCTCGGTGAGCAAAGACAATGTCTATGAAATTACCGCCCATGACGATGTAGACGGGGTTTTCATCGGCCGATTCGGACATGACCCTGCAAATTACAAACAAATTCTTCATACAGTGAAACAAGTAAAAATAAAATAAAAGCAAATGAAATAAAATAATAATTGATATAAAAAATGATTGAAACCTTCAACGTCCTCTCGTATATCTAAAATATATACTTTGAATCAAAAGAATCTTTTTCTGTAGAATTGTACACAGTCGAAAAAGATGCTTCCATAAAGTACGCAATTTTATTTTCATTTTTTATCAAATTGATTAAAAACGAAAATAAAAGTTGATAAAAGAAAATTAGAAGTATATAATGAAAGTAGATTAAATATACGAGAGGAGTTTGCAGAATGAAAATTGGTATTGGTGCAGACCATAACGGATATGAATTAAAAGAAACGTTAAAGAAATTTATTGAAGAATCAACCGATCATGAAGTGGTGGACTTCGGAGCACATTCCGGCGATGCTGTGGACTATCCTGGGGTTTCCTTCAATGTAGCAGAAGCCATCAGCGAGAAGAAAATAGAACGCGGTGTGCTTATTTGCGGAACTGGTCTCGGCGTTGCAATTGCAGCTAATAAATACCCGGGAATCCGCGCAGCGACAGCGCATGACACGTACTCTGCAGAACGCGCTCAATTAAGTAATAACGCCCAAATCATCGCAATGGGAGCCCAAGTCATCGGACCAGAGTCCGCTAAAAAAGTAGTGGAAGCCTATCTGAATGTAGCATGGTCCGGCGGATCTCAACGCAAAGTAGATCAAATCACTGACAGAGAAAGCCAATTTCTTGATCAGAACTTCAAAGATGCAGCAAAAAGTTCTTGTTAATGTTTTCGATATTATCATAAGGAAAAGCACTGTACGCAAGAAAATTCTTGTACAGTGCTTTTCCTTAAAGTATATATAAACAAAAAATTACTCGCTTTACAGCGCCGAAATCACTTGAATATTATGATTCACAAGAATCCGCTCTGTATCCGAATCGATGGAATCATTGGTAATAAGTACATCTATCTGATCTGTACTTGCAAATGGCGCACTAGAAGTCACCCCAATTTTAGAATGATCAATAACAGCCACAATTTTCTGCGCTTTCTTCACCATATGTTGTTTTAATTCAACCTCATACAAATTAAAATCGGTCATTCCATTTTCTACAGAAAACCCATTGGCAGAAGTAAAAAGAATATCAATATTAAGCTTGTTTAATAACTCCACCCCTAATGTGCCTTCCATTGTCGTAGAACCCTTCGTCACCACACCGCCAATTAAAATAACCGTAATATTCGGGTTATCCTTTAACTCCAGCGCTGTTTGAATCCCGCTCGTTACTACTGTCAGCCGGATCATTTGTTCATTAAGATAACGTGCTAACTCAAGTGCTGTCGAACTGGCATCGAGCAAGATACATTGCTTTTCTTCAATGAACTGAAAAGCTTCCTTAGCAATCAATGATTTTTCTTTACGGTTTTGTTTTTCACGCACAGAAAAACTGGTATCATAATCAACCTCGCTCTGTTGATTTAACATTGCCCCGCCATGTGTACGAGTTAAAAGACCGTTTTTCTCCATTTTGTTTAAATCTGTACGCAAGGTTGCTTCAGACACACCGATTTGCTCCGACAATTCTTTCACGGTCAGCCGCTGCTTATCATGCAAGAGTTCCATTATCTTGTTTCTTCTTTCCGTAACAAACATTTTCATTATCCGTCATCCTCGCAAAAAAAGTATCTATTCCTATTCCTGATTAGTCCATAGTTGTCTATGGTGTATTATACCATAAAATGAATGAATAAAATAATAAATGAAAGCGATTGATAATTTTACTTTAAATAATGAATTTTTTTATTAAAAGTTATGTATCCATGCTCCCTTAGCAGAAACAAAGGAAATGAAATATCCTCCATCTATCGGATTCGGTTTGCTCCCGATTCTTAATAGATGAGGATATTATGAGTTTGGCAGAACCAAAATTGGGTTCACCAAAAAATTAAATCTCTGCGGATTCTAAACAAATAAACGCTCCACTTGCGCCACAATATTATCAACACAGAATCCATATTCTTCGGTTAACTTATTTCCATTCCCAGAAGCCCCAAACGTATCTATACCAATCATTACTCCATCATTCCCAAGATAACGGTCCCAGCCAAATGAAGAGGCCATTTCAATAGCAACCCGCTTCTTCACGTTAGGCAACAAAACACTCTCTTTATACGATGCCGTTTGTGCTTCAAAACGATCCCAAGATGGCATACTTACGACAGAAGCATCTATATTTTTCTCCCGCAATACTTTTTGAGCCTCGACAGCCAGCTGAACTTCAGAACCGGTTGCCAAAAGAATAGCATCAGGCTCACCTTGAGAAGAATCACTCACCACATAAGCACCTTTCTTCACGCCTTCATAAGCACTTTCCTTTGTTCCTGGTAAAGTCGGCAGATTCTGCCTCGATAATACAATAGCTGTGGGCTGATCCGTTGATTCCACAGCAAGTCTCCATGCTGCCTGCGTTTCATTTCCATCCGCAGGTCTGATAAGAGACAAACCAGGCATTGCACGGAAAGAAGCTAGATGCTCCACTGGTTCATGAGTCGGTCCGTCTTCCCCGACCGCAATAGAATCATGTGTCCAAACATAGGTGACTGGCAATTTCATTAAAGAAGACAATCTTACTGCCGGACGTAAATAATCACTGAATACAAAGAAGGTGCCGCCAAATACGTTTAATCCGCCATGAAGGGCCATTCCATTAAGCGCTGCCGCCATTGCAAATTCACGCACTCCAAACCAAATATTTTTCCCGGCGTAATCAGCCTTTGAAAAATCAGATACATCCTTTATCGTTGTTTTATTAGATCCCGCCAAATCCGCACTGCCACCGATGAAATTAGGTACATTCTTCGCGATGGCATTTAGCACTTCTCCAGACGAGGCTCGCGTTGCCAGAGAAGAACCAGCTTCATAGACCGGGAGATTTTTATCCCAATTAGCCGGTAATTCTCCTTTCAACACTGATTGCAATTGTTTCCCCTCTTCTGGATACTTATCAGCATAAGCTTCTACCAGTTCATTCCAATCACTTTCTGCCTTGGCACCTTTTTCTGCAACTTTATTTTTAAAATCGTCATATACTTCAACGGGGACGTGAAAAGCACCATATTCCCAGTTATAGTTTTGTTTCGTAAGTTTCGCTTCCTCTTCACCAAGAGGCGCTCCATGCGAAGAAGAAGATCCTGATTTATTGGGCGACCCATACCCAATTACCGTTTTCACTTCAATTAGTGTCGGCTGTTCCGTATTTTGTTTCGCTGCTTTCATTGCTTTTCTCAAAGCATCGACATCATTTCCATCTTCCACCCGAATGACTTCCCAGCCATAGCTTTGAAAACTCTCCTGCACATTCTCTGAAAAAGATCTATCTAAATCACCATCTAGTGAAATATCATTTGAATCATACAAGACAACTAATTTCCCTAAACCAAGATGACCGGCTAAGGAGGCAGTTTCATGAGAAATTCCTTCCATTAAATCTCCGTCACCCACAAGTGCAAAGGTATGATGATCGACTACATTAAAACCTTCCTTATTATAAGTAGCAGCCAGGTGCGTTTCCGCTATCGCCATTCCAACAGCTGTCGCAATTCCTTGTCCGAGCGGGCCAGTTGTGGTTTCTACCCCATCCGTATGATGCACTTCCGGATGCCCTGGAGTTTTAGATCCATATTGACGAAAATTTTTAATATCATTTAATGATACGTCATAGCCTGATAAATGCAGCAAACTGTACAAAAGCATCGAACCATGACCAGCCGAAAGGACAAAACGGTCACGGTTAAACCATTTTGAACTTTTCGGATGATGCCTCATAAATTCCGTCCATAGCGTGTAAGCCATTGGTGCTGCCCCCATCGGCAGACCGGGATGTCCTGAATTTGCTTTTTCAATGGCATCAATGGATAATGTTCGAATTGTATTAATAGATAATTGTTCTGTTGATACGTTTGTAGTACTTGTCATTTTAAATCACCTTCTCCTTACTTTATATAAACTGCTGTTTTTAATCGCCTCAATAATATAGAGGCACTCCTTAGAAATGCCTCTATATTAACCTCGTATCTATTTATTTAATTGCTCTACCCATTCTCTCATGGATTTAAAGATGATCCATACACTTGTAGCACCAGCATCTTGATTACCAAGCGCTCTTTCCCCTAAAGATTTTGCTCTTCCAAATTTCGCAATATAATTCTTAGAATTCTCTACTCCATCAGCAGCATTTTCTTCTGCTTTTTTCAAAGCTTCTAATAGTGTTGCAGAGTCAGTTACACTCTCTTTCAACCCATTAACAGCCGGCTCCAGAGCGTCAATCATTGTTTTATCTCCTAAACTGGCTTTACCCCGCTGCTTAATCGCATCTAAGGATGCACTAAAAATTTCCGAAAGTACAGGTACATCTAATTCACTTTTAGAATCCAGATCTTTTACACCGCCAAGAAACATCGTGCCGAAAATAACGCCAGAAGCTCCTCCCATAGATTGCACCATGGACATACCCGTCTTTTTAAAAATATCATTAATCGTTGTAAATTCTTGATCTTTTAGATTTTCTTCCACTTTTTCAAAGCCTACTGACATACCAATTCCATGGTCGCCATCACCAATCGCGCTATCGACTTTGGTTAACAATGGCTTATTTTCTCTTATTTTTTCTCCTGCATAGAGAATCATTGCTTTTGTTTGCGCAGCATCCAATTTTTTTACGTCCGTTGCCGTCATTGTAAATCCCTCCAACTCCATTATTTCTTGTAGTATGGTGCATTTGCCGGGGCATCATAATATGCTTTTAATTCATCATCCAATTTCAGTAAAGAAATCGAAAATCCACCCATTTCCTGGGTTGTACAATAATTATTTACATCGATATCATGAATGCCAATTCCTTTTTCATCGAGAATTTGCGCTACTTTGCGATTAACAATAAATAATTCCATTAATGTTGTTGAACCAAGGCCATTGATTAAAACACTCACTTCATCACCCAATGTCAATTGACTTTCATCTAATAACTTTTCCATTAATTGATTGGTCAGTTCATCAGCCGGCATTAGTTTGGTCCGTTCCATCCCCGGCTCCCCGTGAATACCCATCCCTAACTCTATTTCATCATCAGCTAATGTAAACGTAGGTTCCCCAGAATCAGGAATGGTTCCAGGCGATAATGCTACCCCAATAGAGTAAGTATATTCATTCGCTTTTTGTGATACCGCTGTTACTTCTTCTAAAGAAAGACCTTTCTCAGCAGCTGCTCCTGCCACTTTAATAACGAAAATATCTCCCGCAATTCCACGGCGATCTTCTTTTCTTTCTAACGGTGCAGAAACCACATCGTCCGTCACTTTAACAGTGGTCGTCTGCACATCTTCAAATTCAAGGAGCTCTGCTGCCATATCAAAGTTAAGAACATCCCCTGCATAGTTCCCGTATATAAATAAAACCCCTTTGCCAGAGTCCACTGTTTTTGCTACCTCTTGAACCGTATTCGGCGTAGGAGCAGCAAAAACGTTTCCAATCGCAACTCCGTCAGCCAACCCATCCCCAACTACACCAAAGAAAAGAGGTTCATGACCGCTACCGCCACCAGTAACAACAGCTACTTTATCTTTTAATTCTTTTTTAACGATTCCATTTACTCCATCTATTTTTTGGAAGCTACCATGATGTGCGCGCATAATTCCTTCTAGCATTTCTTCAACTACATCACCTGGATTGTTAATGACTTTTTTCATGAGAGGAACCTCCTCGGTTATTTATGTATTGTTCTGTAGAGTTCTCTCCTTTCTCTTTAAAGGAGAGAACTCTACAAGTTATAATCGTTTTACTTATATCCGTTATTGATTAATTTCACACACAATTTTAATGATTCTTCCAGTGCGTTCGAATCCGCGATTCCCTTACCTGCAATATCAAATGCTGTCCCATGAGCTGGAGTTGTAATTACAATTGGCAGTCCTCCACTAATCGTAATTCCTTTGCTAAATCCTAATGTTTTCATTCCTATTTGAGCTTGGTCATGGTACATTGCGAGCAGAGTGTTAAATGATTCTTTTTCTAACCTAAGGAACATTGTATCTGCCGGGAATGGTCCATGAGCATCCACACCATTCTTTTTCGCTTCTTCAATTGCCGGGATGGTAATATCATTTTCTTCATCACCTAATAATCCATTATCTCCTGCATGTGGATTCAGTCCAGCAATTGCTATTTTGGGTTTAATACCCGCTTTAGAAACAATCTCATTAGCAAAATAGATACTTTCTAGTACACTTTCTTTAGTAATATTTTCTGCGACTTCTTTTAAAGGAACATGAGATGTCACACGCGTAAACCATACATCATTCATTACATTCACTTCACTAAATCCTGATTCTAATTCAAATACAGAAGCTACTAAATGAATATCATCCTTAAATTCATACCCTCCCTGATACAGGGCACTTTTATTCATAGAACCATAAGTTAAACCGTCCAACTTTCCTTCTTTTGCCAAATTAAGCGCATATACTAAATTGTCTCCTGCAGCTTTTCCTGAAGCAGCAGATAAAGTACCATATTCGACATCATTAGGATCAGTAGATTTTACATCAATAAGCCATAAGCTGCCCTTCGCAGGATCAACATCGTCTATTGTATCTACCTTTTGATACTTCATTTCATTACCCGCTACCTCAGCACCTCTTTGAAAGATTCTTTCGTCTCCTATTAAAACCCATGTTGCTTGTTCTAAAATTTCTTCCTTTATCATTGCTCTCGCAACAATTTCCGGTCCTACCCCTGCCGCATCTCCATATAATAACCCAACTCGTGGTTTACTCATTTAAACTCCTCCTCAATAAATAATTTCACATTCTTTGATGATGATATTTCTCTTGCCTTTCATTTTAATGAGAGCAAATATAAATCATTAATTTTCTTTATCTATTAGGTTAGCCCTCTTGCTCTTGATTTTTTCTCTTTTTAAATAATCCGCTAATTAATGGGAAAAACAACATTAATGCTGAAATAATCAATAAAGTTAAGCTAATAGGTCTTGTGAAGAAAATAGAAAAGTCTCCGCTAGACATCTCAACAGCTCTTCTAAATTGACTTTCCGTTAACGGACCTAACACGACACCCAGAATAATTGTCGCCAAAGGAAAACGGTATTTTTCAAGGATAAAACCAATAATCCCAAACACAACCATAATCAAAATATCAACATAACTATTCCGGACTGTGTAAGTACCAATAACACAAAACACAACAATAAGCGGACCTAAAATAGAATAAGGAACATTAACTATTTTTTGAAATATTTTTATAAATGGTTTTGATACAATCAGCATAACTAAATTCGCAATCAGCAATGCTGCAAATATGGTATACATCAATTCTGGCTCCGTACTGAATAGTGTCGGGCCCGGCTGCATTCCATGAAGAACAAAAGCACCTAATAAAACTGCTGCAGTTGCGCCGCCCGGAATCCCCAATGATAATAACGGAACAAGCGTCCCCATTGCTGCAGCATTATTTGCTGTTTCCGATGCAGCAATCCCCTTTGGATTACCTTTACCATAAGAATCTTTTTCTTTTTCTTTAGACCACCTTACCGTTTCACTGTAACTAAGCATAGAGGCGGTAGTTGCACCTATCCCCGGTAAAATGCCGACAAATATACCAATAATAGTAGATCTGGCCATTGTACCTTTTATTTTTTTAAATATTTCTATTTCAAATAACTTTGTTTTAACATTTGATATTACCTCTTGCACAGCATGGCTCTCTGTCGTTTTTTTAAGGAATTCCGATAAAGCAAAAAGTCCAATAATTACCGGAATCAAATCAATTCCTGATAATAAAGCTGAAGATCCAAAAGTATAACGCAATGTTCCTGTCAACGGATCCATACCTATTGTACTAATCATTAACCCGATTAATACTCCTATCAACCCTTTTGCCAAAGCCTTTCCACTAAGCGAAGCTACTACCGTCAATCCCATTACTGCTAAAGCAAAATACTCTGGAGCTGAAAAAGAGAGGGCTACGTTCGCCAACGCTGGGGAAATTAGCATCAAACA
The DNA here is from genome assembly GCF_038004725.1 of Oceanobacillus sp. FSL K6-0251. Lineage (NCBI taxonomy): Bacteria > Bacillati > Bacillota > Bacilli > Caryophanales > Bacillaceae > Oceanobacillus > Oceanobacillus sp. FSL K6-0251. Next base: position 258,291 of record NZ_JBBORS010000001.1, on the reverse strand, counting down.
GAGTGTACCAATAACTCCTCCTACAACGGAGCAGAAAATTGCTATCCCCAGAGCTCTTCCAGGCTGCCCTTTCTGCGCCATAGGATAGCCGTCAAACGTGGTTACTACCGCTTCTGGAGTTCCTGGTGTTCTAAGTAAAATAGCACTAATAGCACCTGAAAATGCAGTTATTGCATATATCCCAGTAAGTAAAATAAAAGCCGAATCTGGTTCAAATGAATAAGTAACCGGAACCATTATTACCACCAGCATTGTTCCACTAACCCCCGGAATAGCTCCGCCCAAATATCCAATAAATATTGCAGCAATTAGCATAATTAGGTTTATTGGGTCAGTGACTACATTTAATAGTCCCGATATTAAATAATCCAACATTGTGTTGCCCCCTTACAACTTAGTAAAAAAACAGGCTGAGTTCTCTAAAAACACCTATACCCCTTGGTAATGGGATTTGTAATAAAACAGAAAACAGAATAACAAAAACTACCATTGTTATAATTGAAAATAAAATAGCCGTTAATTGTTTTTTTGTACCAAGTAAAAGCGTAATGCCATATAAGAACAAAACGGTAGAGAAAATAAAACCAATTACATTCAGCAATAATACATAAATAATTACTACCAATAAAGAAACAACCGGAATGGACAAATGAAATATTTTCTTTACTGGTGCTGCTTCTTCTTTAGCTATTAATTCCTCTGACTTCATTACCTTTGCTTTAATTAATGTGCTAACAATCCCGTACAGTCCCAAAAAAATCATTAAAATCAGAAGAATATATGGCCATGTCGCTGGTCCAATAATAAAAGATTGATTTGTACTCTGGATTTGAGGAGTAGAAGCAAGAAAAAAAATAGCAAAGATCATGACAATACTATAGAAAATATAGTCTTTTTTTGCTTGATTCATTTTCGTCCCACCTTTATATCGTAATGCTTAAGAAAGGAGGGTTCTTCCCTCCCTTTCTCAATTAATTTCCTTGCAATTCATCAGCAACTTCTGTATATCGTTCAATTAACTCCTCTGTCCGCTGTGTAAACTCTTCTGAATCCATCCATCCTTCACGTAAGTGCAGATAATTTTCCTCTTCATACGCTTTATATTCTTCAGAATCATAGACTTCTTTCATAGCCTCTTCTAATACACTAATAATTTCAGGGTCAGCATCGCTTTTTATATAAAAACCACGCTCATTCCCATCTGTTAAGTCCCAACCATTCTCAACCGTTGTGGGTAAATCTGGAAATTCATCTAATCTCTCTTCTGAAAAAACTACAAGAGGTTCAACTGAACCATCATCATAAAGCGCTTTTGCCGGACCGAATTCTTCAACCATTGCATCTAAATGTCCTCCAATAACTCCAGCGTGCATATCACCTGCACCTTCCATCGCTATAAAACTCAAATCTACTTCTGCTTCTTGTCCTAGAAGAAATACTGTAAATTCATCCATCCCCATAGAACCTGTTCCACCTACAGTAATTTCACCTGGGTTGTCCTCTGCAGCTTGGATAAAATCTTCAATGCTGCTATATTTATCAGGGTCTACCCAAAGCGCATATGTATCACTTTGAAAACGGGCAATTGGGGTAAAATCATCTAACCCATGCTGATTCGTACCCGCAGCTACTGTAAGCGGGAAAGCAGCATCCCCCACTAAAGTATATCCGTCTGATGGAGCATTATAAGCATTCTGAGCCGCAACAACCCCAGCTCCTCCTTCTTGGTTAACAACATTAATATTTACTCCTAAAATATCTTCTAACTCCGAAGTCACAGCACGTGCAAATAAGTCTGTTCCTCCTCCTGCACCATGCCCTACTAAAACTTCAATGTTTCTTTCCGGATAATTATTTGCCGCATTACCCTCTTCACTGTTTCCCCCGCATCCTGCCAATAACATCATCACGGATAATAAAACAAGACCTATTTTAAACTTCATAATAATCCTCCCTCATCCTTTATAAATATTGAAAATCAACTAGCGTTAAATTAAAAACCTAAAAATATTACTGTAAAACGGAAATTAGTTATCCTGGTTAACACCATCTGTAATCGGTCTCAATTTTTCCTCAACATATTTCCCAACATTTAAAATCACCTGATTCGGGTCTTCCGCAGCCTCTTCTGTTTCCTCTTCAATCATTATCCACCCCTGGTAACCGCTATCTTTTAAAGTCTGTACGATATAAGGGAAATCAATATCTCCAGTGCCCATTTCCTTCCACTCAAAATTATTAGAACAATCTTTAAAATGTACATGTTTGATAATAGAAAGATTCTCTTTAATAATTTCTTCTGGGCGCATTCCTCCAGCTTTTATATGACCAGCATCAGGAGTATAACTCATATATGTTTTATCTAGCAGTTCAAACAAAACATCATAGTCTTGCTTTGTTCTGAAATAAGACGTTTTTGGTGAAGCAGGATGAAAAGAAGCTTGTACTCCTTTTTCATATGCTCTTTTTCCTACGGCATTTGCACAAGCGATAATCTGCTTTTGACGCTTTAATAAATTATCTCTATTAGGACCGACACGAGACGGGAGATTCATAACTACTCCAGGAAAATTTATCAGATAATCAATATAATAGTCCGCACGTTCCTTTTCTTTTTCTGTTTCTTCATCATTTTCCCAAGTAAAAGGTACTGTTAAAGCTGCTAAATATATACCTCTTTCATCTAATGCTCTTTTTAGTTTTTCAGGATTATTTTGATATCTTCCTAACATCGCAACCTGTACGTCTACCCCTTTAAATCCTGCATCCTTCACTGTGTTCATTACATTGTCTAAATAGTCTGTCTCTTTATCGTAATCTAGTTCCCAAGTTGATGTATGACAACCAAATTTAATACTCATTTGTAACCTCCCTATTTGTATAAAGGATAAAACTTTAAAAGTGACTTGAAATCGGTTTCAAAATCCTTAGATTAATATTATCATTTATTTTCGATTTGTCAATAATATTTTTGTTTTTTTGTGATAAATTTAGTTAATATTTTTTTTCGTTGTTGATTATGTTTGTAATTATTATTTATATCATTTTCATTTTGATTATTTTCCCAATTAAACCAACGAAAAGACCTATCTTATTTAAATTTCTCTTTTTTAACAAGTTCAATTACTTAATTCTTGCTATCTTATATAACTTAGATGCAGCGCTTGAGCATACTTATTGAAGCTACTCTGATTAATTACAATAGGTGTCAGAAATTACGAAATCATCAGGTTTTCAATATGAATGATTAAATACTATCTTTAAACTCTAAAAGAGTCATCGTTTATTAGCCTTTAAAACATTATGTTAAACGAAAACATTTGAAAAAAATCAAAAACAGGAAATTCATAAATAGAATTAAGAGATGTTGAAAAATCTACTTAGAAACATTTACAACATTGAAGGCAAAACAGAACAATAATGGAAAGGTTTTATTTAACAACCACCGAGGAAAACATTTTGAGGGTTTCATTGTCTCATGGAAAAATCTATTACTTACGCACATAAAAAAGGGGTGTCAGTATATGTAGTTCCCTAACTGAATACCCCTCATAGTTTATTCTTTATCAACAAGATAAAGTGAAATACTCTCTAATAGATCATCGCAGCTATCTGCATGAACTCTTAATTTTAAAGGTTCTGTCAAATCCAGGCTGAATATCCCCATAATGGATTTTGCACTTAATATATATGTGTCAGAAATAACCTCTGCCTTGTATTCAAACCCAGATACTCTTTCTACAAAATCTTTAACGTCATTAATTTTATCTAATTTAACATAACGCTCAACCATCAAACTCCTCCTCCAATACTTTTCTTTATCATCTAGCTCTTCTATAATAGATTATAATGCATTTATTCTATCAAGATATATACTATTTATTTTCTCATTCATCCCGTATTTTGTAAACTTTTTTCAAACCTGTTGTATCTATCTGCATAGATAATAATTAAGTAAGTCAAGATAATTACTGCATTTAAGGAGGCGTTCCTTTGAACCATGGTCTAATTCATCATATTGAAATTTATGTTACTAATTTAAATAAAACGATTCATTTTTGGGACTGGTTTTTAAGCGAGCTGGGATATACACCTTTTCAAAATTGGGACGGCGGGCAAAGCTGGAAACTGGGAGAAACGTATCTCGTTTTTGTACAAGCGGAAGAAAGATTTCTGGATATTCCTTATCATCGATGCCGAGTTGGCTTAAATCACTTAGCCTTCCATGCAGATTCCCGGAGATTTGTAGATGACATGACGAAAAGGCTCCAGCAAAGAGGGGTATCTATTCTTTATGCTGACCAACATCCATTTGCGGGCGGAGACAATCATTATGCCGTTTATTTTGAAGATCCGGATAGAATAAAAGTAGAGCTGGTTGCACCTTAATATCAGCTATTTGTTGTACAACGAATGTAGTATAGTTTAATGCCTATATAAAAAAGCAAATCCTATTTTCAATGGATTTGCTTTTTTATATAGGCATTTTCAATTTTGAAAAAGGTAGAGAATTTAAAATGGATTACACATGTTTTATTTACTCTTTTCCTCTATCGGATGCTAGCCTGAGGGAAGAAGACTCATTAGCTACATAATGCTTTTATTTCTACTTTTTGAGCTTTTTAAATTCAATTATTAACTATATTAAATTTAATTTTTTCTAACATCATATGTTGTTTAAACTACTTTGATTTCCTATGATCTAAGCGTTCCAAACTAAGACTGTACTCTTGAAAATTCTTTGCTAAATTCCTACCACCCTATACTTCCAATACATAAACTTCTAACTAAAATTCGAAAGCAACATGTAATACAGAGATAGACGCAGTAAAAGGCTGCTCTTTTACAGAAACCTATGTTTAATCCGCTTTTAACAACTTATTTATGCAGAAACAACTATTTTTAGCGTTTGAATTAAAAACCTAATAAGTATAGCATTGATTCTGCCGGCTCATAACAAACTCTGTGTATTATAAAGTAATTGGTAACGTTATTAGAAAAGCAGTACATAAAATTGGAGGGTATTTTTACATATGATGAAATTTAAGAAATTCACTTGGAAAAGTCTCGGTATAATTACTGGTTTATCTTTATCACTCATTGTTGCAGGCTGCAATTCCAATGATGGGGACGTACACGCTGAAGCAAATATTAGTGACGAACTAGATTATACAATCACTGGAACAGAACCTGGTGCCGGGCAAACTCTAAAAAATGAAGAAGTTTTAGATTCCTACAATAATCTTGCTGGTTGGGAGCAGGAGCTGTCTTCCGCAGGAGCAATGTTAACGCAATTAAGTGATGCTATTGAAAATGAAGAACCAATCGTTTTCAGTGCTTGGTCTCCTCACTATAAGTTTGCTCAGTGGGATTTAAAATACTTAGATGATCCACAGGGAATCCATGGAGATGAAGAACAAATCACAACGATAGCAAGAGAGGGCCTGAAGGATGAAATGCCTGAAGCTTATACAATTCTTGATCGTATCGAGTTAGAGCTTCCAGACGTAGAAGAAGCGCTATTAGAAGCTCAAGAAAAGGATTTTGAAACAGTAGCGCAGGACTGGGCAGATGCTAATCAGGAAATTGTTACAGAGTGGACAGATGGCGTAGATTCTGTAGATGGCACTTCCATTGAGTTGGCTCTTTTACCCTGGGATGATGCTATTTTCACAGCAAATGTTGCTAAAATTGCATTAGAACAACAAGGGTTTCAGGTAACATTGACACAAGTTGACCCAGCTATTATGTTTGAATCCATCGCTACTGGAAGTGCTGATGCATCCTTAGCTGTATGGATGCCCGTGACACATGCCGAATTATATGAGCAATACGAAAGCGATTTTGATGATTTGGGACCAAACTTAGATGGTGCTAAGACTGGTTTGGCAGTACCAGCTTATATGGATATTGATTCACTTGAGGATTTAGAACCAAAGGATTAATTCTTAGCTCTAATCATTGCTATATAATTAAAAGGTTTCCATTCAATAAATATATCTATTGAATGGAAACCTTTTTTAAGTCTGATATCCACACATCTACATGAGAATCTTTTATTCCTAATAACTCTGTGATAAAATGATGATGCACTCTTTTCCTCTCCCATTCCTTTTGTCTCGACAACTCAAGGGTATCAGAGAGAGGAAAAGGAGTGTATTTTTTTGCCTTCTTTCCATCTGACGATGGAACGGAGGACACCACCACATTCAGTATAGAGCCTTATAAACACAAAAAAACGCCCTACCCTTTATAGGATAAGCGTTTAACACTAAGCTTCCAAGCGGACTCGAACCGCTGACCCCCACCTTACCATGGTGGTGCTCTACCAGCTGAGCTATGGAAGCAAAAGGCTCCACAGGTAGGATTCGAACCTACGACCGATCGGTTAACAGCCGATTGCTCTACCACTGAGCTACTGTGGAATATAAATTAAATATGTAAAAAAATAAGCCTGGCGGCGTCCTACTCTCGCAGGGGGAAGCCCCCAACTACCATCGGCGCTGAAGAACTTAACTTCTGTGTTCGGCATGGGAACAGGTGTGACCTCTTCGCTCTCGCCACCAGACTTGTTCATTTATCTTGTACAGGGATTTGCACCCTGAAAACTAAATAAGAGTAACGCGACATGAAAAAACTTAGATAAGTCCTCAATCGATTAGTATCCGTCAGCTGCACGTGTCGCCACGCTTCCACCTCGGACCTATCAACCTCATCGTCTCTGAGGGATTTTACTCACTTCAAGTGATGGGAAGTTTCATCTTGAGGGGGGCTTCATGCTTAGATGCTTTCAGCACTTATCCTTACCACACGTAGCTACCCAGCTATGCTCCTGGCGGAACAACTGGTACACCAGCGGTGTGTCCATCCCGGTCCTCTCGTACTAAGGACAGCTCCTCTCAAACTTCCAACGCCCACGACGGATAGGGACCGAACTGTCTCACGACGTTCTGAACCCAGCTCGCGTACCGCTTTAATGGGCGAACAGCCCAACCCTTGGGACCGACTACAGCCCCAGGATGCGATGAGCCGACATCGAGGTGCCAAACCTCCCCGTCGATGTGAACTCTTGGGGGAGATAAGCCTGTTATCCCCGGGGTAGCTTTTATCCGTTGAGCGATGGCCCTTCCATGCGGAACCACCGGATCACTAAGCCCGACTTTCGTCCCTGCTCGACTTGTAGGTCTCGCAGTCAAGCTCCCTTCTGCCTTTACACTCTTCGAATGATTTCCAACCATTCTGAGGGAACCTTTGGGCGCCTCCGTTACCTTTTAGGAGGCGACCGCCCCAGTCAAACTGCCCGCCTGACACTGTCTCCGAACCGGATTACGGTCCTGGGTTAGAATGGTCATACAGTTAGGGTGGTATCCCACGGATGCCTCCACGTAAGCTGGCGCTCACGCTTCAAAGGCTCCCACCTATCCTGTACAAACTGCACAAACATTCCATATCAGGCTACAGTAAAGCTCCACGGGGTCTTTCCGTCCTGTCGCGGGTAATGCGCATCTTCACGCATAGTATAATTTCACCGGGTCTCTCGTTGAGACAGTGCCCAAGTCGTTGCACCTTTCGTGCGGGTCGGAACTTACCCGACAAGGAATTTCGCTACCTTAGGACCGTTATAGTTACGGCCGCCGTTTACTGGGGCTTCGGTTCAAAGCTTCGCTCCGAAGAGCTAACTCTTCCCCTTAACCTTCCAGCACCGGGCAGGTGTCAGCCCCTATACTTCGCCTTTCGGCTTCGCAGAGACCTGTGTTTTTGCTAAACAGTCGCTTGGGCCTATTCACTGCGGCTCACTCACAAGTGAGCACCCCTTCTCCCGAAGTTACGGGGTCATTTTGCCGAGTTCCTTAACGAGAGTTCTCCCGCTCACCTTAGGATTCTCTCCTCGCCTACCTGTGTCGGTTTGCGGTACGGGCACCTATAATCTAACTAGAGGCTTTTCTTGGCAGTGTGAAATCAGGAACTTCGGTACTCTATTTCCCTCCCCGTCACAGCTCAGAATCATGTCAGACGGATTTGCCTATCTGACTTCCTCGCATGCTTGGACGCACATCCATCGGTGCGCACTCCTTATCCTCCTGCGTCCCCCCATTGCTCAAACAATCATGAGGTGGTACAGGAATATCAACCTGTTGTCCATCGCCTACGCCTGTCGGCCTCGGCTTAGGTCCCGACTAACCCTGAGAGGACGAGCCTTCCTCAGGAAACCTTAGGCATTCGGTGAAAGAGATTCTCACTCTTTTTTCGCTACTCATACCGGCATTCTCACTTCAAAGCGCTCCACCAGTCCTCACGGTCTGACTTCGCAGCACTTTGAACGCTCTCCTACCATTGTTCGTAAGAACAATCCGCAGCTTCGGTGATACGTTTAGCCCCGGTACATTTTCGGCGCAGCGTCACTCGACCAGTGAGCTATTACGCACTCTTTCAATGATGGCTGCTTCTAAGCCAACATCCTGGTTGTCTGTGCAACGCCACATCCTTTTCCACTTAACGTATACTTTGGGACCTTAGCTGGCGGTCTGGGCTGTTTCCCTTTCGACTATGAACCTTATCACCCATAGTCTGACTCCCAAGCGTAAGTAACTGGCATTCGGAGTTTGACTGAATTCGGTAACCCGGTAGGGGCCCCTAGTCCAATCAGTGCTCTACCTCCAGTACTCTCTATCTTGAGGCTAGCCCTAAAGCTATTTCGGAGAGAACCAGCTATCTCTGTGTTCGATTGGAATTTCACCGCTACCCACACCTCATCCCCGCATTTTTCAACATACGTGGGTTCGGGCCTCCAGTCAGTGTTACCTGACCTTCACCCTGGACATGGGTAGATCACACAGTTTCGGGTCTACGACCGCATACTCATTCGCCCTGTTCAGACTCGCTTTCGCTACGGCTCCGTGTCTTCCACTTAACCTTGCATACGATCGTAACTCGCCGGTCCATTCTACAAAAGGTACGCCGTCACCCATTAACGGGCTTCGACTACTTGTAGGCACACGATTTCAGGTTCTATTTCACTCCCCTCCCGGGGTGCTTTTCACCTTTCCCTCACGGTACTGGTTCACTATCGGTCACTAGGGAGTATTTAGCCTTGGGAGATGGTCCTCCCGGATTCCGACGGAATTCCACGTGTTCCGCCGTACTCAGGATACACTCCGGAGGAAATTCCTTTTCGATTACAGGGCTGTTACCTTCTTTGGCTGACCTTTCCAGGTCGATTCATCTAAAGAATTTCTTTGTCACTCCAATGGAATGTCCTACAACCCCAAGAAGCAAGCTTCTTGGTTTGGGCTCTTTCCGTTTCGCTCGCCGCTACTCAGGAAATCGATGTTTCTTTCTCTTCCTCCAGGTACTGAGATGTTTCAGTTCCCCGGGTCTGCCTCACCTACCCTATGTATTCAGATAGATGTACTGTTCCATTACGAACAGTGGGTTCCCCCATTCGGAAATCCTCGGATATCATGTTTACTTACAACTCCCCGAGGCATATCGGTGTTAGTCCCGTCCTTCATCGGCTCCTAGTGCCAAGGCATCCACCGTGCGCCCTTATTCACTTAACTAAAGTTTTTGAATAAGATGGCTGATTACAGAATGTAATCAGTTGTGTCGCTATATCAATAGCTTTTTTGCCTTATTTTTAAAGTTTGATGTCGTTGTTACTCTTATTTAGTTTTCAAGGTACAAAAATGGAGCCTAGCGGGATCGAACCGCTGACCTCCTGCGTGCAAGGCAGGCGCTCTCCCAGCTGAGCTAAGGCCCCATAAATATAATATAATTAGATGGTGGGCCTGAGTGGACTCGAACCACCGACCTCACGCTTATCAGGCGTGCGCTCTAACCAGCTGAGCTACAGGCCCATCTAAATATGATAGAGAATTGCTCTCTCAAAACTGAACCAAACAACCACGTACGAATTCCGTTATATATCCTTAGAAAGGAGGTGATCCAGCCGCACCTTCCGATACGGCTACCTTGTTACGACTTCACCCCAATCATTCGTCCCACCTTCGGCGGCTGGCTCCAAAGGTTACCTCACCGACTTCGGGTGTTACGAACTCTCGTGGTGTGACGGGCGGTGTGTACAAGACCCGGGAACGTATTCACCGCGGCATGCTGATCCGCGATTACTAGCGATTCCGGCTTCATGCAGGCGAGTTGCAGCCTGCAATCCGAACTGAGAACGGTTTTATGGGATTTGCTGGACCTCGCGGGTTCGCTTCCCTTTGTTCCGTCCATTGTAGCACGTGTGTAGCCCAGGTCATAAGGGGCATGATGATTTGACGTCATCCCCACCTTCCTCCGGTTTGTCACCGGCAGTCACCTTAGAGTGCCCAACTAAATGCTGGCAACTAAGATTAAGGGTTGCGCTCGTTGCGGGACTTAACCCAACATCTCACGACACGAGCTGACGACAACCATGCACCACCTGTCACTTTGTCCCCGAAGGGAAAACTCTATCTCTAGAGCGGTCAAAGGATGTCAAGACCTGGTAAGGTTCTTCGCGTTGCTTCGAATTAAACCACATGCTCCACCGCTTGTGCGGGTCCCCGTCAATTCTTTTGAGTTTCAGCCTTGCGGCCGTACTCCCCAGGCGGAGTGCTTAATGCGTTAACTTCAGCACTAAGGGGCGGAAACCCCCTAACACCTAGCACTCATCGTTTACGGCGTGGACTACCAGGGTATCTAATCCTGTTCGCTCCCCACGCTTTCGCTCCTCAGCGTCAGTTACAGACCAGAGAGTCGCCTTCGCCACTGGTGTTCCTCCACATCTCTACGCATTTCACCGCTACACGTGGAATTCCACTCTCCTCTTCTGCACTCAAGTCCTCCAGTTTCCAATGCACGTTTGCGGTTGAGCCGCAAGATTTCACATCAGACTTAAAGAACCGCCTGCGAGCGCTTTACGCCCAATAATTCCGGACAACGCTTGCCACCTACGTATTACCGCGGCTGCTGGCACGTAGTTAGCCGTGGCTTTCTGGTCAGGTACCGTCAAGGTACGATCAGTTACTATCGTACTTGTTCTTCCCTGACAACAGAGTTTTACGATCCGAAAACCTTCATCACTCACGCGGCGTTGCTCCGTCAGACTTTCGTCCATTGCGGAAGATTCCCTACTGCTGCCTCCCGTAGGAGTCTGGGCCGTGTCTCAGTCCCAGTGTGGCCGATCACCCTCTCAGGTCGGCTACGCATCGTCGCCTTGGTGAGCCGTTACCTCACCAACTAGCTAATGCGCCGCAGGCCCATCTGTAAGTGACAGCAAAAGCCGCCTTTCAACTTTCCATCAGGTGATAGAAAGTGTTATCCGGTATTAGCTCGCGTTTCCGCGAGTTATCCCAGTCTTACAGGCAGGTTGCCTACGTGTTACTCACCCGTCCGCCGCTCGTTCCACGAACTTCCCTCCGAAGAGTTCCGTTCGCTTCCCGCGCTCGACTTGCATGTATTAGGCACGCCGCCAGCGTTCGTCCTGAGCCAAGATCAAACTCTCCATAAAAGTGTTTGAAACATTAGCTTTCAGAAGTCAACTTCTGACTTATTTTTTAAGAAAAACGAGGTTGTCTTTCTTCTTTCGTACTGGTTGTTTTGTTCAGTTTTCAAAGAGCAATTTGTTTCTGTCGTTTTTAGCGACAAGATATAATTTATCATGTTTCGTTTTTGTTGTCAACACTTTTTTTAAAGTATTTTGTCGAAATAATTTCGCTTTATTTCGTTTGCTTCCGACAACAAAAATTAATATACCATAGAAAATAGAGAAGGGCAATACCTTTTTATAAAAAAATGACTAAACAAATCACTTTTTCTATTTTCTATGTAAAAATGATTGTAAAACCGCAGACTGAGCATCGTCATTTTAATCAGGATGAACAGTTCCAGTCACAATCAGTAAATGTGATACATAATTACAACGCTTTTAGCCGGAATGTTTCATCAGTAATAGTTTTGGTGAAACAAGTAACCACAAAAAGCTCCTTCTGTCTCCTCTCAATTTTAACATTATCTCTGCAAAATATACCTATACCATATATAACTTGCCGTTTCTTTCCTTCGCCAACACATCCGCTGCTCCTCTGGATACCAATTGTCTTTAAAAGAATATTGCAAGCTTGTACATATCTCTATAAACAGAACATATACATAAACTAGAACGAATTATTTCGCACTACTACAAATGCTTGTCATGGGTTGTACTACATTAAAAAAGGAGGAACAAAAGTGAATCACTTCTACACAATTCGTTTGAACCGGAAGAAAATTATATTAAGCACCGTGATTGTTTTAGCAGCAGCCATTCTTATTTGGACGCAAACTCCTTCTATTATGGCTATGTTCACGAAGGATGAGCCTGCTGCTCTTTCAAAAGGGAATGAAGATTTAGAAGATGTTGCCGTCACCTTCAATATCAGTTGGGGAGAGGAAAAAGTAGAAAGCATTCTTGAAGTACTGGAGAAAGAAGAAGTACAAGCTACCTTTTTCGTCAGCGGAGAATGGGCGGAACGTCATCCGGATTTATTAGAAGCAATTTCTGAAGGCACACATGAAATTGGGCTGCTCGGCTATCGTTATAAAAGTTATTTAGATCAGGAACCAGAACAAATAAGACAAGATTTAATAAAAGCACAAGAGGTTATGGATAAATTGGGGTATGAAGATATTCGCCTTCTCCGCACACCTCATGGCCATCTGAATGAAGAAATCATCGAATTGGCAGAAAGTATGCAATTTCAGGTTATTCATTGGAATGTCAACCCGGATGATTGGGAGAATCCCGGAGTAGAATCAATTATTGATGAAGTCATGGAGCAAACAGAAAATGGTGATATCATCCTGCTACACGCTTCTGATAGCGCCAAACAGACTGCCGAAGCTTTAGAGACAGTTCTTCCCGGCTTGAAAAACAAAGGGTATGGTTTAATTACTATATCGGAAATGGTCAACCAGGCAAAAGCAGATACGGAACTTATTGATTAATCCTTGTTTCCATTTCTCAATTCTTCCTCTTTCATAAGGAATTTCATTCACAAATTTAGACTTAGGCGATGAGCCGGTCTTTTAAATATAAATTATCAACACAGACGTAAACGTGAAAGGCAGCTCCCCTCATTATCTGAAGAGGAGCTGTCTTTTTATCATATAGAAGAAACAGCTTCGGCATACTTTTACATAAATCAGATAAAGCAAGCTGACAGAGCTCTTCCATGGTAAGGAAGGAAGGGCTCTGAGACTTACGCTTTCTTCGTTTGCCCTTTTTTTGGATTTGATGCCGATTTTTGCTCCTTTTTCGGTTCTTTTTCCACAAAAGGCAAGCGATGCAGCGTTAACATCTGGTAGGTGTTGCATACTAATAGCGGAACAACCATTAACCAGGCATAATCTGTACCATCTACCATTAAGCCGGGAACCCATTCGACAGTTGTAAAAACAACCATGAAAAAAAGTGCTGGAATAAAAGCTGTCGAATTCGTCCCTTTTGCTTTTATCTTTGCTACAATCCAGCCAATCAAAAGCATCGCAGCAGCAATCAATATAAACCAATAAATTGCTACCTCTCCATCTGTGGCGCGATATGGAAAATAGACCAGATCAAATAAAATAAAAATAATCAAACCAACCTGCACAGTAGGCCAGTATCCTTTAAAAACATTCAGCCCCATCCGATTCACAAATAAATATGCAAAGAAACCTGTCATACTTACCGCCGCAAAAGTCAGGCCAAGCCCTAAAAAGAAAACAAATACCCCAAATAACTCCATTGCATCAAACGGAGACATATATGTAAGATATTCCTCCGGCCGTATAAAAAAGCTCGCAATTAATCCAGCAAGCCCGCCAAGCCAGAATGCTTTCCAAAAGAAATTAACCAATATTCTTGTGTTCAATTCTTCACCCCCTAAAGAAGTAACCACTGGTATTTTATCATGAAGTGACCTATTTTTCTTCATTGCTTGTGTATATTTTGTTAAATTATCAAACATATTAAGAGTGTAGATTATATTCTTATCACTGAAGAAGTATCAACGACTGAAACACATGATTATTGCGGAAAATGTTGATTTTTGGCACCTGAGGCCAAGCTAATGTAATCCCAACCTGAAAATAAATTCATGAAAAAGGTATACTTTCTGATTCCATGAAGAAAGGAGCGTAAATTATGAAACGTCACCTGTCCATTCTATTTCTACTCCTATTGTTTTGCTTTATCTCTGCTTGTGGAAATAATGATGAATCCCGTGAAGCAGAATACGAAACCACGAAACGAATGGTTGTCGATATCCTGCAGACTGAGGAAGGCAAAAAAGCGTTAAAGGATATACTAAACGATGACGAACTGCAGGAAAGCGTGGTTATTGAATCGGATGAAGTAAAAGAGGCAGTTACAAAAGCTTTATCATCTGAAGACAGCAAGGAAAACTGGAAAAAAATGTTCCAAGACCCTGAATTCATACAAACTTATGCGAAATCCATCTCCGCAGAACAAAAGAACCTGATGAAGGACCTGATGCATGATAGTCAGTTTCAAGAGCAAATGATTGAGATATTAAATAACCCTAAGGTGGATGAGCAAATGCTTTCTATCATGACGAGCCAAGCATTCCGTGCTCATTTGGAGAAAACAATTCAAGAAGCGTTTCAATCTCCATTATTTCAGGAAAAGATAGATCAGGCATTAAAAGAAGCTGCCAAGCAAAACGCTTCCGGCGGTGGTGGAGAAAATAGCGGAAATTCCGAAGAGAATAAAGAAGAAAAGAAAAACGAAAACGAAGGCGCAAATTCATCCGGTTAAGGAATTACTGCATGCATTTCTCTAAAACAAATAGGGTGCTGTTTATCTAAACAGACACCCCGTTTGTTTGCACCCCTATTCCTCTAATTTCGCAATGATTTTGGCAGCTACCTTATGATACTCTTTGCCATTTGGATGGTCCTCCTGGTAAACAGACGGCGCGAATTCATCCTCTTCTTCATACGGCTGTTGTAGTGACAATTGACCAAGAACCTTTGTTTTCAAAACATCGGCAAGCTTCTTACCTCCGCCTTTTCCGAAAACATATTCCTTCTCACCGGTTTTCTTGCTTTCAAAATATGCCATATTCTCCACAACACCAAGGATTTCATGATCTGTTTTCAGAGCCATTTGTCCCGCACGAGCCGCTACAAAAGCTGCGGTCGGATGAGGTGTTGTTACAATAACCTCTTTACAAGATGGTAAGAGTTCATGGACATCCATTGCGATATCGCCTGTTCCAGGTGGTAAATCAAGCAATAGATAATCTAATTCTCCCCACTCTACTTCTGTGAAAAAGCTGTTTAACATTTTCCCGAGCATCGGTCCGCGCCAGATAATTGGCGAATTATCTTCCACAAAGAATCCCATGGAGACGACTTTGACACCAAAGCGCTCAACAGGAATAATCTTTTCTCCGCGAACGACTGGTCTTTCCTCGATGCCCATCATATCCGGTACACTAAAGCCATAAATATCTGCATCAATTATTCCTACTTTTTTGCCTAGACGCATCAAGGAAACAGCTAAGTTAACGGTTACAGTTGATTTACCAACACCGCCTTTTCCACTTGCCACGGCGATAAATTGTGTATTAGTGGCGCCGCTGATCAGCGTTTCTTCTTTTTCTTTTTCTGCTTCAGACTGATATTTCTTCACTGTTTCATCAGGAAGCTGTTCAAATCGGAGACCAACTGTATTGGCACCATTCCGTTTTAAAACACCAACAATTTCTTGCTGCATCTGCATCTGCTCGCCAGTATTCATCTTGGAAATTCCAACCTTGACACTGACATGCTTCTTCTCTTCCTTAATGGTAACAGAAGTAATCGCGTTCAATTCCTTCAAGTTTCTATGTAAAAAAGGATCCTTTATAGAGCTGAGTAACTCAATAACCTCTTCTTGTGTTAACATATTTTCACCATCCCTTATGAATCTGTCCAAGTGCAAGTATAACATAAAACGAAACTTCATTCAGTTGGTTTGCTCTTTAACCAACTGAATGTTAGCTTGAGTTAATCAGGAAATGCAGCGTCCGTTTTTCTCCATCTATTATTTACATTTCTTTTCTGTCCCTCGTTGGAGAAATTACGGACGCTCATGCTGCGATAGTATTTATCCATAAAAAAGACCTGACATCTGCCAAAGCCTCTTCACGGGTCAAAGTTAAAAAGCCATCGTCATCCTGGCACTGTTTACTCACTTTCCTCTGCCTGCGGTTCTTCCGTAACGTAACGCAAGATTCCTTCATAAATACTAGCCGCCATTTGTCTCTGATACGTATCATCTTTTAATAGCTCCCGTTCTACCTCATTCGATAAAAAACCAATCTCTACTAACGCACCAGGAACCTCTGCATGCTTTAATAAATACATTTGGTCAATCGCAAGGGGCTGTCTATCCGTATTTTCTAAATTACGGATAATTTCCTCCTGAATCATTGTCGCCAGATGTTCTCCCTCCTCAAACCTTGGGTAATAAAAGGTCTGAGCCCCATGCCACTGGGAATCAGGTAATGCATTTAAATGGATGGAAATAAAAAACTCAGCTTCTTTCTCCTGAATAAACGCTAATCGATTTCGTATATCCTCTGATTTACGATTAGCCAGACCGCTTGTCCCCTCCGCTGCCAGATCCACATCCTCTTCACGCGTCAAATGAACAATCGCACCATGCTGCATCAAATAAGACTGCACAATTTTAGCTACAGACAGTGCAATATCTTTTTCAACGGTGCCGTCTGATCCTACCGCGCCGCCATCTGGTCCGCCGTGCCCCGGATCAATAACAATCACTTTTCCGTTTAACGGCATCGACCACGTAGAATTAGAAGAATTAATTGCTTGTTTGGTGGGATACTGTAATAAGAAAATAAGTAATAATAAACCAAGAAACCAGAAGGCCTGCTTTTTCTTTTTAGACATATTGTCTCGTTCCTTTCGTTCCCATCTTCAGGGATGTATTTTGGCACTATCCAGAAATAGTCGATATAAGGATGGCAATAATACATGTTAGTAACCTTTTACCGGGACGAGCAGCCGCTGTCTCAAGCTAATCTGAGAAAAACGGATTCTTCACACGTTCTGCTATTACAAAGCTGTTTCCTACAGCATGTACAAACGTTAAGGAATATAAACTGCCAAAGCCTTTATTAAAATTTATGGGCGCATCCTTAGGTTTATGACTTATCTTTTGTAGTATGCTAAAATAAAAATAAATGTTTGAAACTGTTCCTCATGTGATATTGTATATTTAGGAATAATGATTCGGAGGTATGATTATGGCTGATTGGATATTAATTGTATTAGGTATTGGAGCTGTTCTGATTGGACTTGGTTTATTGGCGGTAGCTGCTTTTCTTTTTCTAAAATTAGGAGGGGCGGGCAAACTCATCGCAAGTGCTCAAAAAACAACGGATCAACTGCCGGAGCAAGTAGAAGGCATCACCTCGCAAATAACAGATGTCCTTAAAACAGGAAATGAAACCTTGCAGCAAGTGAATCAACAAATCAAGGAATTATCTCCTTTATTCTACTTAGTTGGTGATGCAGGACGAGCTACACACAACCTGTCGTCGTCTGTACTTAAAACAGCAAATCAATTACAGGAAACTACAGAAGAAGCAAATATGACGATAGCCAATAAAAATTTGCAAGGCATTTATGGCTTAGCTACTATTGGATATTTTCTTGTAAAACAGAACAGAAAGTAGCTCCATTCAA
Organism: Oceanobacillus sp. FSL K6-0251; assembly: GCF_038004725.1. Taxonomy (NCBI): domain Bacteria; kingdom Bacillati; phylum Bacillota; class Bacilli; order Caryophanales; family Bacillaceae; genus Oceanobacillus; species Oceanobacillus sp. FSL K6-0251. Next base: position 240,567 of record NZ_JBBORS010000001.1, on the reverse strand, counting down.
AAACGCTTGGAACAAAGGTTCCAAGCGTTTTTTTTACTTTTCTTCTGCAATTCTATTTTCTACTTCCTGCCGTATCTCCTGAAGCTCTGTCGATTTTTGAAAACCATCATGATACAGACGCTGTTCAAAATCACGCAGACGAGTTAATAATGACGGATTTTCTTCTAAATTTCGTTTCTTATCTACATAAGAACTTGCTGCCCAGCCTAATACAGCACCAACAGCTGAACTGACAACGATACCCGTTTTAGATCCTTTATTGCTCATGGGTATATGCCCGTTTCTCGCGTTTTAAATCCCGCTTTTTCTTTAACCAATAATAACCAAGGGCAACTCCGCCATACACGCCGCCTAAGTTGTTTTTACCGGAAACTTCCTGACCAACTTCTGTTTTTGTTTTTACAGAATCCGTTACATCCACTAAGGAAGAAGATAGCTTCCGTGTTGCATTCCCAACATCACCAACGATATAAAACAGCGGGCTCAGCTGCTCCATCTTGTTATTAATATCAGCTAAAGCCTGGTTACTTTCATGCATAATACTTGTTGTCTCTTTTAAAATACCATCCATTTGCTCCGGTAATTGCTGTACTGTCTTATCGACGCCGCTTAATACACTTGCTAAGTTATTTAATAAATGAGCAATAAAAATAGCTAAAATAACACTTGCGACTCCAATAATAATGACGCCGACTCCGATTAATGTCATTTTACTTCCTCCCTCGTCTGGTTGACTTTATTTGTTTTACCTGCCTGGTAACTTTTATAAATCTGCATCGCAGCTTCACTCCACGTGATACCTTTCATTGCCAGATTTAATTTTTCTTCCAATTTCGCATCATCCAATGCTTGTCGTTTCACTTTATAAGCTTCATTTAAGCTCTGGACAGAGGTGCCTACATCTTCTAAAGACCCAAAGACACTGTCTGTTGCCTGCAGCTTCTCGTGCGTATCATCAATTAAATGGTTCACTTCTTGTAAGGATGTCGAAATTTCAGGTGTGATGTGATTCATTTCTTCTTCCATTTTTACGACTGATTTGCCGAGCGAACGAATATTATACGTAAGCCGATTTAACATAAAGGCTATATAACAACACACGACCGCAAACGCGATAGCAACAAGTAAAATCCCTACGGAAATAATAGGCATATGTAAAAAACCCCTCCTTCTTCAAAATATAAGCGCGTATAAGTTTGGGCTTGAATATTTCTTATCTAAGAACAGCTGCACCCGGCTCCTGCTTGTTCAAAAGGACCAAATGGCCTTGCCGATTCTCTTCGATTGCCGCCCATATTTCTCAATTTTTTCAATCAGACTTTTTGAATAGCCTCTTTAAACAATATTATACCACCTGCCAAAATAAATAAAACGTTTCTTCTTTATAATATCAGAAAACCCGGCATTCGTTAAAGGGAGTCATACAAGTACATGGTATTTTCTTCAAATTCTTTGCCCACTGACGCACAACTCTTCAGGCAAACAAACGCCTCCCCAGACAATCTTCCTGCGGTGATGAAAATCATCAAGGCTGGTGTTCGTCTTCTGTCATACGTACAGAAAGTTATCTTATTTCCCATTTACCAAGATTACATCTCTTCATTTTTGGGTATAGAATTTACATACCTTCATCTTTCCCTAATCGTTATGGATATATTTATTCCATTTTTCAGGGACTCCCTCTAAAATGGAAAGGTATGAAAAAATTTTATTGGAGGCGACTATGGATATTAAACAATTCGGCAAAGATTTTATGAAACGTTTCACCGAAAATAATACGACATTACTTGCAGCTGCGCTTGCTTATTATTTTCTATTAGCCGTCTTCCCGCTTCTTATCGTTGGCTTTGCAATTATCCCTTATTTTAACATAAGCCCGGAAGATGCTGTCGGGTTCCTCGGCTCCATCTTACCGCAAGAGCTTGCAGCAACCTTTGAAGAAAATATTATCAGCTTGGTAGAGACCCCCCGCGGCGGATTATTGACTGTCGGGATTTTAGGTACAATCTGGTCTGCATCCAACGGAATCAATGCTTTCATTAAGGTATCCAATCAAGCATTTGAAGTGGAAGAAACCAGATCATTTATTAAAGCCCGCGGAATAGCTATCCTGCTGACTATCGGCGTACTGTTAGCGGCCATTTCATCTATCATTTTGCTTGTATTCGGAGATGCTATTATCAATTTCTTGATTTCCTTTATCGGCATCAGCGAAGGCACCGGGTTTATTCTGCAAATCTCACGTTTAGTGATGGTCATTGTAATTGTTACCATTATTTTACTCGGCTTATATCGTTTTGCGCCCAATAAACGGCTTCCTTTCCGCCATATTTTACCTGGAACATTAACAGCAAGTATTTTATGGCTGGTGAGTTCTTTTGCTTTTTCCATTTATGTATCTAACTTCGGCAATTACTCTGCAACGTATGGAAGTCTTGGAGGAATTATCATTCTGATGATCTGGTTCTTCTTAACAGGTATTATTCTTCTGGTAGGCGCGTTATTAAATAGTATGTATCACCAGAAAAAAATAGATGATGCTACAGAAGCCAAAAAAGAAACGGCAAGCAGTAAGGAAGTCTAATGGAAAAAACCAAAGTCTGTCTTCTTGATATAGAGGATCGACTTTGGTTTTTATTGTAGTTTAGAAAAAATCTGCAAGATACGGATGTTTTTTCTTAGGGAGATACGTATCCAGCTTTATCATATTTTCTAATTCACCTGAGATAAACGCCTGCTGGTAAAGCTGCTCCAAGGTTTGTTTCCCTAACAAAATCATCGTTAATTGTTGAATTGTCACCGATGCTGTCACATTCTCTCCTGCCGTCTCCTCTGTTTTTTCTGCATAATGTGATCCGTTTTGAAAATAAATCTGATAAACGCCACTGTTTTCTTCCAAAACGCCATCTTCCACTTTCAATCTAAAGCTTTCTTCCTTTTCTGCCGGCGTCAAAAATGGATATACCTTTAGAAAGGCTTCTACATCAACAATTCTTGTCATAAAATATGGCTTTTGTTCTTGCTTTGCTCTCGGCTCTTCCAGAAAAAGCGGAAATAAATCATCATCCGGCAGTGTCATCTGTACTTCCTTTGCCATTGAATCATGATTAGCAATAAACTGAAGCAGCCGCTTTTTACTTTCCGGGGTAACCGCAGCCCATTCATCGATGTCCAGCTTACTATTCTTTACCTGATAACGGACATATCCGTCTGCCTTGCCCGCATCATCATAACTAATCGCTGTAATTAATTCTTCTTTACTGAAAATCTTGTGCTCCCACCAATGATTATCGCGTACCAGCATCCCTGTATACTGTTCGGTATAAGCATGATAAACCTCTTTTAAAATCGCTTCTTCACCCTTTTTCATCCGACGCACACAGCCTGTTATATCCTTGTATTTAGGCACATGTTCCATTGGAATTGTAAACTGCATTTCATTGATGGTCATTTCCCAGCCAAACTTCCGGTAAAACGGGACACTGAATGGCGCCAAATAAGAAACAAGATAACCTGCTTTTTTCATTTCACCTAGAGCGTGGATAAGCAGCTGCCGAACAGCTCCTTTCCTCCGATACTCCGGCCAAGTTGCCACAGAGGCAATGCCCCCTGTTTTGATAACCTTGCCATGGATACGTGTTTCCAATGGAATCAGATGGACCTTTGCAGCAAGATTTTCTCCTTCCACCCAGCCCCAAACTGTTTCATTCTTTTTTGCTTCTTTTTTCTTTTCTATTTCTCCTGGTGCGGGTGTAACTTGAAAGGCAAAAGCGGACAGATCATAAATTTCATCATTGGTTACTGGAATTTGTTTAATCATAACAGTCCTCCTCTTTGACGGATAAAATGAAACTTCATTCAGTGAAAATGATACGGGCGATTCCTCTTTTAAAGCCAATTATTTCTTCTGCTGGCGGTACAAATCAATCGATTTATACCCTTGAGACAAAATATCAAGCATTTGCTGTTTACGCTTGTCACGTGTTTTTTGCTGTTTCGCGGAAAAAAGATAGCGCGCCCAGTCTTTTTGATAGCCAGGTGTCAGACTCTGATAAAATGAAAGCACCTCAGGAAATGCTGCCAATAACGCTTCAATATCTTTCACATTCTCGGCATAATCTGCTACGCGCTGGCTCGACGAGGCGGATTTCTTCTCTTTTTGCTTCTCGCGTTTTAAGCCAATTACGGTAAACACGTCATCCATACTTACCATACGGGCAAATTTCAGATCACTTCCTGACACATACCCTTCTTCGTCCACCTTCATAGCGGGGAAAATCTCATCTCTATGGATAGAGGTTGTATACCGCTTATTTCCCTTTTTAGGGTAGGCAAAAAATAAATATCCTTTGGGAAGCAGTAATTGCTGCTCTAAAATTTGATTTGTATATGTAATCATCTCATCCAACGTTTCTACAAAAATAAATATCGCATCATGCTCTTGTTGCAATGCTTGATTTGATTCCGTGAATACACCATAGTCATTCGGCTGATTAATAACAGCCATACTGTTGTATTTATGAAGCTTTAATTTATCTATAATTGACATAATATTCACTCCCTGCCTTATGTAAATATATCATTTTTACCAAGAATCAAGAAAGCATATTGATGGGCAAATACGGTGTTCTCGTTCTTTTCTATTCAGTAAAGCACATTATCATTTTTCTCTAATTTCAAATGTTCAACCATAAAGGATACGAGTGTATCTAACGGGTTAATAATCGGCTTCGATGAATTACCCTCCACCTGCCGGGATGCCTCAACCATAGATAATTGCGCAACAGAAATAATTTTATTATTATCCTTTGTCATTTGATTTAAGAACTCGGAAATTTTTTGATTATATTCTTTTTTCATCCCCTGCATGATCAAGTCAAAAGTATCATAGATAATTTTAACTTCTATATCTAACGGTTGCTGATGACAATCTGCATGCTGCTTCAGACGTTCCATCGTCCCTTTAACAGTTGCAGGGTTTGAAAAAAGAATAACCTGAGGCTGATCTATCTGGCAAATGGAATCAAAAAAAGGTTCATCGATTTTTATAATCGGCACAGCTATAGAGAGCTGGTCTTCCTTTAAAAGGCCTATATAATTTGTACAAGTAATAAGGATGGCATCGACATCACATTGAGCCATCCACGCTATTTGTTCATTGACTTTCTTTTGAGCGTCGGATTCTTGGAATTTTTCATCAGAAGTAACTCGATACATTAATGCAGGATCAACAAAATGAATCAATTCGATATTAAATTCGGAAAGTACATCATCCAAATATTTTATATTGGAGTAATGAGCGTGTAAACATCCCATTCTTTTTCTCATCGTTATCCCGCCCCATCTTATTTTTTCATGCTGCTTACTTTACACGGAGTGATATTAAAAAGTCCCGGAATCAACCAATTGACTCCGGGACATCATAGCATTATTAAAAATCAAACATCTTTCTCACAAATTCATTAAAACCATTGTGAATGGAATACACCATCTTTATCCTTACGCTCATACGTATGCGCACCGAAATAATCGCGCTGCGCCTGGATTAAGTTAGCTGGCAGGTCCTCTGAACGATAGCTGTCATAGTAAGCAATCGCACTCGCGAACGTCGGTACAGCAACACCATGCTGCACAGCTAAAGAAACAACCTTACGAAGAGACGCTTGATATCCTTCAACAATCTCTTTGAAGTATGGATCGAGCATCAGGTTTGGCAGATCTCCATCGCGATCATATGCTTCTTTGATTTTTTGCAGGAAGTTTGCACGGATAATACATCCGCCGCGCCAAATCATTGCGATATCGCCATATTTCAAGTCCCAATTGTTTTCTTCAGACGCTGCACGCATTTGCGCAAAGCCCTGTGCGTAAGAAACAATTTTACTCATGTAAAGCGCCTGACGAATTGCTTCCACAAGCTCTTCTTTGCTCTCAGATACTTCCGTTTTAGCAGGACCGGAGAACACTTTGCTTGCTTTTACGCGCTCGTCTTTTAAGGAAGAAATAAAACGTGCAAATACAGACTCTGTAATTAATGGAAGCGGCACACCTAAGTCCAGGGCATTTTTGCTTGTCCATTTTCCAGTACCTTTTTGGCCCGCTTTATCAAGGATCACTTCCACTAACGGTTTGCCCGTTTCCTCATCCACTTTTGTGAAAATATCTGCTGTAATTTCAATTAGAAAGCTGTCTAGCTCTCCTTTATTCCACTCTTTAAACACTTCATGCAATTCTTTTGCATCTAAGCCGACCACATTCTTCATTAAATCATATGCTTCAGCGATTAACTGCATATCTCCATATTCAATTCCATTATGAACCATTTTCACAAAATGTCCTGCACCATTTGGTCCGATATACGTTACACATGGTTCGCCATCTACTTTAGCAGAAATTGCTTCAAAGATTGGAGCAACTAAATCATATGCTTCTTTTTGTCCGCCAGGCATCATAGAAGGTCCTTTTAATGCGCCTTCTTCCCCGCCGGATACACCAGTTCCAATGAAATGGATACCGGTTTTATCTAATTCCTCATTACGGCGCATCGTATTTTCATAAAGTGTATTTCCTCCATCAATCAACACGTCGCCGTCTTCTAAGTATGGCTGCAGGGATGCGATCGTTGCATCTGTCGCTGGTCCAGCTTTCACCATAAGCATTATTCTGCGGGGCTTCTCTAAAGATTGAACAAAATCTTCAATCGTTTCGGCACCATAGAAGTTCTTCCCTTTTGCTTCGTTTGCCATAAATTCTTCTGTTTTCTGGTAGGTACGGTTGAAAACAGATACAGCGAAGCCACGGCTTTCTATATTTAATGCAATATTTTTACCCATAACAGCTAAGCCAATAACACCAATCTCTTGCTTCATATATACTCGATCCTCTCTGCCTAAAAATTTAAAATGAACCTTTTCCTATTATAACGGATTTCTTCTAAAGAAACCAAGTCCCACGCTATTTTTTCTCAATACTATGATAACTTGGCCGATTTTTTGACAGAGAAAAATCACCAATCCGCAGCATCACATCAAACTGCGAATCGATGATTTTTCTAGTTACACACAAAGCTCCTTAGCATCCGCAAGGGCCTTGCGGCGGACAAGGATGATGCGGCTTTCCGCACATAACATGCTGTTCTTTAATATCATTTACAACAGATTCTGTATGAGGGAAATAGTGTTTGTGTGTTGTCATATGCTTATTAACATTTGTAGTGTGACTAGGATGGACATGCTTTACCTCAGTATTAGAAACGTTTGTTTTAACGTATTGCTTTGTTGGAGATACTTGTGTTGGGCCTTGTTGTGTAGGTGATACTTGTGGTGCACAGTATTCTGGCTGCATTTGTTGCTGCGGCATTTGCTGCATTGGCATTTGCTGTGGCATTCCATTGCAATTCCCATTCATCCCATTCATAGAAGCTCCTTGTACCTGTTGATTTTGGTTCCCCCAGCCTTGATTAAATTGTCCTTGATGATGTTTGTTACTACCTCTCACCGTAAAGGACCTCCTTTCCATTTCTTTAATCTTTCTCTATAGACTATGTGTCCCCCCCGTACTCGGTTTGATATAATAACCTATTTTTCAGGAATTTCTCTTGGATTCTTATTTAAGTGGCGATTCTAAAAAGGAACAGAGAGCTTTATTCTCCTGTTCTTTGTATGAGAGAGGGATTAGGATAAAAGTGTCAGATTAATTACATCCAAAATCGGGAAACTTTATACAATAGAAGCGTCATATTTAGTTCAGTTACTGGAGTGATATAATGGAATTTTTAACAGGATACTTACCAATCATGCTTGGCGTTGCCGCTATTCTCATATTAATAAGTATATTTGTGAAAGAGAAACGGATTGTTCCACCGATGGTTGTCAGTTCAATCAGCCTTATTTCTATCTTTATCAGTTATTTCTTTGAGGGGGAAGATGCCGCTCTTATCGGCAATATCAGTCTGGCTGCCTTTATCAGTTCCGTCATTGTTCTGATTATAATGACAGCTATTTCCTGGTCTCGTACACGTCCAAAAGCATAAGATTGGCTGCCTCCATCGGAGGAATTACAGCAAGTCCGGCTGTGAAAATATTGCTTAAACAAAAATCCCAGAATGTCTTCCGTTCAAATAATAGAAGACATCCTGGGGTTTGTTTGTTTCCAAATCAAAAGTGTAAACTATCGAAAGATACCTTTCAGGTTACCGCCGGCATTTTTTGGTTAAAACGCTTTGCAATTTCCTTTCCTATTTCAATCGAGCACGTTGCAGCAGGTGATGGCGCATTCAACACATGTAAACTTGACGCATTTTCTTCAAAATAGAAATCATCTAGCATGGTCCCATCCGGTTTCATCGCTTGCGCACGTACTCCCGCTTCCATCGGCTTGATATCCGCTGCTGTTAATGAAGGAATTAATTTTTGTGCTTCTTTGACAAATGCTTTTTTACTAAATGACCGATAATATTCACCGATAGCTTCCTTCATGTTTTTTATGCCCATTCGATACAGCCCCGGAAAGGTTATGATTTGCGTTGTTTCTTTCAGGTTAAAACCAATTTTTTGATATGCTTCTTTTTTAAATCCCAACACGGCATTAGGCCCTACATCGACTCCGCCGCCAATCATATTTGTAAAATGGACACCCAGGAATGGCAAATCCGGATTAGGGACTGGATAAATCAACGTTTTTACATAATGTTCAATACGCTCATCTAATTCAAAATACTCGCCGCGAAATGGAATAATTTGAACATCTGTCTCGATACGCGCCATACGAGCCAGTTTATCACTATATAACCCGGCACAATTAATCAAATAATCCGCTTCATATGTCGTTTCATTCGTTACTACGGTTATTTTTTCTGTTTCCATTTGGATATCTTTCACTTCATTATGTAACCGCAGCATGCCGCCATTTTCTATAAACAGCTCGGCGTATTTCTCTGTAACCTTTTTAAAATCCACAATGCCGGTATTTTTAACGTGGATCCCGCCGACTGTATTTACAAATGGTTCAATCTCTTTTACTTCATCACGGCTTAAACGTTCGACATCTAATCCATTTTCGATTCCCCGCTCATATAGTTTATTCATATTCGCAAGCTGGGACTCACTTGTTGCTACAATTACTTTGCCACATTGGTTATACTCAATTTGATGCTTTTCACAGAACTCCACCATAGATTTCGATCCATTACGGGCAAATCTCGCTTTGTAGGAGCCCGGTTTATAATAAATTCCTGAATGAATCACACCGCTATTATGTCCTGTCTGATGCTTCGCTACCTCTGCTTCTTTATCTACGACTGCAATGTCTTTATCTGGATGCTTTTTCGATAGCTGGTAAGCGGTGCTCAAGCCAATAATCCCTGCTCCAACAATCACTATGTCTACTTTCACTGTGCTTCCCCTGCCTCTGCTTAAGTTGTTTGAATACCGCAAGCTTCCGCGACTACTTCCACAATATGCTTCACTGAAATCACATCCGATAAGCCTTCTCTTTCTACTCCCAGCTGCATTTGGATATGACAGCCCGGATTGGAAGTGATGATTAATTCCGGTCTTGCTGTTTTAACGTTTTTCATCTTCATATCTAAAATTTGCATGGATTCCTCAAAATGCAGGATATTATAAATACCTGCTGAGCCACAGCAGAGCGCTTTATCTTTTAACTCCATGTAGTTCAGGCCGGGAATACGTTTAATGATTTTTAACGGGTCCTCAAACACCTGCTGTACATTCTCCAAATGACATGACGGCTGAAATACAGCATTCTTCGGAATTTCATATTGAAAATCCAAATCAGCCATTGCCATCAGTTCAGAAATATCCCTAACCTTTGCCGTAAACTTTAATGCCCGCTCATGCCATTCCGTTCCTTCCTGAAATAACTTAGGGTATTCTTTTAACGTCGCTCCACAGCCGCCGACGGTATTAACAATATAGTCAAAGTCATATCCCTCATAGGCTGCGATATTTTTCTTGGCTAGCTCTACCGTCTGATTGTGCTCTCCTGCATGATGCTGCAGGGCACCACAGCATGTTTGTGACGGAATATTCGTCACTTCCATTCCATGTCCGTTTAAAATGTTAACAGCTAGATCATTAATCCGGCTGAAAAATACGTCCATAATACAGCCTTGAAAGAAACCAACCTGAATTGCTGATTTTCTAAAAGGATTCGGCGGATTTTTCAGCCGCTTACTTAGTTGGACTTCCGGCATGGCTTTATTCAAGTCTCGGTATTTCTCCATCGGTTTTAGAAGATTACGCCGATTAACCACACGCTTCACTCCGGTCACCTGATAAGCATATAAACTCCTGTTCACCAGTCTCAGAATCTGTTTGTTTTTCAAAACCACTTTAAAAGCAGCTGTTCTGACTCCCTTCTCGAACAGTCCCATTTTTTTATTATCTTTCAGCACCTCGACGGCCGACATCAGAATATCGCCGTAACGGACATTGGTGGGGCATACTGTCTCACATGCCCGGCAACCCAGACATAAATCAATCCCTTCCCGCATGTCTTCTATATCTATCTTTCCTTCCGCTGCCATCTGCACTAAATTAATACGCCCTCTCGGTGAATGCTTTTCTTTTTTAAAAGCCAGATAGGTGGGGCAAGCAGGCAAGCAGTACCCGCATTGCACACAATCAAAGGTTGCCTGATAATCCAATTTTTCAATTAATTGCTCAGTCATTTTTTAACACTAACCTTTTCTCTCCCGCTTCCGGGAATATTTTTCCTGGATTCAAGATATTCTTCGGATCAAGCGCTTGTTTAATCGCTTTCTGGAATACCATGCCGGCTTCTCCTACTTCTTTTGGGAAAAACGGTTTTTTCATCGTTCCGATTCCATGTTCACCTGATAAGGTCCCGCCTAATTCAATGGCGTAATGAAAGATTTCTTCGACCGCATCCTCCACTCTGGTAACTTCATCCGCATCCCGCATATTGGTATTAATCGTTGGGTGCAGGTTGCCATCACCAGCGTGGCCAAATACAACAATATTCAGATTATACTTTTTCTTCATTTCATCTATCTTCCGAAACATGTCTGGAATCTTACTCAACGGGACGGTCGCATCTTCTGATATTTTGGTGTAGCCGCTTTGGACAATTGCAGGTGAAACTAATTTTCTCACCTGCCAGAGCCTTGCTTCTTCCTCTTTGGTTTTCGCAATTTGCACATTCTCTACACCAATTTCTAAAAGAGCCTGCTGAATAACATGCAGTTCCTTCATCAATACATCTGTATCCCCATCCACTTCAACAAGCAGAATAGCCGCGGCCGTTCTGGGTAAATCCAGTCCGGCATAATCCTCCACTTTGTTTATCGCATTCTGATCAAGAATCTCCATTTTAGAAGGTCTTACTCCCGATGTTAATATTTTGGAAATAGACTTTCCTGCAGTATACAAATCCTCGAATATAATCATTGCTGTCTTCGTATCCATCGGCTTTGGAATCAGCCTTAAAGTTGCCTCTGTAATAATTCCAAGGGTCCCCTCTGATCCGATTAAAAGCTTCGTTAAATCATAGCCGGTCACATTTTTAACGGTATTTCCACCCGTACGGATAACTTCTCCTTCCGCGGTAACCACCTCCAGCCCCAATACATAATCCTTTGTCACACCATACTTTACTCCTCGGGGACCGCCGGCGTTTTCTGCTAAATTCCCGCCAATAGTGCAGATCGAGGAAGAAGAAGGGTCGGGCGCATACATTAAGTTATACTTTTCTGCCAATTGATGAATATCTCCTGTTTTCACACCTGGACTTGCCTTGATTAACAAATCATCCGGAAAAATTTCCAGATACTGATTCCACTGGGAAAAATCCATTACAATACCTGCGTGTACAGGTAGAGGACCTCCAGAAAGGCTTGTGCTCGCTCCTCTTGGATAAATGGGAATTTCATAAGCATTCGCCAGCTGTACAATTTTCTGTACCTCTTCCGTTGACATCACTTGAACAACATAATCCGGCATATACTGCCCAAAGGACGCATCATAGCCGTATGAGACACGGTCATCCACATCTATTAACAAACGCTCTCCTACTATTTCAGTCAATTTTTCTATTATTTTTTCTTTCATTATTTAACCCACCTATATTCTGTCGTCCCCCAACTTTCTGCGCATGTTTGTCAGATGTAAGTACATCGCTTCCTTGGCTTCTGCTGCATTTTGGGATTTGATTGCCAAATAAATACGTTCGTGCTCGCTATAAACCTCTTCTCTTTTTCTAGGTTTTCCTACATTCAGTTTCAATGAATATTCCAAAGCATTTCTGTGTACACGCTCTAAATTTTGAAAGGTTTGAATCATATAATTATTCTCTGTGGATTGGATAATCGCTTGATGAAAATTATAATCCGCTTTTAAACCAATCGAATATTCATTGCTCGTGATTTCTTCAAAGTCCTTCAGCGCCTGCTCAATTTTCGAAAGTGCTTCTTGTGTATGCCTTACTGCACTGTAGCCTGCTGCTTCCACTTCCAATAGCGCTCGCATTTCTAACAGATCAAATAACTCTTTTTTTGTAAATTCGCCGTAAGTATATTCTTTAAATTCATCCCCAGCATCCAGGCGCTTGACATAACTTCCCTTCCCCTGCATCGACTCTACATAGCCTACTGAGACTAATTTACTGATTGCTTCCCGAATAGGAACTCTGCTGACATCAAAATATTTTGCGAGCTCATTCTCTGAAGGAAGCTTTTGTCCTTCAGCGTATTCGCCAGTTTTAATCATATTTTCTAACTGGGAAAAAATAATATCAGATAACTTTTCTTTTTTGAACGGTTTCATTTTATTATCCTGCCTCCAGGAGCCGCCTGCTTCTTATAAAATGGAAAGCAAGTACAATTACAAACAATGCCAGGCCGATGACGTCTAATAATTGACTCGTAGAAATCAAGAAGAAGGCCACTCCGATTAATATGATTCTTTCTACTATATTTAATTTTACTCGAATATAGTTTCCGAATCCAACAGAGAGGGCATAAACTCCTATAATCGCAGAAATAAATGCTTGTACTAATAGGAAATAATTAATTGGCCCTTCGTCCGTTTGCAGCAGCAAGATTGGATCATAAACAATAATGATCGGGATAATAAACCCTGGAAATGCTAACCGTAAAGCTGTCCAAGCTGTTTGCATCGGATTCGCTTTCGCAATTCCTGCCCCGGTATAGGCAGCTAACGCTACAGGCGGCGTTACGTTAGACATGGCACCATAATAAAATACAAAAAAGTGAGCTGCTAAAGGATTAACGCCTACTTGGACAAGCGCCGGCGCAGCTGTTACAGCTACCACAATATATAATGCTGTTGATGGAAGCCCCAGACTGAGCACAATACAAGTAATCATAATCAGTATTAATATAATAAACAGATTTCCGCCTGCAAGATCCGCGACATTATAGGCGAGCATCGATCCGACACCGCTCATAGAAACAACGGCAATAATAATCCCTACAGATGCACAGGCAATAGCAACCTGAACGGAGTTTCTGGCTCCATCAATAAGTGCCTCAAAGAGCTTAGAGAAGGTAATCCGATTCGTTTTATCTTTGGTTAAGTAGGAAGTGATAATCGTAGCAATGATTCCGGCAAAGCCGGCAAAAATTGCCGTTTTTCCTAATAGAAGCACCCCCATCACAACAATAATCGGCAAAAGCAAGGCGCCTCTTTCCAATAGTACCTTTTTGATATCTGGAATATTCTCCTTACTAATTCCTTTCAGTCCAAGCTTCTTTGCTTCTGTATCAATCGCAAATACCAAAGCAATAAAATATAACAAGGAAGGCAGAATGCTGGCTAAAACAATCGCCGTATAAGGAATTCCTAAAAAACCTGCCATAATAAATGCTGCAGCTCCCATAATCGGCGGCATCAGCATGCCTCCCGTAGAAGCTGCAGCCTCTACCCCGCCTGCAAACTTCGGCTTTAATCCGATACTTTTCATCAGTGGAATCGTAAAGGCACCCGTTGTCGCCACATTCGCTACAGCGCTTCCGTTCAATGACCCTGTCAGTGCACTTGTAATAACTGCAACCTGGGCAGGTCCTCCCCGGCGCTGTCCTGCAATCGCCAGAGCTAAATCATTAAACAAATTACTTGCACCGCTCACAGTAAGGAATGAACCAAATAAGATAAACAACACAATATAAGTAGAAGCAATGGATAGCGTGCTGCCGAAAACTCCATCAGACGTCATGTAAATACGATACAGCATTCTTTCAAATGTAAAGCCGGAGTGAGCAAAATCAATAGGGAAGTACGCACCATAAATACCATAAAGCAAAGCAATAACACTCAAAATAGGAATAAACCAGCCGATAGCCCGGCGTGTTATCTCAAACAATACTAAAATACATAAGACAGCAAATATATAATCGACTGTATTCGCCTGGGATAACCGATCCACATGCAAATTTGTATACGTTACCGTAATATAGCCAATGGAAATAATCGACAGGAACAGCATAACGATATCTATTGATGATATTTTCCCTGTCTTCTTTTTGTTTGACGGATGAAGCAAAAATCCCATTACAAAGATTAAGATTAAAAAAATCGTATTTCTATAAAACTCCTGAATGTTTAGATAACTGGAAGTGAGTAAAACAAAGACCGATAGGATAATACCGACAACAGCGATAATTTTATTACGCAACGATTTAGGATCTGCAACTGGATTATCATTTGGATTTTTCTCGATATCTACCTTTTTTGCCTGTGCATTCGCCATTAATTTTCCTCCTCTCTTAACTCTTCTGGTTTCAGATGCTCTTCAATCTCTATACCTTGCTCTTCAAAATAGCGGTAAGCTCCAGCATGAAGCGGTGTATTCAAGCCTTCTAAAGCTGTCTCCACCTGCATTTCCCGGGCGGAATTATGAATCCCAATCATATATTCACGATTTTCAAATAGTATCTTGGTTAAGTTATAAACCATTTCTTCATCCATATCCGAAGTGGTAACTAAAATATTCGGCTGGGCAATCGTATCAATATCTTTTTCCTGCCTCGGGTAAGAACCAGCCTCAATGGTGTAGCGATACCATGTATGAACAATATCGTTAATATCCTCCATTTGTTCATCGGTCACCTCTAAAATAGCGGCATTCAACCCGCTTGCATACATATCTGTAATAGCAGATACGGGTACCCCTGCAGGAAGAGATCCGCCATTTAGCCGGCCATCCCTCATTGCCGAAATCGTATCATCATATCCAAGGTATTCTGTTCTGATATCACTTTTCCCTAACTCAATCCCTTCCATCATTGTTACGGTAGATTGTTCTGTTCCACTTGCCTGAGGGCCTACAGAAAACGATCTGCCCGCAATATCAGAGATATCTCCAGACGCAACAAAATCTTCCATTAATACAAAATGCTCTACGTTTGGCCAAATCATCCCCACAGACCGAAGCTCTTCGTATTGGTCTCCTTCATAAATACCGCTTCCCTCTGCTGCCTGTGTCGAAATCAACCCTTGGAGTATGGCAAAATCAGCTTCTCCATTTTTGAGTAAATCAATGTTCTCAACAGAACCTGCGGAGGCCTGTCCATTAAATTTGATATTCTGATCCCGGTAATGCTCTGTCCAAAGCTGCCCCATTCCGACCCCGATCGGATAATATGTACCTCCGGTGGTTGCTGTTGCGATGTTGTAAATTTCTTTCTTCTCAAAATTACATCCAGATAAAACAAAGGTAAAAATAAGTACTGTAAATAAAAATAGCTTACCTTTCATTCAAACACCCCTTTGTATGCGCTTTCAGTTGAACTTGTAATACAATGTTACAACATTGAACATTTTGTGACAATACCTAAATATAAAATTCTGATAAATGATTTAAAATTTATTTTAAATTTCCCATTTTTTAAGGTTTATTCAATCCGCGTTCCGTATAGGCCCAAGCCTTGTTTTAGTAAGCATTAAAAAACAGGAAGAGATATCTACCCTTGTACAGAAATAGTTAAAAAGACATAACAGCAGGGAATCTGACACTTTTATTGGGCAAATCAAAAAACCAGAGTAATCCGAAGATCGCTCTGGTTTTTTGATTAAAATAAATTAAATTCCTCCAAAGTCCACGCCAACCAGGAAATACGATGCAACAATAAGCACCAGCTGATATACCGTTAATGTCCAAAAGACATCAAACCGGGATTTTTCCATAAGCGCTAAAAATAAATAAACATGTATAAAGCCGAAAAGTAATAATGAAAATACATATGTTACAATAAATAAATCAATGAATAATAAGCCAAAAAATAATGTCACGAGACAAAACACAAGGACAAACGGAATATTGACCACCACGTATTTTGTCAATAATTCCTTATGCTCCATTGTTTTATTCCCGAACTGTTTCAGCAGAATATAGAGCGAGAAGTAACCTATCGCAAAAGTAATAAGCCAAGAGACAAAGGTTTGTAAAACAAAAGTGAAATTAATGTCTCCCAAAAAGTAGAACAGCCCATCAAAACCATATCTATAAAATAAATAATGGCAAATACTTACAAGCACAGCTAATAAAGCGAAAATAATGAGACTGGTTTCCACTTTTATCGACCGGCCGGAATGAATAAGGGTATTTGGCCTTAATGTTGCGTCTAATGCAATTCCTTTGATTTCATTAAAGCTTTCTTGAAAATCAAATTGCGATCCCTTTGTTTTCTCCTTCTGCCCTGCTTCATTGGATTCGCCGGCAGCCTGCTCTAGATGTGTTTTTGCTTCGTTCGGCTCTTGCTCAAGCTGATTAGAAGGTTCCTGCTGCTGTGTCCCATGCTCCATACGCTGCTCTTCCGCTTTCTCTCCACCAGGTATCGATGCAGCATATCCCTCCTCTACACTTTCTTCTTGCTGTTTATCCTCTTTCTCCATCCTACCACTCCTTATTTTTTGAGTTATACTTCATCAAACGAATTACCCTAAGCGTTCATTACGCACAGAATGAAAATGTTTGATATTTTAGTATATACTTAACATTAGCACAAATTAATTATTTTCAAACTCAAAAGCTGCAGAATTAGGGTATTTAACAGAAAAACAGGAAGGAAGTTTCACGTTCTATATATAAAAGTCTATATTCCCGATTATTAAAACCTAATTTAAAACTAAATACCCATACCCAAATCATCATATTAGACATCTATGTTTTATCAATGAATATTACACGTAAGACACCTGAAATTGTTTGTAAAACCAGATGTCTTTAACGTATACTGTTAAAAAAGAACAAAGGAGGAAACTTTATGAACAAATTTTTCAGTTTTGAAGAGATGATTACACCTATTATCATCAAAGTATTATTTTGGGTTGGTCTTGCTGCATCCGTTATATTCGGCCTTATTACTATTTTTACAGGTATTATTGAAGAAGAATTTTTACTTATTTTCTCAGGTCTTCTCACGATTGTTATTGGAAGCCTCTTAGTGCGAGTTTATTGTGAGTTATTGATTATTATGTTCAAAATCTATGAAACATTAAAACAAATAAGGGATAAATAATTTATCAGAGTTAAAAAAAGAAAGGGAATGGTGTATCACATAAAGCGATACACCATTCCCTTTCAAGCTTCAAACAAAAATCTTATTTCGATTGTACTCCTTCAATAATTACCCCGCTCTCTGGAACAGGCGGAATTTCATTCATCTCATAATCCAAATCCTGTTCAATAAATGTAAACGAAAGATGGTTTACGAAAAAGTCGAGTGTCGTTTTTAAAACATCCATTGTCATCCATTCGCCGGCACAGCGGTGACCGATGTCAAATTCTCCGCCGCCCTGCGGAATAAAATTAAATGGAGATTCCTTCCATCCTTGAAATCTTTCCGGCTGAAACCGATCTGGTTCTTCCCAAATAGCCGGGTCATGGTTTGTACCATATAAATCCAATAGGGTTAACGTTCCTTCTTTAAAAGTATATTCACCCCAGGTAAAATCCGCTTTGACTCGTGCAGGAGCAACTGGGAAAAACGGATAGAATCGTCTTACTTCCTGAATAAACCGATGCAAATCTTCTTCTGTCTCCAATTTCACTGCTTCTTCTGGATAATCGTGTACAGCCAGCAGGACAAAGTCTATATAAACAGCAATTGCGACGATTGGACGCAACAAGTTCAGTAATTCAACGGCAACAACAGAAGCATCCAGTAATTCTTCGTTCACGTCCCGATGCATTGCAAAATGGTATACGGCACTATCCTTACGAACCTCTTCCGCCGTATTTTCGCGAACTCTCTCCACCAAGCCTGTTATTCGTTCTTCCGCTTTCGATCTGGATTGTCTGGCCTGCCAATGGCTCCATCCAACTGCACCGGCATCTTCAAACATGTCACTTAGCTGGTCTGCCCATTCGGGGATGTCTTCTTGTTCATAAGGAACCCCCGTCCATCGTAAGGCCGATTTCGTCAATACATATTTGGCTGTTTGATAAACCTGTATTTCTTCCTTAGAATTACGCTTCATTTCCTGCTCCCATTCTTCCCGGATGATAGCAGATATCTCGTTCAGCCTTTCTTCTGTCATCAGAGACATAAACATTGCTTTCCGATGATGGTGATCCGCTCCGTCTAATCCCTGAACGCCTCCCTCACCAAACAGCGTTTTCTGAATTCGCCCGGGAGAAGCATCCTTTCGAGAAAATTTGGCATTATCATAAAAAAGTTCTGCTTCCTTCTCACCTACCATACAAATGGTTTTCTCCCCTAACAGCCTTGTTTCAAATACACGAGATTCAAACTTATCCGAACGATTGGTTACAAATCGGTACCCTTCGTCCAAGAGCTTCAGCGTATGATCCAAACCTTTGTCTTTTGGCATGTGTGTCTCTGTCATTTCGTTTCACCCTCCATAAATAATGTACTTTATTATATCGTTCCTTTTTTATTTCCTATTTAAACAAAAAATAGTGATTCTCCACCCTTCGGTGAAAAACCACTACCTGTTATCCAGCGTATATTTCTGTCCTAATCTTTTTTCCCGCTTATCTCTAAAACCGTATCATAAAGTACATTGGCGGCAATCACAATGTCTTCATCTGAACTGTATTCTAATGGGTTATGACTAATCCCATCCTTCGACCTGACAAATAACATAGCAACCGGAGCGGCCGCAGCGATATTCATGGCATCATGACCAGCGCCGCTGACTAAAGCATAAGGACGGATGCCCTGCTTTTCAATACTAGCGGCAAATTGCTGCTGCAGGGATTCGTCAGCTTTTGCAGGCTTCGCACGCTGCAGCTCTACTATCGCTGCGGTGACATGACGGCGCGCTGCTATGTCATTAATTTGCTGCTTCACTTCTTGTTCTATTTCACGGATAGTATGCTCATCAATATCACGAATATCAATGGTAAAGGTTACTTTTCCCGGAATAACATTGACCCCGTTTGGCTCTACCTGCAATTTCCCAACAGTGCCCACAGAATCATCTTTTTTCTGGAAGCATTGCTCCACTGCCAAAATCATTTCACTGGCTGCGGTTAATGCATCGTGTCTGATATGCATTGGCGTTGCTCCAGCATGCTCACTGATTCCATTCACCGTTACCTCTAACCACAATGGAGCGGCAATTCCAGTGACTACCCCTACCGGCAAGTCTTCTTTTTCCAGTACTTTCCCCTGTTCAATATGCAGCTCCAAATAGGCTTTGATATCCTCCCGCTTTAATTTTTCTAAAGGAAAAGGGGATAATCCAAATTGCCGTGCTGCTTCTTCGATGGCGATATTCGCAGCATCGGTTTTCTGTAATTGTTCTGGCTTTAACAGTCCTGCCATCGCGCGGCTTCCAATCAGTCCGAAACCGAATCGCGTTCCTTCTTCATCTTTAAATGCAGTTACTTCCACCTTTTTATGAAGCGGAACCTGCTGTTCATGAAGGGTTTGCACGACTTCAATGGCCGCCAGCACCCCTAAAGCACCATCGAATTTCCCGCCGTCCGGAACGGTATCGATATGCGAGCCCAGCATAACTGTTTCTTGCGCATCTCCATAAGAGCCAACAATATTTCCAATTCCATCCACATTTACCTGCATACCCGCTTCTTTCATATATTCTGTTACAAGGTCAATTGCCTGTTGTTCTTCCTTTGTAAAAGAGAAGCGGTTTATGCCGCCTGTTTCGTGGTTCCGGCCAATCTGGCTTAACTCATCCAGCCGCTGCAACAATCTTTTGGCATTTATCATGGACTTACTCCTTCATCTGAAACTGGAAGTGACATTGACCTTCACGCAATACATACTGGTCATGCACCACTTCAAAATTTTTATTATATCCTTTCGCCACAGAAGGATCGATTACCTGGCAGTAAAGAATGCCGTATTTGCCCATATCATCATCTGCCCACTGCTGACCAAACGGACAATACGTAAAGGTTTGTTCTACTTCATTTTCTTTATGCACGGTATCTACTTCAAATAGTTCACTGCGGGCCATATCATAGTTTTTCAAGTAATTATCCGAGTTATTTTCTAACCCATTGGCACGCGCACGCTGGGCAATCCCTTCTCCGCGCTTTCTTCCGTACCTTTCTACAGCACGCCGAATAACATCCTCTCCTTCTTCTTCATATTTGTCTACGACCTGCTTTGAAATTTGAGCGAACATTTTGGAAAAACGTGCAAAGGTTGTTAATTCTGCATATTTTTCTTCTTCCTCCACAACCTGTGGTAAATATTCATAAAAGGCATGATTTTGTCCTTCTGCTGTTGCTTTTTGTGCCATGGTTTCTGCATCTTTTAACCCGAATGCTTCCAAACCTTGCTGTACAAGCTTTCGTCCTTCTTTTTCACCATATGCTTCTATAATCGAAAGATGAAGTTCCGTAAACATTTTCGCTGTAATAATATCCATGGACAAAGCTTTCATCATCAGCTTTTCTTCACTCATCTTATCTATCTCCTTAAATTCTTATTATTTTACTTGGGTTTAAATCTATTATAAAATAAAATCAACTATAAATCGAATGAATATTTTAATATAGAACTATGAAATAAATTCATAGAAATACATTGAAAAGGGAGTTTATAATATGCCTACATTAGCGCAATATATTGCTCTTCATACGTTGATTGAAACCGGCAACTTTACAGAAACCGGTCAGAAGCTCAATCTGACACAATCATCTATCACCCATGCAATGAATAATTTAGAAAAAGAGCTGAACCTATCCTTAATCATACGGAATAGGAATAATATTATTTTAACAAGCAATGGAAAAATGGTCTATGAACACGTTTCGAAAATTCTGCAAGAGCAGCAAAGGCTTGAAAATACCGTTGCCAACTTAAAAAAATTGATTGGCGGAACGATTACTGTCGGCGTCCTTCCCAGTATTTCGCTTGTATTGCTGCCAAAGGTTTTATCCTACTTCGAGGAGCATCATCCAGACGTCACTATTCAGCTGATGGAAGGGGATTATGATCAAATTGAAAATTGGCTGCAGCACGGTGTCGTGGATATTGGATTTCTTGCGAAGCCTGTATCTGAAAATCTAGTATTTGATTTTATCTTTGAGGATGAGCTTCTGTGCATTATGGCAAAAGATCACCCGCTTGCTGCTGAAGATTACCTGACACTGAATCAGTTAAAGGACGAGCGCTGGATTATGCCAAAACAAAACATTGACCGCGATGTATTACGCATTTTATCCAAGCATAACATCACCCCAAATATCGTATATGAATTATCGGTCGATCAAGCCATTTTAACAATGGTAACGGAAAATTTAGGTGTTTCCATTGTTCCTAAATCTATTTTACACCATGCGCCTGCGAGTCTTGTTCAAAAGAACTTTTCTGAACACCACGCACGCACCGTTGGCATTGCTCATAAACGAAACACGTACCCATCACCGGCAGCAATGAAATTTGTAGAAATATGTAAAATATTAGCGGAGGATTTTCCAAATAAGGATTGACAAATCTTTAAAAACAGCATAATATCTGATAAAACTAATAGGTATTATCTTATTTTAATTGTAGATGGAGGAAAAAGCTTGTGCAAACGGTAATTTACGTAGAAATTATTCTCTATTTGCTCGCCATGCTTGCAATAGGAATTTATTTTAGCAAAAAAGATTTAACACATAATGATTATTTTCTGGGAGGCAACAAAGTCCCGGGCTGGGTACTCGCTTTTTCAGAACGTGCTACCGGGGAATCTGCTTATATGTTTCTTGGAGCAATTGGATTTATTTATGTCGCCGGTTTATCCGGTATCTGGGTATTATCAGGAATGTTCTTTGGCGTGCTCGCTTCCTGGTTATTCCTGTCCAAACGATTTATGATGGAACAGCAAAAATACAAGGTAAATAGTTTAACAGATTATATTGCAGTTAAATTTCCGGAGCATGCGGATATCATCCGCTGGTTAGCATCGATTGTCATGGTATTTTTCTTTGTCTGTTATTTAGCAGCCCAGTTTTCTGGAATGGGAAAAACCATTTATTCTATTTCCGGATTCAGCATTACCTGGGGAACGATTATTATCGCAATGATTATTATCGCCTATTCCTGTTTGGGCGGCTTTATGTCCGTTGTCTGGACAGATGCTGTACAAAGCTTTTTAATGCTGTTTTCTTTTATTATCATACCTATTGTTGCCTTTATGGAGATTAAAAACCAAGGCTTGAGCGTCTCTGCAGAACTCTCCTTAAGAGGCGGAGGTGCTGACAGCTGGACTGGCGGTCTGAACGGTCTCGCCTTAGGAGCAATGCTCTTTACCAATTTCTCTTGGTTTTTTGGCTGGCTCGGCGGACAGCCGCAGCTAAGCTCCCGATTTATGGCAATTACAACCGAAAAGGAACGGGTTACCGGACGAAACATGGCTATTATCTGGACAATGATTGTCTATGTAGGAGCCTTTCTATCAGCTATTTTTGCCTCTGCTTTATATTCACAAGGCACACTGGCTGACCCGGAAATGATTCTGCCGCATATGATATTTGAAATTTTACCACCATGGGTTGCCGGAATTATCATAGCAGGGATTCTGGCTGCGATTATGTCGACAGCATCTTCGCAGTTATTAGTTATCACCACCTCCATCAGCGAGGATATCATCCATAAAACGCTCAGGTGGAATATTACCAGTAAAAAACTCGTACATTTATCCCGTTTCGTGGCATTGATCAGCGGGATTATCGGCATTATTATTTCACTGAAATCAGAATCGGTTATTTACAGCCTTGTTTCTTTTGCATGGGCAGGAATCGGAAACACTTTTTCCGTCGTCGTGCTGCTCATCTTCTTTTGGAAACGCGTCTCAGGAATCGGGGTCATCGCGACCATTATTGTCGGCGCAGTCAGTGCTGTCGTCTGGTCTCTTTCACCGCTCGAAGCAATGGTATCTGCCAAAGCGGCAACCTTCTTTATCTGTTTGATTGTCGGGATTGTATTTTCTTTACTTTATCCGGGTAAAGAACCAAAAACTGCGGCTTAAAATAGGAAATAGATGTAAAAAGAGCTCATTCTTCAGGTTGAATGAGCTCTTTTTTGTCCTTATGTTACTGTTTACCCGCATGTGCCGCTATTCGGGAACAGGCAATTTTTTATCTTATTCAATATTATCCGGAAAAACAGATTCATCTAAATCATACGCATCTACCGCTTCTTGCACACTGATTTCCGTATCTATCAGCTCTGCTTCATAGAAGGTGTCAGCTAATTGCTGTTGGTTTGCAATCACTTCTTCTGTCATCCTTTGCACGCCAAACTGCCGTCGCTCATTTGCAACCTCCAGCGGTTCCGGATCTAATCCTAACTCTTCCGCCAAAATTTCAGCGGCCTCTCTTTTCTCTTCATTTGCCCACTGATCCATATTTTCCAATTCCTCTAAAATAATGGTGAGCGCTTCTGGCTGTTCTTCTGCAAAGCCATCTCTCGCTAAATAAAACGTACGGTTTTCAATGAGATCTGTTCCGTCAAGAATCGTATGTGTTTCATTTTGGTCCTGAACAATCGCATAGAATGGATCCCATGTTCCAAACACGTCAAATTCATCGTTGGAAAAAGCCATCAAGCCTTCGGAGGCATCCTTATAAAACTTCATATCTACCTCATCCCAATCGATACCTGCTTCCTTTAGTGATTCTAATAGAAGGTAGTGCTGGTTCCCGCCATTGGTCACACCGATTACTTTCCCTTTCAAATCTTCTAATGTTTCAATGCCTGAACCATCTCTTGCCAGTAACGCAACACCTTCTGGGTAAGGGGACTCCGACGCTACATAATTGACGTTATGCCCTCCCGACTGCATCAGAACACTATGTACATCCGAGGAATGACCAAAGTCAATATTATCCGTATTTAACGCTTCGATTAATGGAGCGCCCATAGAAAATTCTTTCCATTCTACGTTATAGCCGGCTTCATGTAATGCTTCATCTAACGTACCATGCGCTTTTAATAGATTCATGGTATTCCCTTTTTGGTAGCCTAAGCGAATCGTTTCGCCATCCTCAGACGCATCAGAATCCGAATTCGCTCCACAAGCTGCCAGCACAGCTATGAAACTAAAAATAATCAGTGCAAAGAGTAATTTCTTCATCATTTATCCTCCTACTATCTGGTCCAGTATTTTCTTTTCGTAACTTGTAAACTTGTCATCTCGTTCCCGAGGCCGCCCTAAATCAATATCCTGATCCAATTTCACGCCTCCTTCATCCAGAACAATAACACGATCTGCTAAATAAACTGCTTCAGATACATCATGTGTTACTAAAATAGAAGTAAAATGCTGTTCTTGCCACAGCCCTTCCATTAAATGCTGCATGTCCATCCGGGTTAAAGCATCCAATGCTCCCAATGGTTCATCAAATAATAAAACATCCGGGCTGCTCGCCAAGGCTCTCGCTAGTGCTACACGCTGTTTTTGCCCGCCAGACAATTCATCTGGCCAATCCCCTTTTTTATCACGCAGCCCTACCTTTTCTAATGCTATTTCCGCGTCCACCTTGTTTACTCCGCCAATAGCAATATTCTTTAAAATATTTTTCCATGGAAGCAGGCGATCATCCTGAAACATAATGCGTATATTCGATTTTTTTGCTTCTGCACCTGTATAAGCTAAAGATCCGCTGGTCACCTCTTCCAGTCCAGCAATCACTCTTAACAGCGTACTTTTCCCACACCCGCTTTTTCCAACGATCGCTGTAAAGCTGCCTTTCGGTATGGATAAATCTATATCTCGTAGAACCTCATTTGCCCCAAAACGTTTCCCTACATTCTTTAACTCAATACCAAACATGTAACCCCTCCTGACTGACCTTGGCAGTTAATTCTTCCGGTATGCCGGGTTCCATTTTAACAAGCGCTGTTCACAAACCTTTGCAATGAAGTCGGACAGCTTTCCTAAAATCGCATAAAGTACAATCGTTAACACCACAATATCCATTTGCATAAACTCACGGGCTGTGGTTGCCAAATAGCCGATCCCTGCATCAGCACCTATCGTCTCCGCAACAATTAACGAAATCCATGTCACCCCAAGCGCATAGCGGATTCCGACCAAAATATTTGGCATCGCACCAGGTAAAATAATATTCGTGAACAGCTGCCATTTCGACATGCCGTACACTTTCCCCATCTCAATTAATTTATAATCCACATTCTTAATACCGTTAAACGTATTGATATAAATTGGAAACATTACGCCAACCGCAACAAGAAATATTTTGGCACTCTCTCCAATTCCAAACCATAAAATAACGAGCGGAATAAGTGCTAAATGTGGAATCGTCCGTATCATTTGTATCGATGTATCAATTAATTTTTCTAAAAATAGAACGGTTCCATTAAAGAGCCCAAGCAGAAAACCAATGGTACCGCCAATAAAGAATCCAATAATAGCCCGCTCCGTACTTATATACACATGCTTCTGCAGCTCCCCCGTCTGGAATAAATTTTTCCCGGCCTCGACAACTTCAAGCGGAGTCGGCAGCATAGTAGACTTAATCAAACCACGGTCGCCAAGCACCTGCCATAAAAGCACCACAACAATTGGTAATAACCACGGAAATAACTGGTTATTATACCACTTATTCTTTTTCACTCGTTCTGCCCCTTTCGTATGTATGAATTTTTTGATAAGTTTTTGTATCTCATCCCCGCATTCTGTTTCAATCAGATCAACGAAAATATGTAAACAGATTGACTGCATTTGGTAAAAGCCAAAAAGAAGACTCGTAACTTCATGATGATATATATCTATTTCAAAGCTTTAAATACCCTTAATTCATTGAATAACGCTTTAATTATAACCTTTCTTCTAGGAATTGTAAACATTCAATTTTATGTCATTTCAGCTTGTACAACTGTATCATATTATAAATGAATTAACATGATAAATTTATATAACAGGGTTTTTGCAATGAATAAAGGGAGTGTGTTCTGTTCATTTTGAAGCAAAATAAATGGTACGTTTTCTATATATTTAGCTAGTAAAAGTACACACTTCTAATTTATTGAGGAAGATTTCTCTAAAATTTACTTCATAAAAAATAACCTCTGACTACCAGAGGTTAAAGTATTTCGTTAAATAGAATAGTAGAAAGATTATTTATCCAGCAGCTTTCCTTCACTGATTAACGTGTTAAGCAAACCTGTAAATCGCATTCTTTACTTTAATTTGCTCCTGCCGATTTCCTCCCGAAATGGTAACGATAAAAGGTTTCTCACCTCTTTTTTTCAACGTATCAGAAACTATCCCTTCACCTTCAGGCTCATAAAACAAAATGTCTCCGCCTGGCAGCTTTAAACGATGTCCTGTTGCAGATAACCCTTCATCAAAGAACGATTCTCCCTGCTCCAATCCCAAATAAGTCTCCCACTTTTCGATAACAGCTTTTGCATCCTTTACAGCAAAGCCAACAGATTCTAAGGAAAGATTTCCTTTTTGATGAGCAGCAATCGTTCCTTGCTTTTTCAGGGTTTCCCTGCGCTCTTCATCGGTTTCTTCCCATTCAATAAAGAATGGCAAGGATAGCTTTTCTTCTGGATTTCCCGCAAATAACAACTTCCAATGTATCATGCTGCCGTCTGGTCTTTTTCTTCCTAAAGGAACTGGACCAATAACCTCCAGTCCAAGTGATTTAAAACGCTTTGCTTCCTCCTCCAGATTACGAGACCTTAATGCAATTCTGGATAAACCTGAAGCATAATCGTCTTTTTGAAAGGTATCTCTCAGACTATATTTTTCAGCAGGCTGGTCAGCTAACTGCTTATCAAACACGCCAATCAGTTCGATATAACTTAAATCAAAATGGCTAAGCGCATTATAAGTACCGCCATTATCATGCTTTCCTCCATCTACAGCATGGAGACCAAGCTTCTTTAACGCTTCTTTTGCTTCTTCCGGACTGTCAACAAAATGAACGAGATGGTCAAACTGAAAATGCATTTGTGTTCTCTCCTTTTTACATTTCATTTTATAGGAAATAACTAATGAATTAAATTATTATTCAGAAAAAAATTGAGGTTCTTCGTTATTTACAATTTCATCTGCTTGATTTACTATACTTCAGCGTGATTCCCCATCGCAATAGACAATCTATTCCATGTATTAATTTGAATAATTACCATTACAAGCTCCACATATTCCTTTTCATCAAAATATTCCCTTACCTTCTCATACAACGCATCACTGACTCCATTTTCTGAAACTAGCGTCATATTCTCTGCCAGTTCAAATGCAGCCCGATCCATCTCCGTAAATATTTCTTCCGTTTTCCAATGCTTCAGTGCATCTATCTGTTTGTCGGATACGTTTAGCTTTTTCGCTGCTTTGGTATGCATATTCAGACAATAAGAGCACCCATTAATCTGTGAAACTCTAATCTTAATAAGCTCTTTCAGCTTCCTGTCAATCGAAGTTTTCCGTACATATTTTTCAGATTCCATAATGGGTGTCATTGCATTTGGAGCAACTTTAAAATAGTTTATTCGATTATCCATTTTCATCATTCCTGCCGCTTTCACAATCCCTCTGTTGACCAGCTTTGCCATATCCATTCTCCTTTTTGTAAATGTTATAAAATCCACGTACCTTCTTATTTCCCATCAAATAAGTGCAACATTTGTTGCAATGTTAAGGGTATCGTATACTAGCAGTAATAAAGAATCAATACAATTTAAGTAAGTCCTACAAAACCCCATTATATGTAGGATGTACAGAGAGGAGTGGAACAAGATGTCTGATACAAGCAATAATCCTTCTGCCATCAGGTCTCAAGAATGGCTGACAGACGCGCTTTTATCTCTTTTGGAAGAAAAATCCTTCTATAAAATCACCATTAAAGAGATTGCTGAACAAGCCGTTTTAGACCGAAGTACCTTCTACCGGCATTTTGATTCGAAAAATGCTGTTCTGGAACGATACCTCCATCAGCTGGCACAAGAATACCTGCGAAGGCTGGATGCAGGAGAAATTATGGACATGGGGAAAGTGGCAAGCATTTTCATTACTTTTTGGATGGAAAATATAGACTTTATTCGTATCATTCGAAAAAATGATTTAGATAGTTTACTATTAAAGACTTTTAATAAACACCTGCCTTCTATCCATAGGCTCACTGAAAACAAATTTAGCTATATCATCAGTGAAGAAAATATGGAATTTGCTTTAGCTTTCAATGCAGGCGGAATGTGGAATATCCTGATGAAGTGGGTTGATAGTGATTTTCAGCATACGTATGACGATTTGATAAAAGCTTTTGAGGAAATAACCCGGTTTAACTATGCTAGGCAGGATATGGAAACAAAAGAAAAGTGAGCCGAACTTTTTAGGAGGGCTCACTTTTTTACTACAGTATAAGGAAGAACCAGCTTCTTTGATGGTGGATTACTTCAATTTATTGGCTGGGTTATTCTTGGGACATTAATGACTGTCTTCACACTAGGAATTTGTTATCTTTGGTCAATTACAATGATTTATGGGTGGAGAATAAATCATACAGTTGTTGATGGCAAACGAATGCATTTTTCAGGTTCAGCTGTCGGTCTTTTTGGCAACTGGATCAAATGGTGGGTTTTAACGATTATCACATTAGGTATCTATGGATTCTGGGTGTTTATTAAACTGGAAGATTGGAAAGCACGTCATACTCATTTTATTAATTGATTTTTATACTGCAAACATGTTGGTTTTTTTAAATAGAAACTCCTCTCATTACAAATTTGTAATGTAGAGGAGTTTTGTTGAAGCAGTAAAGAATACTTTTTTCGCTTTTACCTTCAAGCTCTAGTTTACTTCCTTTTCATCTAATTTCTTTTCAATGGCAGCAATTTTACTGTCAAAAGTACTTTTATAGTAAGCATTGTTTACTTTGTACTCCAGGTTTTCGATATATTGCTCCATCTCTCCAAACTTGGAGAAAGGTTTTTCTGATGATTCATCCACGACCCGATTGATTTGGCGGTTCGCTTTGGCTATATTTTCGCGGCCCATCAATTCCATACGGCGCAGGTGCATATCCTTCAGACGATGCTTCATTTCTTCGTATTTCTGCTCCAGATTTTCCAGCTGCGTGATTGCCTCTTCTCTGGACGCTTTCATGCGATCAGCACGATTTTGATATTCTTCATGTTCTTTTAAAGCAAATTCATGCATTTCCTCTTCTTGCGCACGATCGGCAATTTGTGCTTGTTTTAAGCGCTTATCTGCAAGTTCTTGTGCTTTTATATACTCACGTGCAAACTCTTCTTTCAATTTATACTGACGGTCAATCAGCTTTCTTACTTTTTCTTTTTCCTGCTCACTTTGGCGTAAATAATGGTTTAGTGCTGCAATCGGATTTTTTTGTTCCTTTTTGTCCATCATCGTGTGTAAATCTGCTGAAATAGAATCCTTCATTCGCGTAAAAATATTTGTTGACATAGTCAATCTCTCCTTTAAATTTTTTTATTTATTTAACTCTGCCCACTGTTTTTCAAAATTCGTAAATGGATCATCATCTTCTTTTATTTCGTGGACAACAGAGTCTTCCGGTGTGTTCCAATTTTTATAGATAAGGTAAAGTGCATAAGCCGCTGCAACGCCTAAAACAGCATAAATGTTAGAGAATGTGATGCTTAATACGATTAACCCTAAAATCACCCATCCTATTTTTGCGGCAACTGAATCTGTTTTAATAAATTTTTTAAAGCATACATAAAGTAAGCCTACACTTAACACCAGCAATACCATCGGTCCTAAATTTGCAAGAAGGACAAGCACTGCAATGAGTCCTCCGATAAACAACATGAATTTTTTCATTTTGTTTTTCCCCTTTCGTTATCTTATCTTTATCTTATCGGTTCTAACGAGTTTTCGTAATGAGCCTGAGAAATATCTTTATCTACGCCTTAAGGTCTATTTGCATCTAATCCATGGTTAAGGGAGTATTCAAAAGAGACAATAATGAAGGTGGTCAGCAGCTTACAGTATCCTCGAACTGGGAAGATTTATGTGTCGTAAAGATAAAATTGGACAGACAGTGACTTTAAATAAGCTTATAGCAGTGTTGTTAAAAACTTTTTTTGGAAGTGATGTTCAAATTAAAGTTTATGGAAACAACGTACTTTTTCTTTTATACGCGCTTTTACTTCTACACTCCCCTCATAAAAAAACAACTAACACATCAACTACCTTTTTATATAAGATAGTTGACAATTATCTTTCATTCAACTATAGTGTATTATAAGATAGTTAAGGAGGTACGACATGTCAGTATCTGATCAGATGATGAAGGGATTATTAGACGGTGCAATACTAGGACTGATTTCACAAGGAGAAACGTATGGATATGAAATCCTTGAGAAATTAAAAGAACGAGATTTTCCGGAAATCAGTGACGGAAGTATCTATCCTGTCCTTCTTCGCTTAAGCAAAAAAGGGTATGTTCAAACCGAACTTAAAAAATCCGATACGGGCGGACCGAAACGAAAATACTACACCATTACAGATAAAGGATTAGAAGAATTAGCTGTATTTCGTAATAAATGGTCTTATTTGAATAAGGGGATGAATAATTTGATGAGGAGTGTGGAGGATGCTAAGTAAAGAAGCGGAGAAATTCTTATTGAATTTGCGTCTGGAATTAATGAGCCGGGGAAAAAAGGATAAAGATATTCAAGAAATAGAAGAAGAATTGCGAGATCATTTAAAAGAAGCAGAAGCACATGGACAAAGTGTCGAAAGCATTACCGGAGGATCTGTCAAAGATTATATCCGTTCCATTTCCGAAGAACTGCCGCGGGATAAAGGCTTTATAAAATACAGTATTTTATTGCTTATCTATTTGCTGGGGGTATTTATCATTCCCGATTTAATTAGCGGGGATTTCGAGTTAAATACCAGTGTCATCCTTTATAACCTTGCAGTGCTGGCTATCGGAACAGTTGGTACAATTATTATTGTAAAAAAAATCGTTCGAAAATACGGGGATAGTAAAAAAACCTATATTAGCTATGGAATTTTCTTTTCCCTTTTCACAGCATCTATGGTCGGCGCACAGTTTATTATCCGAAACTACCCGGGATTCGTTATCGCAGAAAGTAATCAAACTGTAAACCTTATTATCGGGGCTATTCTCTTAAGCATATTCATTATCGTTCCGCTTATTATGAAACAAGGCTTTTTGGCTCTGTTTATATTCTTAATCTGCTTGCCCGAGATCATTGCTAAAATAGCAACCGGCGGCAGCAGCCCAGAGAGCGAATCTTATGTATGGATCTCTGCCATTGTATTTTTTGTTATCGCTATTACTGCGATAGGAATTTTAATATACACATCGAAAAAAGAGGATAAAAAGACCTCTAATTAATAATTTTATAACGAAGCAGCCCGTATAATACAGAAAACGTGCTGCTTTTTACGTTTATTTTTTTCATTTCTCCAATCGTTTCTCCATCTGCTCCCCAATTTCCTCAGAATCAGAATCCCCTTCCTTCTTCAAATGATCAATAATACGCTGATAATCTGTTTCGTTCCGATTCTGACTTAATTTATACGCAGCCTGCACCTCTGTCACTTTTATCTCAAAACCCACAATGGCTTTCAACTGCGCATCCAATAGCTTCGGCGTGTAACCCTCCACTGAAAAAGAAGGATCCCGATGGTTTTCATATGTATCCGATAACGTTTTTAACGACTCTCGAAGTTCATCTTCTTCCATTATCCGCGGCGTTCCATACATATGGACAGCCTGATAATTCCATGTCGGAACATTCTCATGGGAATACCATGTCGATGAAACATAAGCGTGAGGCCCTTGAAATATTACTAATGCATTATCAACGCTTTCAAATGTTTTCCATTGCGGGTTGGCATATGCCAGGTGTCCAATAATTCGATAATCACCATTCGCCCTGCTTACAGTTACTGGCAGATGTGTTGCAACCGGTATATTATTTTCTGTTGTCACCAGTGTTGCAAAAGAATGCTGTTTGACAAATTCCCATATTTCTTTCGTATCTGTTACTTTAAAACGCTTCGGTACATACATTGTCTGCCTCCTTTAAGCGTATACTTTCAGTGTTTTCGTCATGATATAATCCGTCTGTTCATCGCTTCCCATAAAAAAGGAATGTGACCCCGTCTGTACAAAACCATTCTTTTCATAAAAAAGAAGCGCCTGTTTATTATATTCCCAAACTCCCAGCCATACTTTTTTCTTCTTTTTGTCCTTCGCTATTTCAATTGCTTTATCCATCAAATAGTTGCCTAATCCCTTTCGCTGGAACCCGCTTCGAATATAAATCCGTTCTATCTCCAGGGTACCCTCTCCAACCTCTTCTGATTGCGCATCATCGGTATTCACTTTCATATATCCAGCAAGCTGGTCATTATAAAAGATGAAAAAGAATGTTGAATTACTCTGTGACATTTCCTTTTGAAGCTTCTCCAATGTATATGCATTTTCTAAATACGCTTGCATATTCTCCGGTGTATTCTGTTCTTGAAAGGTTTCCGTAAATGTTTCGATACTGATTTCTTGGAGCGCCTGCAAATCATCCTGACTGCAAACTTTTATTTTGATAGTCATCTTTCTATCTTCCCTTCGTCCCATTTAATACGCACGCTTATTCCCCTTCTTCACAAATTCCCAGTCTACTTCCATGTTTTTTCGAACCTTTTCGAGTAAATAAACAAGGTTTGCTGCTTCTTCCTCTGTCAGCCCTTCTAAGGCAACTTGATTAGAGTAATCATTTTCTTTTTTGATCATTGGATAAATACTTTCTCCCTTTTCTGTAGGGAACAGTTTTTTTATCTTTCTATTATTCGCATCCGGCTTCTTGTGAATAAAACCATTTGTCTCCAATTTTTTGATGGCGCGGGCTGCTGTTGTCCGGTCCACTTTAATCATTTCAGCGAGCTTTTCTTGAATAATACCCGGATTTTCACAAATACGGACCAGATATAAATATTGACCTTTGGTAAGATTATATTCTTTAAACTCAATGTTGCTGATAGAATCGAGCGCTCTCGCAATCATTCCAATTTCACGCAGGATTTCAGCCATGCTTTCACCCCCGGCGATTTCTGTTATACACAAATTTTAATTTATTTTTGTTGTATATACAACAAAAAAACAGCGAGATTTAAGCTGTTCGTTGAGTCCGGATACTTATTACTCCATATTCCCTTCCCTGCCCACTCCTACAGTTAAAGCTACAGACTTTTTCTTTCAGAAAATCGATAATAGAATTGGCAAGTATTTCTAAAGGGGGAGGGTTTTGTTTAAAAAACAGGTAATGACTGTCAGCTTCTCACAGTCATTACCTGTTTTTTAAATTTCTATTTCACTGGACCATCTGTTACTTTAGTCAGTGTCTCATTGATTCCGAACACTTTTGCCCGTACATTCTCCAGCCCAAATTGTGCCAATCGTTTTGTATGCATATCTAAATATTTCTCAGCAGCTTCTTTTGTTTCAAAAACATAAACGCCGCCAGCTTCTTTTGCATCCGGATTTTCTGTCCATATTTTCCATTGGAAGCCTTCCTCTTCGCGAATGCTCATTGCTAAATCATGGAATGCAGTTGCCATCTCTTCACCAAAAGATCCTTCCATCGTAAAATCGATTTGTAAAATATATGACATTCTTACGCACCTCTCTTATTTTTTAAGGGTATAATAATTTTCTCCAAGAAGATTATGAACCTGATAATCTTCCGCTTCCAGTTCTTTCTCAGCAAAGCTGCGGACTTGGCTGTGCTCCAGGTCATATAGTACTTCCACTTCTTTAGAGAATAAAAGGTTCTCCTGTTTTAATAACTTTGCAAATGCAGGAGTCTGTTTCGGCTGCAGTCTGTCTTCTGGAAGCACCTGCTGCAGACCTCTGACATAGTCATCAAATGCACGGGCACCGACTATTTTAATTCCTTGTCCTTCCTGATTCACCATAATAATCGTCGGGAATCCTCTGACACCAAGATTGTCTTTCAGGTTGAAGTCTTCCTCCAGCAATTGATGGTCCCAGAGCGGAATTAGCCTGCTGAACAATTTTTTCTCCATCCAGACCCAATCCTTCTATCAGTTCAACAAGTATTTTAGAATCGGAGATGTTCTGGTTAAAAGCAAATAATGCTTCTCTTGCATGTCTCAAAAACGTATACGCCAGATTGTCATTGTATTCTTTTTGAATTACTTTAAAAACGCGGGACGGCGGATAAGATGAGGTAATATAGTCATCCGCCATTAATGACCCATCAATCGGCATTCTTGAATGCTGCCCAACCTCTTTCCAATGCGCTACGACGTCAGCTGGCCCTGATATGCCATTAGCCGGGTCAACTGGCGTATCACTCCATTTTTCCAAAAGTCCGCCCATCACAGTATGAAACTTAAAATACGATCCAAATTGCAGCTGAAAACGCCGTAATACCGGCTCGAGCGCCCAGCAATGAGAACAAATCGGATCTGTCACATAATAGATATCAATCTCTTTCTTGGGCTGGTTGAATTGAACTGCCTCCATTTCTTCCCCGTCAGCTTCTCCACACAGACCTGTTTCCACATCACATACCATATTTTTTGACTCATTCTTCAATCTCCTTATTCTAAATTACTTTAAATAGCAGCTATTCCATACTAATTTCTTTTGTTTAGATGATTCTTATTCTATTATAGGATACAAGCAATAACATAAAAACCAATAAACTTCTCGATTTATCGTATATACAACATATTTTGAAAACTGTTGAAAAACAGGAGGGGATACAAGTGGCTGAAGAAAAAACAGATTTAAGAATATTACGGACGCGAAGACTTATTATGGATGCATTTATTGCCCTTTCCGAGAAGAAAGAGTTCAATGATATCCGCATCACCGATATTACTGAAGCAGCGATGGTCAATCGCGCTACTTTCTACTATCACTATGAAGATAAATATGATTTATTAGAAAAAGTGTTATCTGAAGTCCTGCTTTTTAATGTAGACACGAAAGCAATCCATCAAATGACATGGGGGGACCATGCTGCTACCCAGTTATTTATTGCGGTGGCAAACTTTCAAACCACTTTATCATCTCGCTGTCACCAAGGGTATGAGGAAACAATTGCGCGTATTATTAGAGAACATTTGGCAGTTATCATCTATCCGCTGCTGCAAAAAGAGAATCCCGCTAAAAAAGAAGACATCCTTCGTAAAATGGCAGCCATCCTAAGCTGGACCATTTACGGAGCTTCTGTGGAATGGAAAAAAAGTACCTTGTCTCCTGAAGCATTCATTCAACCGCTGCTTCCTTTTATTCTGCATAAACTGGAATGAGGACACAGGTGAAATGAGGTAAAATGAAGAGAATTAGGAAGGAATGAACTAAAATGCATAAACAAAAAATGATTTCTGGTTTACTTATTTCATTAGGCGGCCTCATATCCGCTATCCAGTTCTTTTTTATCTATTCCAGTTTAGACAGTTATGCGTTTTCCGGTATAGATACGATTTTTCCATTCTTCCCAATCATTGAATTGACTTTCGGATTCCTTGATCTCGTAAGCGGTATCTTCCATACAGGGTATATGATATATACATTCATTATTATGTGTGCAGCTATTATTGTCTTTTTCCTCGGGATTATCATGTCAGTCAAACCGCATATATCCGTAGCTGTCATTGCCATGATTTTTTCTCTGTTTCTTGGAAGCATTATCCCTTTATTGCTTACTTTATCTGGGGGATGCTTAGGATTATATGCCATTTTAAATGAAACGCAACAAGTCTCGAAGGACGATGAATCTAGAGCATAAATAACACCTGTTAACCGTCATTGAACCTGCCCATATGAAGTGAAGAGAGTAGATATAAAAGAAGAACCAATTTATAAAGGTTCTTCTTTTATAAAGCGTCTGCAAACAAGAGATACATATAACACTATCCTTTGTTGTTATCTTTTTAATAAAACATACTTGGTTTATATAAAATTCACGCTGTCATTTGCAAACAATAAGTTATTTTTTTAAAGAAGACAAGAAAACATCTTGCGCCGCCTTCACCCCGGCGCCGCTCTCGAATGAATACGAGAAGTCCTGCAAGCCCGCTTCAATCAAGGACACTGCTTGTAATATATCGCTTGGGAAGCAATACCCCATATGTCCAAATCGAAAAACTTTACCCTGAAGACGGCCAAGACCGCCTGCAAAATCAAGATGATACTTTTTCTTTAAATGTACTAAAAAGTCGGAAAGTTCCACTCCTTTTGGAGCGCAGATCGTTGTTAATGTTGGGGATGCATGCTCATCACTTGTTAACAAGTCAATAGAGAGCGCTCTCATGGCTTCCCGGACCATATTCTTCATGAGTTCATGACGTTCTACAGTTTTTGAAAATCCGCCCTCTTCCTCTATTAAATCGCAAACAGCAGATAATCCCATAATCAATGAAATCGCAGGTGTATTTGGGGTCATTGATTTTTCTGCCCATTCTCGGTAACTTAACAGGTTTAAATAATATACCGTCGTATCATTAGCTTCTATAACCTTCCATGCCCTTTCACTTACAGCCACAAAAGCAAGTCCCGGCGGAAGCATGATTGCTTTTTGCGAGCCTGTCACTAAAATGTCGATTCCCCATTGGTCCATTTCTGCCGGAGCGCCTCCAATACAGCTTACCCCATCCACAATAAATAGCGCATCTGAGTGCTCGTGTACTGCTTCTGCTAATTGCTTGACCGGGTTTAAAATCCCTGTAGACGTTTCATTATAAGTAACAAAAACCGCCTTGATTCCGGATAAGGGTTTTAAAAAGTTTGTGAGCTCTTCTTTCGTACACGCTTCGCCCCAGTTTTTTTCAAGCTTATGAACATGCAGACCATGCTTCTCGCAAATTGAAACAAAATAATCCCCAAAAGCTCCTATCGTGACAACAACTACTTCATCACCAGCGGAAGCAGTATTGGCCACAGCAGCTTCTAAAGCTGCCGTACCGCCTGAAGGAAGCAGCATAATATCCTGTTTCGTTCCGAATAAGGTTTTCACACGTTCCGTTGTTTCCCGATATAGCCTGGTAAACTCCTCGGAACGATGGCTGATCATATTTTGTCCCATTGCCATTTCCACTTTTTTAGGTATTGGTGTAGGCCCGGGATGTCTAAGTATATTGGAATACATAACTTTTCTCCTCTCTACTCTTTCATTCTAATTTCGCATATTTAAGTAAATTCTCAATTATATGAATCTATATTAGAAATAGTATCATTGTTCCTTTATAAAGTATAGTTTACGCTTTCCATTTAATAATAAAAACTTTCTAGTTTAACTTTCATATCTTTTCCATTTTGAGAAGCAGCGGAAGGTTTACAGGCATTTTGGTATAGAAAAGAATCATTATCTAAAATAATTATTTACTCCAAGAAAATGATGTATGTAGATAATTGTCCATATTAAAACGCAGAGAGACATTGACAACAAAAATACTCTCTGTGTTTTAATATGGACTTTTTATTTAACCTCTGTTTCCTTCACTACAGCTCCCAGCGAGCCTTCAAAATGTCCCAGCGCCCAATCATGCCCTGCCTGGTTAAAGGAAGCAACCGCATCTTTATACACAATAATGCGAAAACCCTTATTATAAGCATCTACTGCGGTATGCAGCACACAAATATCGGTACATACACCAACCAGATGTACTTCTTCAATATTTCTTTCCCGTAATTTTATTTCTAAATCTGTGCCGGCAAAGGCAGAATATCTTGTTTTATCCAGATAATATACGTTTTCTTTATCCCGATTTGCTTCATATGTTTCCTGCAGCTGTCCATATAGGTCCCTTCCGCTTGTCCCACGGATATTATGGGGCGGAAACAGCTTCTGTTCTGGATGATAAGCATCGTCTTTATCATGCACATCTACTGCAAAGACGGTATAATCGCCTTCCTTGATAAATCGCTCCGTTATAGCAACCATCCTATTTTCCAAATCCTGACCGGGTTTCCCGCATGTTAATGCGCCGTCATCTGCCACAAAATCTACCGTATAATCAATATTTATCAATGCTTTTTTCATGAATT
Organism: Oceanobacillus sp. FSL K6-0251; assembly: GCF_038004725.1. Lineage (NCBI taxonomy): Bacteria > Bacillati > Bacillota > Bacilli > Caryophanales > Bacillaceae > Oceanobacillus > Oceanobacillus sp. FSL K6-0251. The sequence goes on along the minus strand of NZ_JBBORS010000001.1, from coordinate 202,062 downwards.
ATTCCTCATTTCTTAAATGTTATGAAGCTGGTAATGATAATTAATGAATGCTATTTTATCTCTCCATCAGTTACTTTTCCCAATCCTCCAGTACACCCCAAGCAATATCCGGTTCTCCATTCAACGATTTCATCGTGCCTACATATACTTTATTTGTTGATTTGCCAATTTCCATATAGTGTTTCATCATTTCTTTCGTAGTGGCAGTGACTGCTTGATGAGCAATATCCTGCGCATTCACCCAAGATAACTCTCCTTCATCACTTTCAAGTAGATTAGAATGGACTGATACGCTTCCAAAATAGACATATTGGATTCTAATTTCACTGTTATTTCTCATTCTGTGTACAACATAGCGAAGTCTCAGATTGTTTAACTGCTTCTCTGTTAATCCTGTTTCTTCTTTAATCTCTCTTATACATGCATGATATGGTATATTTATTTCCCCCGTTTCCATATGTCCGCCAATCGGAACTTTCCTCCCGGGGAGAAAGGGGCTATTTGATTTTTTCTGAATAAACAAAACTTCCTGCTTATCATTAAAAAGAAAAGCGACCGCCATTTGCCGAAGCTTCATTATATTTCCTCCCGCCATTTTAATTTGATAAAGCTTCTATACAAATAATAACCGCCCTTTTTAAATCATCATGGCTCCAGCTGGGGATTTTTCCATGCTCGATTGCAAGCTCATGGGAGGCAGGAAGATGAATAAAACCAGCAGCTAGATGGCGGTTATTTGTCTTCGCATAATGCAAAGCTTGATACATTACATGATTACAAAGATAGGTTCCCGCTGTGTTCGAGATTTCAGCAGGAAGACCTTGAGCTTGTAATTGTTCAACCATCCTGCTTATCGGCAATGTAGAGAAAAATCCGTCTGCTCCATCCTCTTGTATCACTTCATTTTCCGGCTTGTAACCTTGATTATCCCTGGGTCCGTCATTCACATTAATGGCAATGCGTTCTGGATTAACCTTGAACCTGCCGCCGGCAAACCCAAGCAAAATAATAGCATCAGGTTTCGTCTCCTCTATTAATTGGAGGAGCTGCTTCCCAGCCTTACGAAAATCTACAGATAACACATGGGAGATAACCGTGTAATCACCCATCACTGCCCCGTTTAATTCTCCTGCAATTTTCTTCGTTGGATTCACAGAAAAATCGAGAAAGGGTTCAAACCCAGTTAACAACAGCTTTTTTGTCATCTACTGCACCTGCCTTGTTTAAAAATATATATTTGATTTCAGTATAGCATACGATATGTGATTTCTAATTGAATGTAATCACTAAACCCACCTCATCATAACCGTCCCGATATACAGACGCTGCCTCTTCCAACAATGCAGTAAACCATGATTTCAACTGCGATTCATCCACCTGTTGAAACCATAAAATGCTTTATCTTGACAATTAACGATATATCGCTTATTATTACATTGCGATATATCGTTAACTTTAAAGTAAAAAATAATAACAGGAGGAATATATTATGTTTCAACGAGAAGAACATCCCTTTTTCCAAAAGCAGGCTCATTTTAATCATCATCCTTTTGCTGGAGACAACACATTTCATAAGGATTTCTTAAAACGGAATAAATTTGGAATGGGGAATGAACATTTTGAAAGACGAGGCGGCCCTCATTTCTTTGCAGGACATGACGCTAGAGGCGGAGGCCGTGGCGGCGAACGTTTTTTCAAACGCGGAGATATTAAAATTGTTTTGTTGAAGATATTACAAAAACAGCCAAGACATGGCTATGACATTATCAAGGTGCTGGAAGAAAAATTTAAGGGTTTTTATTCACCCAGCCCCGGTTCGGTTTATCCAACCCTGCAAATGCTGGAAGATCAGGATTTTGTAGAAGCCGTTAAAGAGGGCAGGAAAAAGGTATATCACATTACCGAGGAAGGCAATGCCTATTTAGACCAACATCAGAAGGAGGATCCGTTTGTTTCACGGATGAATCAATTTGAAAATGTAGATATTGAGGAAATGCAGCACTTACGATCTGAGATGCAACAGCTATTCCATGATTTCTTTAAGACAGGTCGCCAGGTTATGGACAATCCCGAAAAGAAAAAACAGCTGCAGGAGCTGCTTGAAAAAACACGGGAAGAGCTTTTAGAAATTGCCGGCGATGAGAAAACAACGGATGATGAATAATCTAAAACTTCATTCCATGGGTGCAAAAAAACATGGAATGAAGTTTTACTTTATCATTTATTTAATCTATCTGCTGCAACAGCCAAGCTGAATACCTGTATAGATACAAAGATATTAGCTGCCATTGCTAGAATATACATACATCATTTCCGAAACCGATACCCCACGCCCCAAATCGTTTCAATAAACTGCGGCAAGGACGGATTCTCCTCTATCTTCTCCCGGATTTTCCGGATATGAACCGTCACGGTCGTATTATCTCCGACAGCATCATATCCCCAAATTTGTTCAAATAAATGCTCTTTCGTGAAAACGATATTCGGATGAGATGCTAGAAAATACAATAAGTCATACTCTTTTGCAGTAAATATTTTCTCTTCATTATCCAAAAAAACCCGTCGTGAATCAGGATCCATCATCAAGTTCCTAATATGAATTTCATTTAATTTCTTATCACGTTTGGTTAAGCGGTCGTATCTTGCCATATGTGCTTTCACTCTTGCGATCAGTTCATTCGGATTAAACGGCTTTACAATATAATCATCCGCTCCTCTGCCAAAGCCGCGGATTTTATCAATATCTTCTTTCCTGGCCGTCACCATCAATATAGGCACATCCAATGTCGCCCGCAGCTTTTTACATAAATCAAAACCATCGATACCCGGCAGCATGAGATCTAATAAAATAAGGCTGTAAGAATTCGCTGCTGCAAGTTTCAACCCCTCTTCTCCAGTTGCAGCAATATCACTTTCAATTCCATTTATTTCTAAGTAGTCTCTTTCTAATTCTGCAATATCCTTCTCATCTTCAATAATCAATACACGTTGCATTTACTTCATCCTTTTCAATGTGAAATAGATACTCGTTCCTTGCCCACGCCGGCTCTCTGCCCAAATCTCTCCCCCATGCGCTTGAATGATTTTCGCAGCAATCGATAATCCCAGACCGCTTCCGCCGGTTGCAGAGTTCCTCGAAGCATCTGTCCGGTAAAAGCTTTCGAAAATATAAGGAATATCCTCCTCCCTTATCCCGCTACCATTATCTCTCATTTCTACAAAGATTCTACCTGTATCAGACGTCAAATTCACTTGAATTTCCTTCTGCTTTTTATCGATATATTTTAAGCTATTTTGAATAATATTCATCACAACTCTTCGTAATTTTTCCCGGTCTGCTTCCACTATATAGTCTTTCTTAGGATCAGCTGCTAAAATCGCTTTTCCATGCTCCTTTTCCAAATTAAAGGCCAGTTCCTCCATAAAATCCGCATAAAAGGCATATAAATCTACTTTTTCAAATTGAAAGGCTTCCTTTTTTAAATCAAGTTTGGAGTATAGAAATAATTCATCAATCATTCCGTCCATATCATTGGCTGTTCTATAAATCGTATCCATATACCTGTCCAGCTTCTCCGGCGTGTTCGCTACCCCGTCTTGAATCCCTTTCACATAGCCTTTGATGGAGGTCAGCGGCGTTTTTAAATCATGAGAGATACTGGCAATCAGCTCCTGCCGGTTCGCTTCATACCGCTTTTGCTCTCTATCCGCTTCTTTCAATTTAAGGCGCATGGTCTCAAATGTATTCGCAAGCTCGCCTAACTCATCTTTTTTATCCGACTGAACGCTGTATTCCAAATCGCCTTCACTGATTTTCTTAGCTGCAGTCGATAATTTAGAAATAGGGTTGATAATACTCCTGGACATAAAATAAGTCAATAAACCATTAGTCAGGATTAAAATAAGAGCAATCGCAATAAATCGAAATTGAACAAAAACCTTTAAATCATCCCCTTGCGGATTGCCATTAAAAACAACAAATAGGAGGTATCCGAGAACAATTTCTGCTATCAACAATAAAGCACCCGGGATAAGAATCATCGCTATATTAGATAAAATCAGCCGCTTTCTGATAGACAATGGAAACACCTTCTTTCCCTTCCATTATAATAAAATCCAGACAGCCATGCTGTAAAAAGCAGAAACAGCTGTCCCTTCTTTTATCCTTGACGAAATGTCTAGAATCTATAAAAGGACGCTTTTCCTTCGTTCGGAAAAACGTGTTTTCCAAGCAACTATCACTTTTTATATGGTATTGCTGCTGCAATGACACCCAGTACAAATCCCCAAACAATATTGGTAATAAAAACACTGACGAATGCAATTGGATTTGTCAATGGCCCCTGTAATCCGCCGTCAAGAACAGGCGACAGGATACCGCTGAGGATAATTGCAAAAGCTGCGTAGCTGATTCCTGCTAAAACAAGCACTGGAATTGGATTAGATACCCTTTTCTTTATGACAATAAGAATCCAGGCTATGGAGATTAGGATTGTCATCACAATACTTCCTACCGCTTCACTGCCAAAGATATGGATTAATCCGGTTATTTTCATCAATGGTCTAATAAGTGCTAACACACCTAACCCTAAAATAAGTGTTCTAGTTTGTTGCTTTGCTTGGTTAGTTGTCATTTACAGTCATTTCCTTTCCAAATATATTTTTCGGCTTGCTTTCATGCTCCCCGTTTAGTTGTTCCTTACATCATCCGATAGGATAGATAGTACATCCCATCTATTATCAATTTCTAAAGCATTTATTAAATTTTTCTTAAACTGCAGGGAAGCGTCTAGTTAATGAAAGAAATGAAAATCGATAAACGCAAAAATCCCGCTTTCCTTTATTGGAAAACGGGATTTTCATGTATTATGAAGCAATGCTAATGAAATTATGCCGGGTGATGCTGGACAAATATTTCAAATGTAGATATTTCCGAACCAAGAATCGGGTTGTCTTCTTTTTCTTGTTTATCCTGTGATTCATGGGCTTTTCTTGTTTCTCTGCTTTCTCTCCAAACTTCAAAAGAAGCGTGATCTTCCCATGTTGTGCAGACCTGCAGTTCATCATATTCCTCTGCGTTCTCTTTTATCAGTACCTCCATGAATACAAATCCATTAAAGGTATGCACCGATTTAGCCTTGCTGAATAACGCTGCGACCTCATTTACTTTTCCTTTTTTGACGCGTAATGTATTTACAACTTTAACCATCGTTCACAGCCTCCTTTGATTTGGATAATCATCCTTATATCTATTCTAATACCGTCCCTGCTTGTTTTCCACCCATTTCCGCATGCTGAAGGAGCGGGATGCCATGTGGATCTCTTGCATGAAGCGCACTTTGCTGACTTTCAACAAAATCATGAACAATAGCTAAACTCCCATTCCCTGATCAAAAGCTTATATTCAATACAAATCGCGAAATTATTCGAGCCAAATTATTGTGCAGGGATTTTCTATGCAAACTGCGTCTAAAAAAATCACATCAAAGGATATTTCCGGGGAAATAATGTCGAAAAAAGTCACATGTATCAGTTTAATGGATTGTAAGACTCCAAATGCAATGGATATACCGCATCATTCTGCCATATTGAAAATAAAAAGAAATATGTCATTTCCCACACCACAATAGAACAAAGTATGGCGATTTATGGAAGTAACAGCTGCGAGATGATATAAAACCCCCTCCTTTAAAACGGAAACCTAACATAAAACACCTCTCATCACGCAACCTGACAAGGTTAAAGCTATTTTGTGAAACTTTTCACAAATATGTAACAGGTTTTTTTATCACAAATACGCCGAAAAATGCTATGCTTAAATCAGAAAAAACAAAGGGGTGATAAAAATGATTCTAAATGAATGGAAAGAGTTTAACACGGATGCTGAATCGTACTCACAAGAAATCTTTGAACAGCATATCGGCGACACTTTTGAAGCGATGTGTCTGGAAGAAGGTCATGATATACCAAATTATATTTGGACGAAGCATTATACCGTAGTTATCAAACCGAATACATGTCTCATTAAAGATATAGCTTTTGTCAAAGTCCCCCGTCACCCGTCAACAATGTAGTTTTATTTTTTTGGAATATCATGCTCAATGTTTCACAAACTAATATAAAGGAGCTTTTAACATGATTACAAAAGAGCAGATGAAACAGGAAGTAACCGTTGAGGAAAGTATTGATAAGCTGGTCCAGAACGCGCAGACAGCATTAACCGAAATGCGGCAGTTAAATCAGGAGCAAATCGATAACATTGTAAAGGAAATGGCGCTTGCAGGATTAGATCAGCACATGGAGCTCGCAAAATTAGCTGTCGAGGAAACCGGCCGCGGCGTCTATGAGGATAAGATCATCAAAAATATCTTCGCCACCGAATATGTCTATCATAATATCAAGTATGATAAAACGATTGGTGTCATCAGCGAAGATGAGAAGGAAGGCATGATTGAAATAGCTGAACCAATTGGTGTGATAGCCGGTGTAACGCCTGTAACGAACCCGACTTCTACCACCTTATTTAAATCTATTATATCTATTAAAACAGGAAACCCGATCATCTTTGCCTTTCATCCATCTGCCCAAAAATGCAGCTCGGAAGCGGCAAGAGTCGTCCATGAAGCAGCTGTCAAAGCTGGTGCGCCAAGAAATTGTATTCAGTGGATTGAAAAGCCGTCTATTAAAGCAACGCAGGCACTCATGAAGCATAACGGCGTCGCAACCATTCTGGCAACTGGCGGACCGGGAATGGTGAAATCGGCATACAGCTCCGGAAAACCGGCATTAGGCGTAGGGGCCGGAAATGTTCCCTGCTATATCGAAAAGTCAGTCAATGTGAAACGTGCAGTTAATGATGTCATTCTATCTAAATCCTTTGATAACGGCATGATTTGTGCCTCTGAACAAGCAATCATCGTCGATAAAGAAATCTATGAGCAGGTAAAACAGGAAATGATAGATAACAACGTATATTTCTTAAACAAAGAGGAAAAAGCAAAGGTAGAAAAGCTGGTCATTAATGCGGACACCTGTGCCGTGAACTCTGTTATTGTTGGGATGAAAGCATCGAAAATTGCTGAGATGGCTGGTATTCAAGTTCCTCAGGATACGAAAATACTTGTTGCTGAATTAACCGGTGTGGGAGCCGAGCATCCGCTTTCCCGCGAGAAGCTGAGCCCCGTCTTAGCTGCTTATAAAGTAAACGGCACCGAAGAAGGGCTGCAGCGCGCGGAGGAAATGCTGGAATTTGGAGGTTTGGGACATTCTGCCGTACTTCATTCAGATAATCAAGAGATACAGGATGCTTTCGGTAAAAGGATGAAAGCAGGACGAATCATCTTAAATGCCCCATCTTCTCACGGAGCGATTGGCGATATCTATAATGCTTATATGCCATCACTGACACTTGGCTGCGGCTCATACGGCGGCAACTCTGTTTCCTCCAATGTAGGGGCAATGCATTTAATGAACATTAAAAAAATGGCGAGAAGGAATGTAAATATGCAATGGTTCAAGGTACCTCCTAAAATCTATTTCGAAAAAAATGCGGTTCAATATCTGGCGAAAATGCCAAATATATCTAAAGCTTTTATCGTTACCGATCCGATGATGGTGGAATTAGGCTATGTTGACAAGGTGCTCTATTATCTGCGCAGACGCCCGGATTATGTTCACTGTGAAATCTTCTCTGATGTAGAAGCAGACCCATCAAAGGATACCGTCATGCGCGGCGCAGCAGCAATCGATGCCTTTCACCCAGATGTCATTATTGCACTTGGAGGCGGGTCAGCAATGGATGCAGCTAAAGGAATGTGGCTGTTCCATGAACATCCAGACACAGAATTTAATGGCTTAAAACAAAAGTTTATGGATATTCGTAAGCGTGTCTATCAATATCCGAAGCTGGGTCAGCAGGCACAGTTTGTCGCGATTCCGACTACATCCGGAACAGGCTCTGAGGTGACTTCCTTCTCAGTAATTACCGATAAAGAGACCAATACAAAATATCCATTAGCAGATTATGAATTAACACCGGATGTAGCGATTATTGACCCGCAATTTGTCATGACGGTGCCAAAAACGGTTACAGCAGATACCGGAATGGACGTATTGACCCATGCGATTGAAGCTTATGTTTCAAATATGGCTAATGACTATACGGACGGACTGGCAATCAAAGCGATTCAGCTGGTGTTTGAATACCTGCCTCAAGCGTACCATGATGGCAGTAACGCTTTAGCAAGAGAAAAAATGCATAATGCTTCTACGATAGCCGGTATGGCATTCGCCAATGCGTTCTTAGGAATCAACCACAGCCTGGCCCATAAATTAGGAGCCCAATTCCATATTGCACATGGCCGCGCCAATGCTATTCTCTTGCCGCACGTGATTCGATATAATGCCAAGAAACCGACAAAATTCGTTTCATTCCCTAAATATGAGCATTTTATCGCTGACAAACGCTATGCAGAGATTGCACGTGTATTAGGGCTGCCAGCAGCAACAACAGAACAGGGAGTAGAAAGTCTTGTGCAGGCCATCTACCAATTAGCAGAAGAATTAAATATTCCGATGAGCATCGCGGAAAATGGTGTCGATGCCAAAGAATTTGAAGCGCAGGCAGATGACCTTGCCGACCGTGCCTTCGAGGATCAATGTACCACAGCGAATCCTAAATTGCCGCTTGTAACGGAATTGGCTGAGGTTTACCGCCAGGCGTATAAGGGATAGTTCATAGCAACAGATAAAGCATAAGAACGGTATAGCGAATAGAGCTATGCCGTTTTTTGTATGTTATAACATCTAAAAGTATGTTATATTATTAGATAATGATTTTCTAAATAAAACAGAAGAATTTATAAAGGAGGAAGGCGATGAAGGAAATCACAGAGTATATCAGTAAAAACCTGCAAACCATCCGCAAAGAACGGGGCTTAAGTTTAGATAAAACGGCAAAACTCACTGAAGTAAGTAAAGCCATGCTTGCACAAATCGAGCGCGGAGACTCTACCCCAACAGTAACCACACTCTGGAAAATTGCCAATGGTCTGAAAGTATCCTTTTCATCTCTGATCAGTCAACAGACAAATCCGATTAGAGTGGTTAAAAAACAAGACAGATATTTGGTTACCGAAGCAGAAAACCATTATAGAGTCCATGCAGCTGTACCTTTTTCCCCGGAAAAGCAATTTGAAGTTTTTATGGTTGAGCTGGACCCTGAAAATGAACATAAATCATCTCCTCACAATCCAGGTGTGGAAGAGCACGTATTTGTACAAGAGGGTCAATTAGAAATGGATATTGACGGTACTGTCGAAAAAATTGAAGAAGGAGAAGCAATTATTTTTGACGGGAATCAAAACCATATCTACAGAAATATCGGTGACAAGATACTTCACCTTCTTGTTTTAATCTATTATGCAAAATAAATAGTTTCCATTGTTTGAAAGCGAGTGAATGAAATATGTCTTTAAATGAACATCTATCTACGTTGAAATATGCCTTTCCAAAAACGTTGCCGATACTGGCAGGGTTTACTTTTTTAGGCATTGCTTATGGGGTTTACATGCATTCTTTAGGGTTTCCGCCAATCTATGCCATCCTCATGAGTGTTCTTATTTTCGCCGGTTCCATGGAATTTGTAGCCGGAAATCTGCTATTAGGGGCATTTAACCCATTCAGTGCATTTCTATTAACGCTAATGATTAATGCCAGACACCTTTTCTATGGTATCTCTATGTTAGATAAGTTCAAAGGAACCGGCAAGAAAAAAATGTATCTCATCTATGGGATGTGCGACGAATCCTTTGTTATTAACAATACCGCCCGCACACCTTCGGATATAAATAGCGGATGGTTTATGTTCTATGTCACCTTATTAAATCAAATCTATTGGGTCAGCGGCGCCACTGTCGGCAGTTTATTCAGTTCGCTGATTACCTTTAATACGGATGGTCTGGAATTCGTGATGACGGCCTTGTTCGTGGTTATCTTTTTAGACCAGTGGATGAAAGAGCGCAATCATATCAGCTCCCTCATCGGGATAGCCGCTTCCGTTTTATGTTTAATTCTATTTGGCACAGAAAACTTTATCATTCCTGCCATGCTTATCATCTTGATTTTTCTGAGCATCATTAAAAAGTTCATTACAAAAAATGAGGTGATTTCATCATGATGTCAATCACCCAGCAAATCATTATGATTGCTTGTGTAGTTGCAGGCACCTTGTTAACGAGATTCCTGCCGTTTATAATTTTTAAAGCAGATAAGCCTACGCCAAAATATATTAAATACTTAGGATACGTCTTACCGCCAGCTGTATTTGGATTATTGGTTGTTTATTCCTTAAAAGATGTGCAGGTTACATCATTAGAAGGCTTCCTGCCAGAGCTTCTGGCAATTGGGTTAATTATTGGCCTGCACTATTGGAAGCGGAGCATGCTGCTGTCTATTGCGGGCGGGACCATATTTTATATGTTTTTGGTACAGGTTGTTTTTTGATGTGAGAAAACGAGGGTTAAGTAAACATACCTTCTGCTTGATTATATTCGCATTTTAATTACTTATAGAGGATAGGCAGTAAGCACACATCACAAATAGCGTTTCACTGCATATCCTCTATTATTTTTGTTCTGCTTTATTCAAGGTTAGCATGCTTACCATACATCTTATGTGAATCCAACCCTTTTTTCTCCATACAGCGCAGAATCAAGGCATCATAAAATAATAAGGATGTTTGTTCAAAAAGAGAGCCCATCGGCTGAATCGTCTTATAATCGCCTTCAGACTGATCTTTCGTTACCCCTGGTAATTCAATCGTAATATCAGCTAACTCACCAATAGTGGATTGAGGAGAAATGGTTACAGCCGCAACAATTCCTCCAAGGCTTTTTGCTTTCTCAGCAATAGCTCCTAATGTTTTCGTTTCCCCTGAGCCTGATCCGATGATTAATAAATCATCCTTCTCTAAATTAGCCGTTACCGTCTCCCCTACTGCATATGCTTCCAGACCCATATGCATCATTCGCATGACAAGGGATTTCGCCATGAATCCGGATCTTCCTGCACCAGCCACAAAAACCTTCTCGGATGCTAATATCTGATTTACTAATTTCTCCGTTTCTAAATCAGAAATAAGTTCTGCTGTTTGACTAAGTTCTTGAACAATGTTGGTTAAATATTGGGTTGTTTTCATCTTTACATTACCCTTGCAACATTAATTCTTTCATTTCGCTTGCAGCAGCTTTTTTATCTTCTTTACTTGTGATTCCTCCGCCTACGATAACTAAATCTGGCTGATGCTTCACGACTTCAGCAAGTGTTTCTAATTTGATTCCGCCTGCAATCGCTGTTTTTGCATTCTTGACAACGCTCTTGATGGTGTGCAGATCTTCAAAGGAATTTTGCCCTACAGCTTGCAGATCATATCCTGTATGAACGCAAATATAATCCGCACCGAGTTCATCCAGCTCTTTTGCACGCGTTTCGATATCTTTTACAGCAATCATATCCACCAGGATTTGTTTGCCCTGCTTTTTCGCTTCTTCTACAGCGCCTTTAATGGACTCATCCTCTGCAGCACCAAGAATGGTGATAATATCCGCACCGGCAGCAGAAGCTTGGCTTACCTCGTATCCAGCCGCATCCATAATTTTTAAGTCTGCTAATACTGTTAAGTCAGGAAAAGCAGCCTTTACTTCCTTCACCGCTTTTAGTCCTTCATTAATCACGACAGGTGTTCCAATCTCTACCACATCGACATGCTCTTCTACCTCTTTTATTAAATCAATTGCTCCTGGAATATCGACAAGATCTAGCGCTAATTGTAATTTCATTATTTTCGCTCCCTCATTTTCTAAATTTATTGTGCTAAATGGTTTTTAGAAGGCAAGCTCGCATTACCGCTTCAAACCCTATTTACGCATCAGCATGTCATCAAGTATACTGAGTATATCTAGAAATGAGAAGTACGCACTTTTACCGCATATAGTGCTAAAAAGTATACCATTGAAGGAAATAAAGCAGAGGTGAAGGAAATGCCGAATTTAGGAGAGAAAACTTTTAATTGTGAAAAGGAATTAACACTTGCGGTCATTGGCGGGAAGTGGAAAATGCTGATTTTATGGCATCTGGGCAAGGAAGGGACAAAACGTTTTGGTGAATTAAAGGCGCTGATGCCCGGGATTACCCAAAGAATGCTTGTTAATCAATTACGCGAGCTGGAAGACCATTTAATCGTTCACCGTGAAGTATATCCCGTTGTTCCGCCCAAAGTAGAGTATTCTCTTACAGAGCACGGCGAAAAGCTGTTGCCGATTTTAGATGCAATGTATGAATGGGGCAAGGATTATATTGAGAATGTGTTAGAAAAAGAGGATCAGACCGCTATGAAATAGATACATTCTTGTTAACATGCTATGTGGTAATTATTTTTTATCACGCTTCATTTACAGCAAATGTATGCCCAAGCCTTGAACAGCGATAATCGTTCAAGGCTTTTTATGCGCTTCATTATTTTAGCCCTTTTGCAATAAACTCGAAAAAGGACTAAAATAATCAAATAGACACTTAACCAATCCATGACAATACACATTGCGTCGACAAATTTGTTTAACTGCCCTTTTTCCGGCAGAAAATACGACTGTAATTTACATACATAAGGTGATGCATACAATGACAGAAACGATTCGTAAACCATGGTTGTTCATTTTAACGATTGGGCTTGGAACACTGCTCAATCCGTTAAACTCATCGATGATTTCAGTGGCATTAACACGATTACAGAATGAATTTACATTAACCTTCGCGGATGCTTCCTGGCTGATTTCTATCTTTTACCTCGCAAGCGCAGCGGGGCAGCCTGTCATGGGCAAATTGAGTGATATGTTTGGTCCGAAAAAGCTGTTTATGGCCGGGCTCATTATCGTAGCAGCCGCATCGATATTAGCTTCCTTTTCACCAAACTACCCGTTTCTATTGGGCTGCCGTGCCTTGCAGGCGATTGGGAGTTCGACTTTATTCCCCAGCGGCATGAGTATGGTTCGGACACATATTACAAAAGGACAAGGGAAAGCATTGGCTGTATTATCGATCTTTGCTTCCACATCTGCTGCTTTCGGTCCTTCTATTGGCGGATTTTTAGTGGCATCTTGGAATTGGCATTCCATTTTCCTGATTAATTTTCCGTTTATTATTTTATCTTTTTTGCTGACTCTTTTTATTTTACCAAATACAGGGCAAGGAGAATTTGAGGCAAAACGGATTGATTTCAGCGGCATCCTTCTCTTTATTATTGCGATTGTAGGATTGATTCTGTTCTTGCTTTCGCTGGATCAGAACATTCGCTGGTGGGCATTATTGCTCTTCCTATCTGCTGCTGTCGGCTTTTACTTTTTCGAGCTTAAGCAGGAAGAACCCTTTATTGATGTCAAAGGGTTAACAAAAAATCGCTATGTTTCTTTTATTTACTTACAATTCATGAGTATTAACCTGATACATTATTGTTTCTTTTTTGGATTTCCAACTTATCTGCAGCAGGTTCGTGAATATAGCGAGCAGCATACGGGCGTAATTATGTTGTCACTGGCAGGATTCGGTGTCATTGTTTCGCCCTTAGCCGGCCGTCTGATTGATAAATACGGTTCTAAACTGCCGATGGTTATCGGTGCATTATTACTTTTGGGCGGTACGGGACTGCTTTTAACGTACAATGATGCATCCCCTTTAATCTGGCTGCTTATTATTATGGCTGTCCTTGGCATGAGTAATGGATTTAATAATATCTCTGCACAAACAGCACTTTATGAACACGTGGATCCAGAGGACACGGGATCCGCTTCCGGGTTATTTCAAACCAGCCGCTATTTGGGTTCAATTTTATCCTCCAGCCTCCTTGGTTTAACATTTAATCGTCATTTAGATACAGAGCACCTGCATCTCGTTGCAATGATTTGTTTTGCCTTTTGTATAGTTGTCGTGGCTCTGGCGTTTAAGCTTCCGGGGAAATTGCGGGGTAAGGACGCATAGGGAAAACAGCAATCCTCTATTTTAAAATAATGGAGGTTTGCTGTTTTTAACCTTATCTGCTTCATTCACAGCGAATGTCCAGGCTTCTTTCTTTAATCATTCTGCTTAGGAAGTAATTGATAAAAATAGTAATATGCCAATTTTAAATGCACTTCCTCTGATATCTTTTGATTTCTTTTCCTTGTTTTTTGGTGACACTACGAACGTTACGAGACTTGAATAAACCTGCACTTTGTGTATAATGGAAATTAACTTCATTATATAAGAATGTTTTCTAGGGTTCCGCAATGCGAATTGGTCTGGTCCGAGAGAAAACTCACAGCCTGAGCTGTGCCACGGAAGGACAAAAGCCTGGGAGAGACTGTTTATACAGTTGTCTCCCAGGCTTTTTTGTTTTTTATTGGGAAGAATAAACGCGGAGGTGTTATCTACATGAATATGGTGTGGTTACAAGTAATTATCGCAGCAGTTATTGAAGTTTTTTGGGTGATTGGACTAAAGCATGCCTATGATTTTTGGACTTGGACAGGGACAATTATCGCGATCATTCTCAGCTTCTATTTAATGATCATGGCTGGGAAGAAGCTTCCTGTTGGAACGGTTTATGCTGTTTTTGTCGGACTGGGAACAGCAGGAACAACATTTGCAGATATTGCTTTCTTCGGAGAGCCGTTTCAGTTCATAAAGATTCTTTTGATTGCCATTTTATTGACTGGTGTCATTGGTTTGAAGTTAGTAACGAAAGACAAAGAGACAGAAGGAGCTGAATCGTAATGGCCTGGACTTCATTAATTATCGCTGGATTATTCGAAGTAGTTGGTGTAACGATGATAAACAAGCTGCATAAAGATCGTAATTGGCAGGCATTGGTCTTGCTCGTTCTTGGTTTTGGAGCCAGCTTCTTTTTCCTTTCGTACGCTATGGAAACATTGCCTATGGGGACTGCTTATGCGGTATGGACTGGTATCGGCGCCTCTGGCGGGGCAATAGCAGGAATGCTTTTTTATAATGAACCAAAGGAATGGAAGCGAATGGTGTGTATCGCCATGGTTTTAGGAGCGGCTGTCGGGTTAAAATTATTTTCGTAATGCATCTCTAAAAAATAATTTTCACTGCTTATATCAATTTATTGGTTATTAAATCTATATTCAAACTTAAATAATGCAGCCTCACTGCTTGCTCAAATATCAAAGAAGGAAGTAGTGAGGCTTTCGTTTTATCAACAAATTTAAAGCCAATTAAATTTGTTGATACAGCTCCCTTTTTTGATTAACTTCCTGTCTTCTAAAGTGAATAAAAGAAATTGAACAAGCCAGAAAGCATGTCCCCGCTAAAAAAATAAATGCATGCTTCATGGATAAATGCTCATAAATACTCCCGCTAATTATTGGAAAAATTGTCATTCCCAGCGCATAGACAGCTTGAAAGAAGCCCATTGCAGTAGAACGCTTTTGGTCAGGAATCGACTGCATAGCACTGGAGGTCAGGAGCGAGAACAAAATTCCAGTACCTAATCCCGGTATCAGTTGTAAAAGGCAAACAAGCAAGATAGAATTTGTCTGGGGAACCAGTACACAGTAAATGCCGAGGAAGAGAAAGCTGAAACAAATCCATAACTTCATAGACATCATTGCCAGGAATTTAGTCGAAGCCAATCTGGCAAAAACGACTGCTGACAGCATATAAATAATAGACGACATACCAATAACTAGATTGGAGCCGCCCAGCTCCTGAACAATCTGGTTTGTAAAGGACATGGTGGTAGACATTTGCACACCCTGCTGCACTAATGCCAAGAAGGAAAAAAGAACTAAGCTTTTATTTGCAGTCACCTTTATTAATTCCCTGAAGGAAACGTTATTTGTGTGATGAGATGGTTTGGTTGATTGAAGAAAGAAAGCGAGTACAAAACCAATCAGTCCTGCAGCTAAACTGAAGGCACAAATCATCATCATGCCGACTTTATCATAGAGAAGCGTGCTGGTTACAAAACCAAGCAGCATGCCGGCATTGTTAGCCATAATAATTCTGCTGGTGGCGCGTATCTGATCCTTTTGGTTAAAAAAGCTCATATAAAGAATCATAAAAGAAATCCAGGTGGCGCTTGCAGTTCCTGATAAAATATTCCCAAGGAAAAAACCAATATCATCCGGCAGTAAAACCCTGCTTAGCGAGGCGCCGCCCGCAAATAAAGATCCAAGTATGATAAACAGCTTGTGATTGCTGCTAAGATCAGCCAAAATACCTACTGGCAGCCGGAGCATAAGCTGTGAAATGCCATATGCACCAATAATCATACCTACCAGATTACTAGAAATATTTACCATAATTAAGTAGGTCGTTTGATAGGGAATGTAAACATATTGCGCGAACCAGAAACAGACAACAACCCATAAAATTAACGATGCCTGCTTTTTTTGTGCATTATTCATCTTTTCATTACTCCTTCTATTTTCCAGTGAAATGTTGGGGAATTCAAGGTTTACGCAGCATATAATCAGGCCTTTTTCTCCTGTTTTTTTAGCGGTTTCCCGATTCGTTTCCCCTGCATTTCTAACTGCTTTAAAACAAAGATTTTTCAGTACAATCTCTATTTTCAAAGTTCTAATGCAGTATCATATCCTAAGATTAAAATTTGCACAAGCATCATTTATTTCTTCATTTTTTCAGAAAAAAAGATTTAAAAATCGCTTGCATCGAAAATGAAAGCGTGTTAGTATATTTGCAAAGCTTCATACTGGAATACATTTGACGTGTTACTGATAATGCAGGCAAGATCAAGTGTACACTTTAATAATCATGGGAAAGCTGTGTTTTCCCCTTGAGATTATTTGTGTGCGTTTGGTCTTTTTTTGTGTCAATATGTGTTCTTCATATTTTATCCGTTGGCCAGTGGATTAATTTTTAGCGAGGGAGAAAAAACATGAACTATCAACAGGTGGCACAGGAAATTTTAAACAACGTGGGTGGAAAGGAAAACGTTTCTGGATTAACCCACTGCTATACACGTTTGCGTTTTACGTTATATGACACAAAAAAAGCAAACAAGGCGAATTTAGAAAAGATGGACGAGGTTATCTCGGTTGTCGAGAATAGCGGCCAGTATCAGGTTGTGATTGGAAATAAGGTGGCGGAAGTACATGATCAAATTCAACTTCTTCTGGGTGATTTAAATAAAGCGGTAAATAAAGAAGAGAATAAAGGGTCTATCGGAAGTCGAATCTTAAATACATTTACATCCATATTTATTCCGATTATCCCGGCAATTGCTGCATCCGGCATGCTGAAAGGAATTCTGGCTCTTGCGGTTATGATTGCAGCTTATTATTGGAATGTGGATATTAAAGAATACAATACGTACCGGATATTAGATGCCACCTCCAATGCTTTATTTTACTTCTTCCCGATTATGATTGGTTATGTAGCGGCGAAAGTATTTAAGGCAAATGAATTAATTGCAATGGTACTGGCAGCAACGCTATGCTACCCGGATCTGGTTGATTTAATGACAAGCGGTTCAGCCGTTACGTTTTTAGGAGTTAATGTCACATTAGCAGACTACACCTCAACGGTTATCCCGATCATTATTGCTGTATTTATCATGGCATATGTTCAGCGCTTTTTTGAACGCATTACCCCCGAGGTTTTAAAAATTATTATGGTGCCAACCTTCACGCTATTAGTGATGGTACCAGCGACATTAATTATTTTTGGACCTATCGGCATTCACTTAGGTAACTTCATCAATTGGCTATACTATATCATTATGGATATCAGTCCAACCTTATTAGGTGCTTTTATTGGCGGAATCTGGTGTGTGCTTGTTATATTCGGTGCTCACAAAGCCATTCTGCCAATTGGAATTAATGATGTGGCCCAAACTGGTCAGCAGAATCTTTTAGCATTTGCAGGTGCTGCTAACTTTTCTCAGGCAGGAGCTGCTGCAGGTGTACTTTTAAAAACGAAAAATAAGAAATTAAAAACGTTATCTGCAACGGCAACCGTAACAGCACTTTTCGGAATTACCGAGCCAGCCATTTACGGGGTTAATCTTCGTCTGAAAAAACCGATGATTTATGCAGTAATCAGCGGAGCGATAGGCGGCGGTCTGATGGGCTGGGGCGGATCCTATGGCACAGCCTTTGCCAACCAGGGTTTTTTAACCATCCCGGTCTATATTGAAGCAGGGACAAAAGCATTCTTATGTTATATTATTGGTATTGCGATTGCCTTCTTTGGGGCTGCAGCGATGACGATGTTATTTGGTTTTAAGGATATTCCTGAAGAAGAGGATGCTTCGGATGAAGGCCTTGGAGACAGCGAGGAGGAAGCTCCAAGGACAGGAACAGACACAGAAATAACTATTCCTTCGCCAGTCCAGGGAAAGCTGATTCCATTATCTGAAGTAAAAGATGAAGTTTTCTCATCAGGCGCATTAGGAGAAGGAGCAGCAGTTTATCCAACAACCGGTGAAGTGGCAGCGCCAGCCGACTGTAAAGTATCTGTTCTCTACCCGACATTGCACGCTATCGGGCTGCAGCTGGAAAATGGCGCTGAATTATTAATTCATATCGGCTTTAATACCGTTGAATTAAATGGAGAAGGATTTGAAGCCCATGTGAGCGCCGGTGATGAGATACGCAAAGGGACCAAAATTGTCTCGTTTAATATAGAAGAAATTGAAGCAAAAGGCTATGATCTCACCACCCCAATGGTTGTCACCAATTCTTCGCAGTTGCAAGGTGTTTCCATTGTAGAAAGCAATACGGATAGAACTGTTTGATAAAAAATAATTAAATAATATATAGGAGTGACGATAATGAAAAATTATTTCAGCAAAGATTTCTGGTGGGGAGCCTCCTCCTCCGCCTTCCAAATTGAAGGAGCATGGGACAAAGATGGCAAAGGTAAAACGGTAGCGGATTACAATGCATTCCAAAAATCAGATGTACAAGCAGATACCAGAGTTGCCAGTGATTTCTACCATAACTATAAAGAAGATATTCTTTTAATGAAGGAACTTGGTTTAAAAGCTTACCGTTTCTCTATTTCCTGGGCGAGAATTATTCCAGATGGAGATGGAGAAGTGAATCAAAAGGGGATTGATTTCTACAACAATGTGATTGATTTCTTATTAGAGAATGATATTATTCCATTTGTGACGCTGTACCACTTTGACCTGCCATTTGCTCTGGTTGAAAAGTACAATGGCTGGGAAAGCCGTGATTGTGCTTTTGCTTTTGAAAAGTATGCAAAAACCTGTTTTGAAGCTTTCGGCGATCGTGTAAAGCATTGGCAGGTGCATAATGAACAAAATCTAATGATTCGTGTTAATATTCGCATGAATATGTATGATGTGCCAAGTGAACAGGCTGAAAAAGTGAGAGCACAAATGGATTATCATATGTTTCTAGCGCATGCGCTTGCTACGAACGCTTGCCATGAAATGCTTCCAGATGGACAAATCGGACCGGCTGTATCCTCCACCATGACATATCCAAGCTCCAATCGGCCGGAAGATGTGTGGGCAGCCAGAATGAACGATAATTTCAAAACCAATTATGCCTTAGAAATGTATTGTTTCGGAGAGTATCCGGGATACTATAAAGAATATCTGAAGAAATGTGATATTTATCCAGAAACACAGCCAGAGGACGAAGAAATTCTCAAAGCATCGAAGCCGGATTATATCGCCGTAAACTATTACCGTACGCTGGTAGCCAGCTATCTGCCTGCCGATGATGCTCATCCATTCGGAACAAAGGAAAATGATATTGATTTCGACTTATATGGATACTTTAAAATTGAAAAGAACCCAAATCTCGAAGTAACAGATTATGGGATTCAAGTAGATCCAACCGGCTTAAGACTTTTACTAAATGATTATTATGAAAAGTATCGTTTACCGATGATTATCACAGAAAACGGCTTAGGAACTGGCGATCAGCTAACAGAAGATGGTAAAATACAAGATGATTACCGGATTGAATACTTAAAAGATCATATTGCCGCATGTAATGATGCCATTTCAGATGGTGTCGAGCTGTTTGGGTATTCCCCATGGTCTGTAATGGACTTGCTAAGCTCCCGTCAAGGCTTTATGAAGCGTTATGGTCTGGTTTATATAGACAGAGAAGATTTTGATCTCAAAGAATTGCGTCGAATTAAGAAGGACAGTTTTTACTGGTATCAAGATGTTATTAAAAATAATGGATTAAATTAATCAGCAAAGGAATAGGAACGTAGCCATGCAGATCGTAAAAGTGATGAACAATTCCTTAGTATTAGCAATCAATGATTCAGGAAATGAATACATCTTAATGGGCAAGGGAATCGGATATAAGAAATCAATTGGCTGCCAGATTCAAGATTCTGAAATAGAGAAAACATTTATCCTAAAAGACAAAACCATTTTGAAGAACTTTATACAGCTGGCAAGTGAGCTGGATGATAGGTATTTTAATCTTGTAAAAGAAATCATTGAATTTGCCACAAAAGAATACGATATGGAAGTGATGGATTATTTATACCTGTCACTGTCTGACCATATTTCTTTTGTTGTCCGCAGATTTCATGAAGGAAACCTTGGAGAGAAATTTACCTATGTGGAGGTTGTGAAATATTATCCAAAGGAATATGCAGTTGGCAGATTCGCAGTAAACCTGATCAATCAAACAATGGGAATAGATCTTCCTGAAAGTGAAGCCTCTGCCATTGGAATGCATTTTGTCAATGCACGTTTAAATTCAGAATCCTATCATGAGGAAGCGCAAATTGCCAAGCTGATCGATCATATTGAAGCAATCGTTCAAAGAAAAGCGAATGCCCATTTCGATAAAGCAAGCCTTTCTTATACAAGATTTATTACGCATCTAAAGTTTTTTGCTGAGAGAATCATCAAAAATCAAATTTTTAAAGACACCGATACTGACATCCTGTTTGATCAATTGAGCCAATCAATGCAGCTGGAGAATAAGATTATTGAAAGCATTACACATTTTGTGAGACAAAAATATGCGATTGATCTGACTAGGCAGGAGAAGCTTTACTTAATCATTCATATTAATCGGATACTAAGAGATGATCCCAATAAATCATAACTGCTGTTATTAAAATCTCCTCGAGGCTTCTGCCTTGAGGAGATTTTAATATTATGGGATGAATATTAACAGGTATCGAGTACCCTGTTCTTGAATTTAACTATTTATAAATTCCCCTAAATTCATGCTAAAATCGCCTTTAACACCAGCTTATACTTATCCTTATTTACTTTACACACACTTACTTTTGACAATAGCAATGATTCCGCTTGTAACTTCTTTAATTGCTTCTATTCCCACTCTTTCCTCATCCGTATGTGCATAAATCGAATTTCCTGGACCAAAATACAATGTATCGGTAGCATATTTTGCAAGCGTACCGCCTTCTCCCCAGCCTCCAAATACATCAACTTCTAATTTTCTATCGAGCGCTTTCTCCAGTAACGCCTTAAGTTGAAGAAATTTTTCTGAACTGCTATCTATTTCCATCGGCGTGCAATCCACTAAGATGTTCGTTTGATAACGGAATACTGGATAAGTATCCTTTAGCCTTTTTGCTACAATATCAATTTCTTCTTGAAAATCATTTATGGTTTCATTGGGCAAGTATCTTTTATCAATCACAATCCTGCAATTCGCTGGTACACTATTCGCTTGTTTACCAGCTTCTATCGCCCCAACATTCATTTTTGCTTCGCCTAACAGCGGATGGGAATTCCTTTTGAATTTTTCCTCTGTATACTTCTGAAATGCCTGTATAAATGCAGACGCCATATAAATTGCATTTTCACCAAGCTCAGGCATGCTGGAATGAGCGCTTTTACCAATAAATTCTACTTCTATCCAAGCATTACCCTTTTGCGCTACCATTAGGGTTTGATTGGTTGGTTCCGAGATAATGCCTATATCACAGCTTGGCAACAAGCCTCTTTCAAAAGCAGATACGGTTTGCTGTGCGTATGTCTCCTCATCCGTAGAATACATTAAGTAAACATCGCCTTTAACCTGATGGTCACAGGCATACTTAAATGCAGCGTAATTGCTTGCACTTCCTGCCTTCATATCACATGAACCGCGGCCGTATATTTCACCGTCTTTTTCAATTGGGTTTAAGGGGTCTTGTACTCCATCTAAAGATACGGTATCCAGATGTCCTTGCAATAATAAATGATACCCTTCTCCATTTTTATGATGTGCGATCAAATATAGATTTTCCGTATGGCCATCTACTATTTGAACCTCTGCGTCAGTCTCTTCTTTAA
The DNA here is from genome assembly GCF_038004725.1 of Oceanobacillus sp. FSL K6-0251. Lineage (NCBI taxonomy): Bacteria > Bacillati > Bacillota > Bacilli > Caryophanales > Bacillaceae > Oceanobacillus > Oceanobacillus sp. FSL K6-0251. The sequence continues at coordinate 179,732 of NZ_JBBORS010000001.1, read as the reverse complement.
TTTTGTGATACATAAACGCTATTATTTTCTGTTTTCCTTCTACGGAAAAGGATTCCATGCGAATAAATTCCTTTGTTAATTCAACAGCTACGTCCTCGTACACCCTTATCCCTCCTATCCATTTTATATTACAGGTAAATGCACCTTATATTTTCAGCTTATTATTTTTGTAGTCAGACCTAATAGCTTTTACCGCTGACCAAATCAGAAAAACATTAACAAAAAATAATGGCACGCCAAATAAGGAGGTCATCGATTGCATGATGCCTAATATATTCAGCTCTTCCACCGCATTTTCTAAATATAGTATGGTCACAGGCAATACCATAAAAATACACCCCCATAGCACTTTAAACCATTTATTCGGTTCCTCATTTACTTGCAGATTTTTAGATGTAATCATTGCTACCATTGTTGATACACTCGTTGCACTGGTCGCAAGGTTAAAAAAGACTAATACGATAAATACAATGATTGCTATCTGTCTAAATGTTCTTCCATAAGATATTCTTGCTACCCATAAACCGATAGAAATAGATAAACTTAAATACCACGCCCAATAAAAGATTGTCCAATTCTGAATAAACCCTGTCTGGGCAACTGCATCCGTATAAAAACTCATCTTAACAAAGTTTGTAATATTCGTACCTACAGCCATCACAACATTATTTAAAATAAATGACTTCGGCCCTACGATAAAGACAAACAAGAAAAACGCAAGCGCTAAATAAATATTAAAATTACTAATTTTCGCCATACCTTTAGCAATTGATTTTGATGTAGCGGCAATAAAAAATGCGCAAAATGCAAAGATAATCGTAATTCTTAATGTAAGTGTATTATCTACGTTAAATAAGTCACCGATAAGCTCTCCTATAACGGAAGTTCCCAGTCCTACAGTTATTAACAAACCACCTACAAAACAAAATGTTACGACTCCATCAATGATGAGCTTGAATAAGGAATTTTTCGTCTTTTCTTTACCCAGTACTTCCGAGCATGCTTCTGAAATTTTCATGGATTTACCCTTACGATTCCAGAGCATATACCCGATTGCTAAAGATGCCGGCAAGTAAAATGCAGAGGCTGAAAATCCCCAGTGAAACATTCCATAGGCGGATGCCATTTCATATGCTTCCACAGATCTGGGCTCTATCCCAAATGGAGTGGATTCGACATAAAACATCCACTCTACAATACCGAAAATAAGTATTCCTGCGGCTAATGCGGAGGTAATAATCATTGATATCCAAGTAAAACCTTTATAATGAGGTTTCGCATCTTCTCCGCCCAATCGGATATTTCCGTATTTTGAAATTATTATAAATATAACAAATATCGTACATCCAAATCCGATTAACAAAAATGCCCATGCAAAATCTGTTGTCATCATATGAAAAAAATCATTAATTATCTTGGATGTTCCATCTGGCCAAAATACAATTGGCACAACAACACACATCAACAAGGTAATCGTTAAAGCTATTAATTTAATATCTACCTTCTTACTCAAAAGCAATTCCTCCATATTTTCTTCGTTATGTTACAGGAAGACTCTCTAAAAAAGATTAACCCTAGCAATTCTTATAAGCTCTAAGCGTATACCTCTACTCTGGGATCATTACTGTGTCTCATCGCTATATAGTTAGATACAGATAATAAAAAGATATCCTCCTTATTATGCGGTTGAGCTTGATCCGCATTATGTAAAAATCATTCAGCAGGATGATAAGCATTAAATCTATTTTTCATTGTGAAAAATAACATTGATTGACGTTATTCAGCTGCTTTTTATATAAAAACGCCCATTTGGAGAAATTGTCCAAATGGGCGTAACTCTTGATATAGTTGTTTATTAACGTTTTGAGAACTGAGGAGCACGACGGGCTTTTTTAAGACCGTATTTCTTACGCTCTTTCGCTCTAGGATCACGTGTAAGAAATCCTTCTGTTTTTAATGAAGCACGGTATTCTGGATCTGCTTGCAGTAAAGCACGTGCGATTCCGTGACGGATTGCACCTGCTTGACCAGTAAATCCTCCGCCATGTACATTTACAAGAACATCATATGTTCCTTGAGTTTCTGTAGTAGCAAGCGGCTGGTTCAAGATTAAAAGTTGTGTTTCATATGGAAAATAGTCTCTAGCATCGCGACCATTGATTGTAACGTTTCCTGTACCTGGTACTAGACGTACGCGGGCAGTTGACTTTTTACGGCGACCTGTGCCATAGTATTGTACTTGTGCCAATTCATTTACCTCCCTTTAATTATCCGCGAAGTTCGTAAACTTCTGGTTTTTGAGCTTGATGGCTATGCTCAGCGCCTCTGTATACGTGCAATTTCTTCTTCATTTTACGTCCTAAAGGTCCTTTTGGAAGCATTCCTTTGATTGCAACTTCAAGCATTTCTTCAGGGTATTTTGTACGCATTTCGTATGCGTTACGTGCTCTTAATCCACCTGGATGATGGGAATGATTGTAGTACATTTTGTCATTCATTTTGTTTCCAGATAGTTCAATTTTGTCTGCATTGATGATAATTACATAATCACCAGTGTCTGCATGTGGTGTGTACGTAGGTTTATGTTTACCACGTAAGATAGCAGCTACTTCGCTTGCTAAACGTCCTAAACGTTGTCCTTCCGCATCCACAACCAACCATTTGCGTTCGATGTTCGCTTCATTTGCCATGAAAGTTGTGCGCATGATTTTTTCCCTCCATATATCGTTCATTCTTTATTCTTCGTAATCATATTTTTATTCTTAACATAATTAGATTCCGGGGCTAATCATGGTTTAGAAATAAAATGCCATATATCATCTTATACTTTTCCCAACCAAAAGTCAAGCCTCGTATGAAAGTAATTGAAAAAATTCTTCTCTTTTTTGTGTCTATTCTTTCAATCTCCGGAATGCTTCTCTTTTTCCTGCTCATGATAGCTTACTTCCCATAGATACAGTCCATTTGGAGAAATTGTTTTCCCCAGCTGACCTCTCTCTTTCGCAGCTAAGAGGGCTGGTATTTCCTCTGGACGCCGCTTGCCAATTCCCACGTCTAAAAGTGCACTGACCATTATCCGCACCATATTGTACAAAAAGCCGCTTCCACGGAAAACAAATTCAATATCGTCTTCTTTCTTCCTGCAGGATGCATGGAACAATGTACGTATTTTAGAGCCTTTCACAGACGACTTTGCGGAAGAAAAGGTGGTAAAGTCATGTGTCCCCTCTAAATGCTTACAGGCAGCTTGTATGGCTTCTATATCAAGACATTTAGGAAAGTGCAATACATAATTGCGGCGGAATACATCGGGATCTTCCCGGTTCAAGACGATATAATGATATTCTTTCTGCTTTACACTGTAGCGGGCATGAAAGGCAGCATCCACTTTCTCTACGTATAATACCCGGACATCATCCGGCAAAAGGGTGTTGACAGCTTGTTTCCAGTTTCGCTCAGGTATCGTTAAAGGGGTATCAAAATGAATAACCTGTCCAACTGCATGGACACCTGTATCCGTTCGCCCCGATGCCTGGATACGTATCGTTTCCCCTTTATGGATTTTAGCTAAGGCTTTTTCCAGTGAGCCCTGAACGGTACGGTGATCAGGCTGTACCTGAAAACCCGCAAAGCCTGAACCGTCATAAGTAATCGTGCATTTTATCCGTTCCATTTACACAGTCCCTTTCCTTTCCTTACTGTCTTAACACAAACAAGGCTGCCAACATTAGTACAAAAGCAATCAATACAAGAATATCCTTTGTACCTACGTGCAATTCACGGAGCTTGCTTCTCCCTTCCCCGCCTTGATAACCGCGCGCTTCCATCGCCATTGCCAGGTCCTCGGCACGTTTAAACGCACTCACAAACAAAGGAACCAGTAATGGAATAACTGCCATAATCCGATCCTTCACCGGGCCTGTACGAAAATCAACACCGCGTGCCGCCTGCGCTCGGGATATTTTATCTGTTTCCTGCATCAATGTCGGAATAAACCGCAGAGAAATAGACATCATCAACGCCAGCTCATGAACAGGGAACTTAATTTTTTTCAATGGGTGAAGCATTTCCTCCATGGCATCCGTTATTTCAATCGGTGTGGTTGTCAACGTTAATAAAGAAGTCGTCAGGATAAGCAGGAAAAAGCGTAAGGAAATCGCAAAACCTTGGATAATCCCGCCGCTGTATATCTTAAAAAATCCCCAATCGACTACGACATTTCCTTCATTTGTGATAATCAGATGCAGAATAAATGTAAAAATAATTAAAAACCAGACGGGCAGCAATCCTTTTAATATAAACTGTAACGGTACTTTGGAATTCAGTACACAAAGCAAGGAGAAAGCAGTTAATAAGCTGTACGTCGGTACATTGTTTGCAAAAAAGACAACAATCACAAAGAAAAAGACAACTGTGATTTTGGTTCTTGGGTCTAACCGGTGGATAAAGGAGTTTCCAGGAACATATTGACCAATGATTAATGCATTATTCATCCGATTCCACCTCCAGCTGCCCCTTTATCTCATTTGCTAACTCCTGCAAGGTTTGGTGCTGATAGTTTAAAGAAGTACCGAATCGTTCATTATACTGATTCAGAAAATGAATAACCTCCGGCGTGTCCAATTGGACCTCCTGCAGCTTGTCTGTTTGTTTAAATACTTCCAGCGGCAGACCTTCCATATATTTTTTACCGCCATTTAGAATAATCACTTTATCCGCATAAGCGAGCGCATCCTCCATGCTATGCGTTACCAATACCGTCGTCAGTTGACGCTCCTGGTGCAGCTGATAAAACATATCCATGATTTCACGCTGTCCGCGCGGATCCAGACCGGCAGTCGGCTCGTCCAATACAAGCACTTCTGGAGCCATCGCCAATACGCCTGCAATAGCTACACGCCGCTTCTGTCCGCCGCTTAAATCAAACGGAGAACGCTCTAATATTTCTGCTGGCAGTCCGACGGCAGGGAGAAGCCGCTCTATTCTGCGGTCAATTTCCTCCTGCTCCACATCAAAATTTTTCGGACCAAAAGCAATATCCTTCGCAACGGTTTCTTCAAATAGCTGATGCTCCGGATATTGAAACACCACACCAACTTTTCTTCTTAAATCACGGATATTCTTAGGCTTTCCTTCTGAACTCAGCAGGAAATCACCAATCGTTATCTCTCCCCTGCTCGGCAGGCTTAAACCATTTAAATGCTGGATGAGTGTTGATTTCCCAGAGCCTGTATGACCAATCACAGCAACAAACGAACCAGCTTCCACCGTGAAAGAAATGTCTTCAAGGGCTTTGTGGGCAAAGGGGCTATTCTCTTGATAAATATAACTTACATCTTTGAATTGAATCTCCATAATTCCTCCAACAACTCTTCGTGGTTTAATGCTGCTTCTTTTAATTCGACGCCCTGCTTCATCAGCTCATCAGTTAATTGTGCAACAAAGGGCACGTCCAAGCCAATTTCACGCAAGCTTTCCCGCTGCAGGAATAACTCTCTTGGTGTGGTTTCTTCCCAAATTTCTCCCTTATTCATCACAATCACACGATCTGCTTGAACAATTTCCTGCAAGTCATGTGTGATGGTAATCAGAGAAAGTCCTTCTGATTCCTGGATATCATTTACGGTATGCATAATTTCTTTTCTGCCAGTCGGATCGAGCATTGCTGTTGCCTCATCTAAAATCAATACTTTTGGAGCAATCGCTAAGACGCTGGCAATCGCCACTCGCTGTTTTTGCCCGCCAGACAGCCGGTGGGGTTCAGTGATTAAATAATCCTGCATACGAACGGCAGATAAGGTGCGCTGGATTCTCTCTCTCATCTCTTCTCTGGGGATTCCTCTGTTTTCCATTCCAAATGCCACATCATCTTGAACGGTTGCCCCAACAAATTGATTATCTGGATTTTGAAAGACCATCCCTACGTCTTTACGTATATCCCAGACGGTATCATCATCTACTTTTTGACCATCGACAACGATTTCCCCATCTTTTGGCATTAATAATCCATTAAGCAGCTTGGCGATGGTTGATTTTCCAGAGCCATTGTGTCCAATAATCGCAACCCATTCGCCTTCATAAATCTCAAAGGAAACCTGATTTAACACAAGCGCTCCCTCTTCCTCATATTGAAAGGAAACATTCTTAAACTCTACTAGCTTTTTTCTGGCCATCCAGACACCCCCTTCTCCTGTTTTTTTATTATGTAATTTGTTTTTTCTATTATGGTTATTATTTTACCCATAGCGGCGGATGAACGAAAGTATTTACTTAAACAAAAGCTGATAATGTTTAATAGTAATTCTGGCCAACGCTACGGAAATACACTACGCTTTCCACAGGCTTGCGCTCAGCCTCCTCGAAAAAGAAGACCACTTTTTCCCTGCGGAGGCATACAGAATGTATGTCAGTTCGGTGTTGCGACAGGACGTCGCGAACTTAACCGAACTTCCTTTTACGCTTTCCCGTAGGAGTCTCCGTATATTTCCTCCGCTGGGTGTTGAGTATAAAATTCGTTTTTCTCTATAAACAAAAAGACTATGGTAATATTAATCAAGATTTTTATATCAAAACTGGTGAATAATCATTTTCCAATACAAAAAAAGGGCTTGGATAACCTCTGAGAGAGATTGAGTCCTGCCCCTTGCCGTTTGTAGTAATTAAACCAACTCAATGATTGCCATTTTAGCGCCATCGCCTTGGCGTTCACCAAGTTTAAGAACGCGTGTATATCCACCTTGTCTATCTTCATAGCGCGCAGCAACATCATCAAATAGTTTTTGAATTACATTATTTTCTTCATCCGCTTCTTTGTTGTATAAAAATGCTGCAGCTTGACGGCGTGCATGTAAATCCCCACGCTTACCAAGAGTAATCATTTTATCTACAATCGATCTTAACTCTTTCGCTTTTGCTTCTGTTGTTTCAATGCGTTCATGAATGATTACATCAGCTGCAAGGTTGCGAAGAAGAGCCATACGACTATCTGTTGAACGTCCTAATTTTCTAGCCACGGACTATCCCTCCCTTTTTTGAAACTAGTCAGGTGACTGTTATATCAGTCATCATCTCGAAGACCTAATCCTAGATCCTCTAATTTTACTTTTACTTCTTCTAATGATTTACGTCCTAAATTACGAACCTTCATCATATCTTCTTCAGATTTATTTGCAAGCTCTTGTACAGTGTTGATGCCAGCACGTTTCAAACAGTTGTAAGAACGAACAGAAAGATCAAGCTCTTCAATGGTCATTTCCATTACTTTTTCTTTTTGATCTTCTTCTTTTTCAACCATAATTTCTACGTTCTGTGCTTCATCTGTCAAGCCGACAAAAATATTCAAATGCTCCGTAATGATTTTTGCACCTAGAGAAACTGCTTCTTCTGGGCGAATACTACCGTCAGTCGAAACATCCAATGTCAGTTTATCATAATTAGCGATTTGACCTACACGTGTGTTCTCTACTTGATACGTAACACGTGATACTGGTGTAAAAATGGAATCAATTGGAATGACACCAATTGGCTGATCATCAAAATTGTTTTCATCTGCCGGGCGATATCCGCGGCCTCTTTCAGCAGTTAACTTCATATGAAGGTTAGCTTTACTGTTTAATGTCGCAATATGAAGATCTGGGTTCATCACTTCCACATCACTATCATATGTCAAGTCTGCAGCAGTTACTGCTCCTTCTCCCTGAACATCAATTTCTAATGTCTTCGGTTCATCAGAGTAGATTTTTAGTGCAAGCTTTTTCAAATTAAGAATGATAGTAGTAACGTCCTCCACAACCCCATCAATCGTTGAAAATTCATGCAGTGCTCCATCGATATGAACAGTTGTTACAGCAGCACCTGGTAGTGAGGATAGTAAGATACGACGCAAGGAGTTTCCAAGTGTGGCACCATATCCACGTTCTAGCGGTTCAACTACAAATTTACCAAACATAGCATCATCGCTAATTTCAATCGTTTCAATTTTTGGCTTTTCTATCTCGATCATTTAACAAACCCTCCTTTAAAACGTCGAAACCCCGGCTAGACAACAAAGTCTAACCGAAATTCCTCAAATAGGCAGTTGGCGTTTCTGCTCTACCTAATAATCTTTTGTACAAACTGTCTTTGGAATCTGTTTATCTACACATGTAGATAACCGTATGTTTTATCAACCAGTATGACCAAGTTGATAAAATTCTATACGGTTAAATTAAACACGACGACGTTTTGGCGGGCGGCAACCATTATGAGGAACTGGAGTTACGTCAACAATTGCAGTAACTTCTAATCCAGCAGCCTGTAAAGAACGGATTGCAGCTTCACGACCAGCGCCAGGTCCTTTAACAGTAACTTCTAATGTTTTCATGCCGTTTTCGGTTGCAGACTTCGCAGCTGTTTCAGCAGCCATTTGTGCAGCAAACGGAGTTGATTTTTTAGATCCTTTAAAACCTAGAGCACCAGCAGAGCTCCAGCCGATAGCATTACCTTGTGTATCCGTGATAGTAACAATTGTATTGTTAAAAGTAGAACGGATATGAGCAATACCAGATTCTATATTCTTTTTCACACGACGTTTACGCGTATTTGTTTTACGTGCCATTTGTAAGCTTACCTCCTTACATTACTTTTTCTTGTTAGCCATTGTCTTACGTGGGCCTTTACGTGTACGAGAGTTATTCTTTGTCTTTTGTCCGCGAACTGGTAATCCGCGACGATGACGAATACCTCTGTAAGCACCGATTTCGATCAAACGTTTGATGTTCAAGGATACTTCACGACGAAGATCCCCTTCTGTAGTGTAGCTATCAATCGCTTGACGGATTCTTGTTAATTCGTCTTCCGTTAAATCACGGACACGAGTATCTTCAGAAACGCCTGCTTCTTTAAGGACTTCCTGTGCAGTAGTTTTTCCAATACCATAAACATATGTTAAGGAAATTACTACTCTTTTATCACGTGGAATATCAATACCTGCAATACGTGCCATAGAATGCTAGCACCTCCTATTTATTAGCCTTGTTTTTGTTTGTGTTTTGGATTTTCACAAATTACCATTACTTTACCTTTGCGTTTGATGACTTTGCATTTCTCGCAAATTGGTTTTACAGATGCTCTTACCTTCATCATCATTACCTCCTTTTAGATCGGAGCTCGTTTATTTATAACGGTACGTAATTCGTCCTTTGGTTAAATCATACGGAGAAAGCTCAACCGTAACTTTATCGCCCGGTAAAATGCGGATAAAGTGCATACGGATTTTACCAGATACATGCGCCAATACGGTATGGCCGTTTTCAAGCTCCACTTTAAACATCGCATTCGGCAATGTATCTGTCACTGTACCTTCTACTTCAATAACATCGTCTTTCGCCATTGTGTGTGATCTCCCTTCTTCAAATCAGTTACAACCTTATCTAAATCTAGGATAAAGCTTTCGTTTCCTTTTGTGACAAGCCAGTCTTGATATGCTGCTCGCTTATCTTCCGGGAAACATTGAACGTACATCTGGCGCTCTATCATCAGAAGATGATTTATAAACGCACTGCTTGCTTCTTCCATTGGCCAGCGTAGGACAACCGGCCGTTCACAACCGAGATATCAATTGTACTGACCTGAATCACTATCCTGCATCATACGTACAAATTGACCCTTGCTTTTAGAAAATCAATTTGTTAACGTATATCAGCTCTCACCATCACCTAGGCAATTGTTTGTTTTATATCAAAAGGTTGATGAACCAATTTTTTATCGTGTTTGATAAAAGCATTACACATTATCTCACCTATTATAACTCGCAGACCTAAGTTTTGCACTTATTCTGTCTGCTAAAAGGGGTGACTTATTTATCCAAAATGGATTCAATATCGGAGAACACATCGTTAATATCACGATCACCGTCCACCTTCAAAAGATATCCTTTTTCTTGATAAAAATCAAGTAATGGCTGTGTTTGCTCTACGTTAACGGCTAACCGTTTTTTCACCGTTTCAGGTTGATCATCATCTCGCTGAATTAACTGGGAGCCATCTTTATCACAAATACCTTCTGTTTTAGGAGGGTTATAAACAACGTGATAAGTTGTTCCGCAAGTCGGACAAATTCTCCGTCCAGTTAAACGCTCTACCAATTTTTCTTCTGGTACATCCACATGTATACAATAGTCGATGGTTCTATTCAAATCAGCTGTCAATTCTTCAAGTGCTTCCGCTTGAGCAATTGTGCGCGGGAATCCATCTAATAGGAAACCTTCTTTACAATCGTCCTTTGCTAAGCGCTCTTTGACTATACCGATGGTTACTTCATCTGGAACAAGATTTCCTTGGTCCATATATTCCTTTGCTTTCTTGCCAAGATCCGTACCTTCTTTAATCGCCAGTCGGAACATATCCCCCGTTGAAATGTGAGGGATGTTATATTTTTCTTCGATTTTCTCGGCCTGGGTACCTTTCCCGGCACCAGGTAGCCCCATTAAGATTAAATTCATTCTTTCCCCTCGCTTTTGTAGGCAGGAAATTTACTTAATAAACCCTTTATAATGTCGCTTTACAAGCTGACCTTCTAATTGCTTCATGGTTGTTAATGCAACACCGACAACAATGATCAAGCTCGTACCGCCGATTTGAACTGTCTGCGGAAGATTTGCAAGACCGCCCAAGATAATTGGGAACACAGAAACAGCTGCTAAGAATAATGCACCAACAAAGGTCAATCTGCGAATCACCCTTGTTAAATATTCTTCTGTATTGTGCCCCGGACGAATTCCAGGAATGTAGCCGCCCTGTCTTTGCAAGTTCTCGGACATTTGTTCTGGATTGACCTGAACAAATGTATAGAAATAGGAGAAAGCAATGATCAGTGCAACATAGATTATCATACCTACAGGTTGTGTGTAATCAAAAACGTACGTTACGATATTTGCTACTTGATTTCCTTCAAAAAATCCAGCAATGGTCGTAGGTGCAATCATAAAGGCAATCGCAAAAATAACTGGAATTACCCCTGCTGCATTTACCTTGATTGGCAGATGCGTTGACTGTCCGCCTACTGGTGTACGATTAACTAACTTTTTCGCATACTGCACTGGAATTTTACGCAATGCTTCGTTTACGAAAATAATTCCAACCGTCACAGCAATAACCACTAACACAATTAACGTTACAATAACGATATTGATAAACAATTCACTTCCCGGGTTCGAGAAATATTGATTGTATATTTGGCCAGCGCCGTTCGGAATAGCAGCAACGATACCGGCAAAGATAATGATAGAAATACCATTACCTACACCGTGAGCAGTAATCTGTTCACCTAACCACATTAGAAAAGCTGTTCCGCCTGTTAATACGATAGCAATCGTTAAGAATTTGATGACGCCAGGATCCTGAATCAGTAATCCCCCTGCCATGGCATTAAAACCGATGGACATAGCAATTGCCTGAACAAATGCTATACCGACAGCCGCATAACGTGTGACCTGAGCGATTTTCTTTCGACCCATTTCTCCTTGCTTCTTCCATTCAGCAAACTTCGGAACAACATCCATTTGCAACAACTGCATGATAATTGATGCGGTGATGTAAGGCATGATCCCCATCGCAAAAATAGAGAAGTTTTCTAACGCCCCACCGCCAAACGTATTTATGAAGCCAAACATATTTTGCTGGCTCATCATAAATTGAATTGCTGATTGATCTGTAAAGGGCACGGTAATAAACGTACCAATACGGAATATAATAAGCATTAGCAGTGTAAATATAATTTTATTTCTTATATCTTTCACACGTAAAAAATTGGAGAGTGTCTGAAACAAATTAGATCACCTCAGATTGACCGCCCGCTGCCTCAATTGCTTCTTTCGCAGATGCAGAGAACTTATGAGCTTTTACAGTCAGTTTCTTTTCTAATTGACCTTTTCCAAGAACCTTAATTCCAGCATTCAATTTGCTTACGACACCAGTTTCTAATAATAGCTCTGGAGTAACTTCAGTTCCTTCTTCAAAGCGATTAAGTGTATCCAGGTTCACAATTGCATATTCTTTACGGTTGATATTTGTAAAACCGCGCTTCGGCAGACGTTGGAATAAAGGCATTTGACCACCTTCAAAACCAAGTCTTACACCGCCGCCAGAACGTGCTTTTTGACCTTTATGTCCACGACCAGAAGTTTTTCCGTTACCTGAAGAAGTTCCGCGACCTACACGGTTTCTTTCTTTACGAGTTCCTTCTGCTGCTTTTAATTCATGAAGTTTCATGCGAGCACCTCCTCTTCACAATAAATTTATTAAACTTCTTTAACTGTCAATAAGTGGGACACTCTGTTAACCATACCGCGAACGGCTGGAGTATCTTCACGTACAACCGATTGACGAATTTTCTTTAACCCTAACGCTTCAACAGTTTTACGTTGAACGTCACTGCCTCCGATAACACTGCGAGTGAGGGTTATTTCTAATTTTTTAGACATAGTGATTCCCTCCTTATCCTAACAGTTCTTCAACAGACTTTCCACGTAATTTCGCTACGTCCTCAGCTGTTTTTAAATTAGTTAAACCGTTCAATGTAGCACGGATAACGTTAATTGGTGTGTTGGATCCTAATGATTTTGTCAGGATATCACCTACACCAGCAAGCTCTAAAATCGCACGTACTGGACCACCGGAGATAACTCCAGTACCTTCAGAAGCAGGCTTCATCAATACGTTACCAGAACCAAACTGACCATGGATTTGGTGTGGAATGGTTGTGCCTACGATTGGTACAGTAATTAAGTTTTTCTTCGCATCATCTACTGCTTTTTTAATAGCTTCAGGTACTTCTTGTGCTTTACCAGTACCGAAACCTACATGACCGTTCTTGTCACCTACAACTACTAATGCTGCAAAGCGGAAACGACGTCCACCTTTTACAACCTTTGCAACACGGTTGACCGTAACAACACGTTCTTCAAGATCTAATTTGCTCGGATCAATATTCGTAATCATTATAGATGGTTACCTCCTTTTACTTTTAAAATTCAAGGCCTTCCTCGCGAGCTGCCTCTGCTAAAGCTTTGATTCGTCCATGATATAAATAACCACCACGATCAAATACAATAGATTTATATCCTTTGTCAATTGCACGTTTTGCAACAGCTGCCCCAACTGCTTTCGCAGCGTCGACATTGCTTCCGTTGATTTCAAGCTCTTTATCAACTGTAGAAGCACTTGCCAGGGTTACACCATTGACATCATCAATCAATTGAGCATAAATGTTTTTGTTGGAACGATACACATTCAAACGTGGACGTTCTGCAGTTCCTGATAATGTTCTGCGTACACGGTTGTGACGCTTTTTACGGATAACATTTTTGTCAGGCTTTGTGATCATCTGGGTCACTCCTTTCTCGGGCTAAAAAACTTACTTAGCAGTTTTACCTTCTTTACGACGTACATATTCATCCGCATATTTGATTCCTTTACCTTTATAAGGCTCTGGCGGGCGGATTGCTCGGATATTAGCAGCAACTGCTCCTACTAACTCTTTATCGATACCTTTAACAACGATTTGTGTGTTTTTAGGTACTTCGATTTCAATACCGTCAATTGGGTCAAGTTCAACAGGATGTGAATAACCAGCGTTAACAACTGTTTTGTTTCCCTGCTTTTGAGCACGGTAACCAACACCGTTGATTTCCAATGATTTTTCAAAACCTTTACTTACTCCAACTACCATGTTATTGATTAAGCTGCGAGTAGTACCATGCAGTGCTCGGTGTTCTTTATGATCACTCGGGCGCTCCAAAGTTACGATATTACCCTCAACGTTAACTTTAATATCTGGATGAAAATCTCTTGTTAATTCACCCTTTGGTCCTTTAACTGTCAGTGTAGTTCCGTTGAATTTCAACTCTACACCTTCTGGAATTTCAATAGGCTTAAGTCCGACACGAGACATTCTCTGCACCTCCTCTGATAAATTATAGTTCTTACCAAACGTACGCTAGTACTTCTCCGCCAACTGCCTGAGAACGAGCTTCTTTGTCAGAAAGCATTCCGTTAGAAGTTGATACGATAGCAATGCCAAGTCCGTTCAATACACGTGGTACTTCATTTGCTTTAGCATATACGCGTAAACCTGGTTTACTGATACGTTTGATTCCTGTGATAACTCTATCTTCGTTTGCACTATATTTTAAGAAGATACGTAATATACCTTGTTTGTTATCTTCAACTAACTCATAATCCTTCACATAGCCTTCACGTTTCAGGATATCAGCGATCTCTTTTTTAATTTTAGAAGCAGGAAGCTCTAATTGTTCATGTTTAACCATGTTCGCATTACGAATGCGAGTAAGCATATCTGCAATTGGATCTGTCATAACCATTACTAATTACCTCCTTCCCGAATCGGGGATTACCAACTTGCTTTTTTGACACCAGGAATTTGACCTTTATAGGCAAGTTCACGGAAACAAATACGGCAAAGTTTAAATTTACGAATTACTGAATGCGGGCGACCACAGCGTTCGCAACGAGTGTACTCTTGTACTTTATATTTTTGCGGGCGCTTTTGTTTCGCTATCATAGATTTTTTAGCCAAAATTTTCCCTCCTTGTATTAGCTCACGACTACTTTTGGAAAGGCATGCCCAGCCCAGCTAAAAGTTCACGAGCTTCTTCGTCAGTGTTAGAAGTTGTTACAATAACAATATCCATACCACGAACTTTATTGACTTTATCGTAATTAATTTCTGGGAAAATCAACTGTTCTTTCACACCTAAAGTGTAGTTTCCACGACCATCAAATGCTTTTTTAGAAATACCGCGGAAGTCACGTACACGTGGAAGAGATACAGCAATCAGTTTTTGCAAGAAGTCATACATGCGTTCTCCACGCAAAGTAACTTTTGCACCAATTGGCATTCCTTCACGAAGACGGAAACCTGCGATGGATTTCTTAGCACGAGTAATCAATGGTTTTTGACCAGAAATTAAAGCTAATTCTTCAACAGCACTATCCAATGCCTTAGAGTTTTGTACTGCGTCACCAACACCCATGTTGATTACGATTTTCTCTATTTTAGGTACTTCCATTACGGAATCATAATTGAATTTATTCATTAAAGATGAAGTGATTTCATCATTATACTTTTGTTTTAATTCGTTCATGTGTTAGCCCTCCTTTCACAGAAAAACTTATTTATCTAATGCTTCACCGGATTTTTTTGCAATACGGATTTTTTTACCATCTTTTATTTCATAGCCAACACGAGTTGGTTCTCCGGACTTCGGATCGATTGGCAATACATTAGAAACATGAATTGGAGCTTCGATATTCAAGATTCCGCCTTGCGGATTATCTTGAGATGGCTTCGCATGTTTTTGGATCATGTTCACACCTTCTACTAATACGCGCTCTTTCTTCGGAAATGCTTCTAATACAGTGCCTTCTTTACCGCGGTCTTTGCCGGATAACACTTTGACTTTATCACCTTTTTTTACATGCATGCTTTACGCACCTCCTTGATGAGGAAATTTCTTCTTATAAAACTTCTGGAGCTAGAGATACGATTTTCATGAATTGAGCCTCACGTAATTCACGTGCAACAGGTCCGAAGATACGAGTTCCTCTTGGACTTTTATCATCACGGATAATTACGGCAGCATTTTCATCAAAACGGATGTAAGAACCATCTTTACGACGAGCACCAGATTTAGAACGTACAATCACTGCCTTTACAACGTCGCCTTTCTTGACAACGCCCCCTGGTGTTGCTTGTTTGACCGTGCAAACAATTACATCACCAATGTTGGCAGTTTTGCGACCGGAACCGCCTAATACTTTAATGGTTAATACTTCACGAGCACCAGAGTTATCTGCAACCTTCAAACGAGTTTCTTGTTGAATCATAACACTGTGACCTCCCTTCGGATACCTTCCGAGCGAACTTTATTAAATAATTACCGCTTCTTCTACTACTTCTACTAAACGGAAACGTTTTGTAGCTGATAGTGGGCGAGTTTCCATGATTTTTACAACATCACCAGTTTTTGCAACATTGTTTTCATCATGTGTTTTAAATTTCTTAGAATACTTAACACGTTTTCCATAAAGCTTATGGAATTTGTAAGTTTCAACTAAAACTGTAATAGTTTTATCCATTTTGTCGGATACAACACGACCAGTATAAACTTTACGATCATTACGTTCAGACATTGAGGTTAACCTCCCCTCTGGAATCTTTAGTTATTTGCACTTAGTTCGCGCTCGCGAACAACGGTTTTAAGACGAGCAATTGATTTGCGTACTTCACGGATACGTGCAGTGTTTTCCAATTGACCAGTAGCTAATTGGAAACGTAAATTAAATAACTCTTCTTTCAACGTTTTAACATTTTTTTCAATTTCGGCAGTGGTTAAATCTCTGATTTCTTTAGCCTTCATTGCTTTCACCACCAATTTCTTCACGTTTTACGAATTTCGTTTTAATAGGTAATTTATGTGCTGCAAGCCGAAGTGCTTCACGAGCTACCTCTTCAGATACACCTGCAATTTCAAACATAATTTTACCAGGCTTTACTACTGCTACCCATCCTTCTGGAGCACCTTTACCGGAACCCATACGAACCTCTAAAGGCTTTGCAGTGTAAGGTTTGTCTGGAAAGATTTTGATCCAAACTTTACCGCCACGTTTCATGTAACGAGTCATTGCAATACGCGCTGCCTCGATTTGGCGGCTTGTAATCCAAGAAGCGTCAAGTGCTTGTAAACCATATTCTCCGAAAGAAACAGTTGTACCGCCTTTTGCTTGGCCTCTCATTTTACCACGATGTTGTCTACGATATTTAACACGTTTAGGCATTAACATAGTAATGAGCCCCCTCCCTTATTTATCGGTTTTTGTTGGAAGGACTTCTCCACGATAAATCCATACTTTAACACCTAATTTACCATACGTAGTATCAGCTTCTGCTGTACCATAGTCAATGTCAGCACGTAAAGTATGAAGTGGTACTGTTCCTTCACTGTAATGTTCTGCACGAGCGATGTCCGCACCGCCTAGACGTCCAGATACTTGTGTTTTGATTCCTTTAGCTCCAGCACGCATCGCACGTTGGATAGCTTGCTTTTGAGCACGACGGAATGAAATACGATTTTCTAATTGACGAGCAATATTATCAGCAACAAGTGCTGCATCAATATCTACTTTTTTGATTTCAACGATATTGATATGAACTCGTTTGCCAGTTAAGTTGTTTAAAGATTTACGTAAAGCTTCAACTTCGGATCCGCCTTTACCAATGACCATACCTGGTTTGCCAGTATGGATAGTAATGTTTACACGGTTTGCTGCACGTTCAATTTCAATAGAAGAAACAGCAGCCGTTTTAAGACGTCCTTCAAGATATTCTCTGATTTTAATATCTTCATGCAGTAAGTCTGCATAGTCTTTCCCAGCGTACCATTTAGACTCCCAGTCCTTAATGACACCTACGCGAAGACCTGTTGGATTAACTTTTTGACCCACTGACTATCCCTCCTTCTTTTCGTTTACCACAACTGTAATGTGGCTGGTACGTTTATTGATTCTGCTTGCACGTCCTTGTGCACGTGGACGGAAACGTTTCAAAGTAGCTCCTTCGTTCACATATGCTTCAGATACTACTAAATTGTCTGCATCCATTTCATAGTTATGCTCTGCGTTCGCAACAGCAGAATTTAATACTTTTTCTACGACTGGAGAAGCTCCACGCTGTGTATGTTTTAAAATAGCGATTGCTTCGCCAACCTCTTTTCCTCGAATTAGATCTACAACTAAACGAACCTTACGAGGAGCAATACGAACTGATTTCGCAACGGCTTTAGCTTGCATGCCTGGTACCTCCTCTCATTTAACGTCTTGTTTTTTTATCGTCACCAGCGTGTCCTCTGTACGTACGAGTTGGTGCGAATTCACCTAATTTATGACCGACCATATCTTCCGTGATATATACTGGCACATGCTTACGTCCATCATATACTGCAACGGTATGACCAACGAATTGCGGGAAAATTGTTGAGCGACGAGACCAAGTTTTTATTACTTGCTTCTTGTCTTCTGTGTTCAATACTTCAATTTTCTTCATTAGATGGTCATCTGCAAAAGGTCCTTTTTTTAAACTGCGACCCATGGATAAGCCTCCTTCCAGGGATTAGAGACGGGTGCTTTAGCCCGCCCGTTTTTCCGTTTATTTTTTACGTCTACGAACGATATACTTATCAGATGGTTTATTACGTTTACGTGTTTTATAACCAAGTGTTGGTTTGCCCCAAGGTGACATTGGTGATTTACGGCCAATTGGCGCGCGTCCTTCACCACCACCATGCGGGTGATCATTAGGGTTCATAACAGAACCGCGAACAGTTGGACGGATACCTTTCCAACGGGAACGACCAGCTTTACCTACACGGATGAGTTCATGTTCAATGTTACCGACTTGACCAATTGTAGCACGGCAAGTTGTTAATACTAAACGAACTTCTCCAGAAGCAAGGCGTACAAGTGTATATTTTTCTTCGCGTCCCAAGATTTGAGCTTCTGCACCAGCAGAACGAGCAATTTGGCCTCCGCGTCCCGGTTTTAATTCGATATTATGGATAACAGTACCTACTGGAATGCTTCCAAGCGGTAATGCGTTACCTACTTTAATATCTGCATTTTCACCAGATTCAATTACTTGCCCTACTTTAACATTTTTCGGAGCAAGGATATAACGTTTCTCCCCATCAGCATAATGGATTAATGCAATGTTTGCTGAACGGTTAGGATCGTATTCGATTGTAGCAACGCGTCCTGGCACACCATCTTTATCGCGTTTGAAGTCGATAATACGATATTGGCGCTTATGACCGCCGCCGTGATGACGAACCGTTAATTTCCCTTGATTGTTACGTCCACCACGTTTAGATAATGGAGCTAAAAGGGATTTCTCAGGGGTATTCGTAGTAATCTCTGCAAAGTCTGATCCAGACATATTACGTCTACCATTTGAGGTTGGTTTATACTTTTTAATCGCCATCGTTGTCCCTCCTTTTAGTTTGGAATATATTCATTCGTATGATTAAGCCTCAAAGAAATCTAAATCTTCGCTATCTGCCGATAACTGAACGATAGCTTTTTTACGGTCTGGACGATATCCACCGTAGCGGCCCATTCGCTTAAATTTACCTTTAAGGTTCATTGTGTTTACTTTTTCTACTTTCACACCAAAGATGGTTTCTACAGCATCTTTGATTTCTGTTTTGTTCGCTTTTACAGCTACTTCAAACGTGTATTTTTTCTCTGCCATTAAGTCAGCAGAATTCTCTGTAATGACAGGGCGTTTAATTACATCGCGCAAATCTTTCATTATGCGAGCACCTCCCCTGCTTTTTCAGCTGCATCTTTTGTGATGATCAGCTTGTCATGCGTAAGCAAGTCAAGTACATTTAATTCTTCTACAGTTAATACCTTTACGTTTTGTAAGTTGTTCGCAGAGCGGGCAACTGTTTCGTCTTTCTCAGAAAGAACAACAAGTGCTTTCTCTTCAACTTTAAGTCCGTTTAAGATATTTACAATTTCTTTTGTTTTTGGAGCATCAATTGTGATTGCTTCTAAAACAAACAAGCTTTCTTCTTTTACTTTAGAAGATAATGCTGACTTTAACGCTAAGCGACGAACTTTCTTTGGTAATTTATAGCTATAGCTGCGTGGAGTAGGTCCGAAAACAGTCCCACCGCCAACCCATTGTGGTGAACGGATAGATCCTTGACGTGCACGGCCAGTTCCTTTTTGGCGCCATGGTTTGCGGCCTCCGCCACGAACTTCTGAACGATTTTTAACAGCATGTGTACCTTGACGTAAAGATGCACGTTGCATAACAACCGCTTCATGAAGTACATGTGTGTTTGGCTCGATACCAAAAACAGCGTCATTTAATTCGATTTCTCCAACATTACTTCCATCCTGTTTTAAAAGTGCTACTTTAGGCATGACATATCCTCCCTTCGTTTATGTGATTAGTTACCTTTTACTGCACTCGTAATTTTTACGTAAGATTTTTTTGCACCAGGGATATTTCCTTTAATCAGAAGTAAATTCTTTTCAGTATCTACACTGACAACTTCAAGGTTTTGAATTGTTTTTTGTTCAGAACCCATATGACCTGGTAATTTTTTACCTTTGAAAACACGCATTGCATCAATTGCAGCCATCGCACCTGGAGCTCTATGAAAATGAGAACCGTGTGTTTTTGGTCCGCGTTGTTGATTGTGACGTTTGATAGCACCTTGGAATCCTTTCCCTTTAGATGTTCCTGTCACATCGATTTTTTCACCGGCTTCAAAGATATCAACGTTGATTTCTTGACCAACTTCATAGTTGTCAACCTCTGCGCCACGGATTTCACGAACGTAGCGCTTAGGGGCAGTGCCTGCTTTCTCAGCATGACCTTTCTCCGCTTTGTTTGTACGTGATTCCTTTTTATCAGCAAAACCGATTTGCAACGCTTCGTAACCATCATTTTCTAATGTTTTCTTTTGCAACACAACATTTGCCTCAGCTTGAACAACTGTTACTGGTACAAGTTCTCCATTTTCAGAGAAAAGCTGAGTCATGCCGATTTTACGACCTAAGATTCCTTTCGTCATCCGTTACACCTCCTGTATTTAAAACGAATTATAATTTAATTTCAATATCTACACCAGATGGAAGATCTAAACGCATCAGCGCATCAACCGTTTTTGGTGTAGGCTCAAGAATATCGATCAGACGCTTGTGCGTACGCATTTCGAACTGTTCACGAGCATCTTTGTACTTATGAACCGCACGCAACACTGTATAAACAGCTCTTTCAGTCGGCAATGGAATCGGACCAGACACTTTTGCTCCGGAACGTTTTGCAGTTTCCACAATTTTCACAGCAGACTGATCTAAGATGCGGTGATCGTATGCTTTTAAACGAATTCTGATTTTCTCTTTTGCCATCATTTTCCCTCCTTCTCGCCTATATTATTATAGACATTCTCCGCGAAAATTCCTTAACACACCGCCATGGCAAAGGGGCCGGGTGTGCCAACAACCTTCCGCATCATCGCATTAATTGGTCAACTACATTAGTATAACAAATATCTTTGACCTTAGCAAGCTTATACATAGCTATCTACAAGTTTGCACATTTTTATATTATACATAGCATCCAGTATGATTGCAAGCTTATTTTAAAAGTTTTTTTATTTCCTTATATAATATCAGAAATTCTGCTTGTTCTTGTGCTAAATACTTTTAAATAAAACAATGAATAAGCGGAATCGGCTGTTTTACCGTTCCGCTTCACAATCTTATATAAACTTTCCGTTATAATAGTAGAAACCCGATCGCAATCGGAATAAAGGTAAACAGTAGAATCATGACACAAAAGCCCATAATATCCCGAATCTTCAACCCGGCAATGGCGAGTACAGGCAGGGCCCAAAATGGCTGTATCATATTTGTCCAGGCATCTCCCCAGGCAACTGCCATGGCTGTTTTTGCTGTATCGGCTCCAATTTCAAGCGCTGCTTGTATCATGATAGGGCCTTGGACAGCCCATTGTCCGCCGCCGGAAGGTACTAACGCATTAACCAAACCTGCGCTGAGAAAAGTGAAAATAGGCAGTGTATATTCGGTTGCGAAACTGACAAACCATAATGAAATCTTATCTGATAATCCAGATGCCACCATCATCCCCATTATTCCAGCGTAGAATGGAAACTGTATAATAATTCCGCCGGCGTTCTTCACACCTCTCCCTACCGTATCCAGAAACCGTCTTGGTGTTCTGTGAAGAAGGATTCCCAAGAAAAGAAAAATAAAATTGACGATATTGATATTTAGGTCAAATCCATTGGCAACGAAATGATACCCAATAAAAAGGAGTCCCATCATGCCAATCAGAAAAGACAAGGCCTGACTGTTCTCCAGCCTTTCTGCGGGTGTTACCGACTGAGGAACTTCCGCTTCCGTTTCCTCTCCGGATTCTTCCTTCCATAATGAAGGATCGATTTTACCTATAGGATCTGCTCCCTTTAATAAGTACCGATTAAAAAGCGGAAGTGTAATTAATAAGGTAATGACAATAAACAGATTAAATGAACTGAACAATGTCTCTGTTACAGGAATTATTCCAATAGCATCTTCTAAAAAATGCCCTGGTGTGGCAATGAGCAGCGGTACCGACCCGGAAAAACCGCCATGCCAGATGACCATACCGCTGTAGGCGCTGGCAATCAATATCCGATAGTCCACTGCAGGAACCCGCTTTGCCACATGAACAGCAAATAATGCTCCGACAACAAGTCCAAAGCCATAGTTTATTAAACAAGCAAGCAAAGCAACGAATGTTACCAGCATCACCGCTTGCCCCGGTGTTTTTGCCGCTCTGCTGAGTTTCGCTAAAAAACCTTTCACAACAGGTGTACTTGCTAAAATATACCCTGTCACAACCACCAGTGACATTTGCATTCCAAATTCAAGCAGGTCCCAAAAACCCTCTCCCCAATACGTTATCATTTCCACCGGGCCGCTACTTGTTATAGTGACACCCAGTAAGTAAACCAAAATCGTTAAAATAACAGCAAATAAAAATGCATCTGGTAAATATCTCTGTACCACCCTGTCAAAGAATCTTGTTAAAACTTTCAATCGAGCTCCCCCCTTGTATGCTGCTATATTATCAATCGAAACACTCTTCCAACAGCATCACCGTTTCGGTTCTTTCTATAATATATTATGACATACCGTTTCTTTAGCACGACTTCTTATGAATAAAACTTCCAGCAGCCAAGTTTTCATTCTGCTCCTTTCACAGAATTCAAAACGTATACGATCACAACCCGGCTGTTGGATTTGTGTTTTATCTATCCCTCTAGTAGATGCCCAAAGACGCTAAAATGATTGCGGCCGCTGTTGCTAAAACTGGAATAGCTACCGCTACTACAAAAATATCCTTATAGCTGTCTTTATGTGTCATCCCTGTAATGGTAAGCAACGTTAGCACTGCACCATTATGCGGCATCGCATCCAGTCCTCCCGAGGAAAGAGACGCAATTCGGTGGAATGCTTCCGGAGCAATACCTGTACTGAGTGCCAGCTCATAATATCTCTCCCCTAAAGCTTCCAAGGCGATACCCATCCCGCCTGAAGCAGAGCCTGTGGAGCCGGCTAAAACATTTACTGCAATGGCTTCAGAAATTAAGGGGTTTCCTTTCACTCCCATTAACAGCGCCGTCAACCGATCAAAGCCCGGCACCGCCTGAACAACCGTACCAAACCCAACAGCAGCGCTGGTATTTACAATGGCTGTAACAGAGCCTACTGCGCCACTATTAATTGCTTTCACAAACCCTCTGAATTTCGTAATATTTAATAGAAGCAGCAGAATAATTCCGGACAATAAAGCAATCACAATATCCCATTGAAAAATATTCAACGTTACCACAACGGTGACTAACGGTAAGATAGATAATATAAAATGAGGCGCGTTCCCTTCTACCTGTACGATTTTATTATCTTTTGGCTCGGTATAGCCCTCCCCTTTTGCAGTCAGCTGCTTTTCTCTCCATCGCATGTAACCATAACCGCCAACAGCCATAATAACAGCTGCTGTTATCCCCATAACCGGAGCTGCCATCGCATTCGTATTAAAATACGGAACCGGAATTAAGTTTTGAATTTGAGGAGTCCCGGGAATAGCTGTCATCGTAAATGTAAAAGCCCCTAATGCGACAGTACCCGGAATCAGACGTCTGCTGATATTCGCCTCCCGGAATAATGTCAACGCTAATGGATAAACAGCAAACACGACAACGAATAAACTGACCCCTCCATAGGTTAAAACCGCACAGGAAACAAGCACCCCCAGTATAGCCCGTTTCGTGCCAATTACCTTTGTTAATGCAATAGCAACGGACTTCGCCATCCCTGTGTCTTCCATCAACTTGCCAAAAACTGCCCCCAGCATAAACACAGGAAACCATTGCTTAGCAAAATTAACAAACCCGCTCATATATGTGTCTGTATATGCCTCTAAAAGATCCAGACCTCCAGCGAGTGCCACTACTCCTGCTGCAATGGGCGCTACCCAAATAATAGACCACCCTAAATAAGCAAGAACCATCAGCACAACTAAGCCTAATATAATTCCAAACATGCATACCCCTCCATTTCTCTCTTTTTTGTCGCTATGCTAATTAGAAAGAACAAATCATTTTACCGCAAATTAAATTGCCCTCTCACAGCAGAGAAGAATCTATTCTTGATGTATCATTTCAGGTTAAACAGCCTCCAAAATCATCGCAATCCCCTGCCCTCCACCAATACATAAGGAGGCAATGCCATATTTCTTCCTGCTTCGTTTCAGCTCCTTCGTTAATGTGTAGAGCACCCTTGTTCCGCTGGCTCCAATCGGATGTCCCAAAGCGATAGCGCCCCCATTGACATTGACCTTTTCCCGATCCAAGCCAAGCACTTTTTCAACAGCTAAATACTGGGCAGCAAATGCCTCATTTACTTCTATTACATCTATATCATCCAAGGTAAGATCGGCTTTTTTTAAGGCCTGTTTTATCGCAGGCACCGGCCCAATCCCCATATATTCCGGTTCCACGCCCGCAACTCCCCATGACACGATTCTTGCCAGAGGCTTTACCTGATGCCGCTCTACGTAGTGCTCATCGGCTACAATAACTGCTCCAGCACCATCATTAATCCCGCTGGCATTCCCTCCTGTCACCGTTCCATCCTTCTTAAAAGCACCCTTGAGCCCCGCAAGCTTCTCCACCGTCGTACTCTCACGGATATGCTCATCCGTATTTACAACTGTTGTTCCTTTTCTGGACATTATCTCCACTGGAATGATTTCCTCCTCCAGCTTTCCTGCTTTCTGTGCTTTTGCAGCCCGCTGGTGACTCAAACAAGCATATACATCCTGTTCTTCACGGGAAATATGATATTTCTCAGCTAAATTCTCTGCAGTAACTCCCATCCCCGAACCAATATATTCATCGGTTAAAGCTGCCCAAAGCATGTCATCCACATGAGGTGTTTTTAATTTTGTCCCGAACCTGCTTCCCCTTAATGCATAGGGAGACTGACTCATATTTTCGACTCCTCCAGCCAGTGCCACACTCGCCTCGCCGAGTAAAATGGATTGCGCGGCCGAGACGACAGACTGCAGGCCGGAGCCGCATAAACGGTTGACCGTCAAAGCAGGACTCGCTAACGGTATGCCCGCCTGCAGCGCGACATGTCTGGAAAGATAGGGCGCATTCTTTTCGGAATGAATAACATTGCCCAAAACGCTCAGATCAATAACTTCGGCCGGTATTCCGCTGCGGCGAATTGCTTCCTTACTAACTGCTATACCTAATTCAGCAGGTCCGACATCCTTCAAACTTCCGCCGAAGGTGCCAAATGGTGTTCTTGCTCCTTCAATCAAATATACATTTGTCATTTTTATTCTCACCTCTTCTTTTTATTATTGAGCTGTATAGCCGCCATCTAATGCAATTGCCTGCCCCGTAATTCCCTTTGCTTTATCACTGGCTAAGAACATGACATAATCCGCAACCTCCTGAACATCTAAAAGCCGTTTCTGAGGCACTAATGGGTATAATACTTCTTCCAGTACTTTTTCAATTGGCACACCACGATTTTTTGCCAAATCCTCAAACTGTCCGCGCACCAGCGGCGTGTCGACATACCCAGGGCAAATCGCATTCACCGTAATCCCATCTGCAGCTCCTTCTAAAGCAGACACCTTGGTCAAACCGATCACCCCGTGCTTAGCACTGTTATAGGCTGCCTTACCTGCAAAACCAATCAGCCCATTAATCGAAGCCATATTAATAATCCGTCCAAATCCTTGCTTTTTCATCAGCGGGAAAATAAGCTTGGTTGCCATAAATGGAGCAACCAGCATAACCTTAGTCATAAACTCAAATTTTTCAGTTGGAAAATCTTCAATAGCAGATACATGCTGTAACCCTGCATTGTTAATTAAAACGTCGATTCTTCCATACTTTTCTTCTGTGTAATCCAAAGCCTGTTTAAGCTCTTCTTCACTGGTAACATCGCATTTCAGTCCGATACAGTCATGGCCCTTCTTCTTTAAATTCTCCGAAGCCTCCACCACTTTCTCTTCATTCACATCTGACAAAGCTACCTTTGCACCGTTTTTTGCAAACGCACGGCCAATTTCATACCCGATACCGCTTGCTGCACCTGTTATAAAAACTACTTTATTTTCTATCATATATAATCCCCCTCGCAATACTAACCCTTAATAAAGTTTCATTTTATATCCAATCATACCAGCTTTCCGGCAAAGAGATTAATAAGCTCCCGGTTGCAAATGCTCACTAATTCGAAGCTCAGCTTCTGTTGACGCGATAATCTCTTCTGCCGTCCAGCCTTCTGCTACTTCGACAAGCATAAGACCATCTTCCTCCACATCAATCACCGCTCGATCGGTAATAATTCGATTGACGACCTGTTTGCCGGTTAAAGGCAAGCTGCATTTTTTTAAGATCTTTGGCTCATTATGCTTATTAACATGGTCCATAATAACAACGATTTTTTTTGCTCCATGGACAATATCCATTGCTCCCCCCATACCTTTGATCATTTTTCCCGGAATCATCCAGTTTGCCAAATCCCCGGTTTCAGAAACTTCCATCCCTCCCAGGATAGCAAGATTTAAATGTCCCCCCCGTATCATTGCAAATGACTCTGCATTACTAAAATAGGATGCACCGATTTGAGCTGTAACCGTCTCCTTCCCGGCATTAATCAAATCCGGATCAACCTCCGTTTTTAAAGGAGACTTTCCTATCCCGAGCAGCCCATTTTCTGATTGAAGGACAACCTGTTTCCCTTCCTGAATGTAGTTAGCAACCATGGTAGGCATTCCAATCCCTAAGTTAACGTAGTAACCGCTTTCAATTTCTTTTTCAGCCCTCCTGGCAATTCTTTCTCTGACAGAAGCTTTATCTAATTGTTTTACCATAACCTTCATCCTCCTTGATCTCGATTACATTTCCTGCCGTAATGTCAGACGTTCAATTCTTTTCTCCTGTTTCCCTTCAATCATTCCCTGAACATAGATTCCCGGCGTATGGACATGATCTGGATCGATAGAACCTGTTTCAACCAGCTGCTCTACCTCTGCAATGGTTACTTTTCCTGCAGCAGCCATCATCGGATTAAAATTTCTCGCTGTCTTGTTGTAAACTAAATTTCCGGCATCATCTCCGACAGCGGCTCTGATTAAGCTGAAATCTGCCTTTAATGCAGTCTGCAGCAAATACTCTTTTCGATCAAAAACACGCACTTCTCCATTTTCTGCAACAGGGGTTCCGACTCCAGCCGGTGTATAAAACGCAGGAATACCTGCCCCCCCTGCCCGAACCCGCTCTGCCAGCGTGCCCTGAGGTGTTAATTCTACCTCTAATTCTCCCGCCAGCACCTGCCGCTCAAACTCTTTATTTTCTCCAACATAGGAACCAATCATTTTATCTATTTGCTTATTTTTTAAAAGTAATCCCAGTCCCCAATCATCTACTCCGCAATTATTCGATATAACTGTAAGGTGTTTAACTCATGAGTCCACCAATGCCAAAATAAGATTCTCGGGAATACCGACCAGCCCAAACCCTCCTACCATAATCGTGGAACCATCCTGAATATTTTTTACAGCGTCTTCAAAAGATGTATAAATTGTTTTCATTTGCATCTCACCCCTCCACAGTACAGTAGCAAAAAACATGCCAAAAATGATTAAACAGAAGAATAAAGGATAGACAACAAAGTAAGCCGATAAACAGAAGGCCCGTATTCCGGATTTATGGAATACAGGCCTTCCGCTAACATTTATGTATTTGTAAGCACTTACACAGAAAGAGTTTTAAATTTTCCGGATTCACGGAATTTATTCCACGTTTCTGGAATCTATAAGTCATATTTTTTTATTTTCTCATAAAAACTCGACTTGCCGATTCCAAGTAAATCAGCAGCTCTTATCTTATCTCCATTTGATTTGTGGATAGCATGTAGCAAAGCTTGTTTTTCTGCTCTGCTCAAAATTTCTTTCAACCCCATCCCGTCTTCCGTTATATAGAGGCTTTGCTGCATATGATCAGGCAGGTCTTCCAATTCAATCATTTCTGTATTGGTCAGATGTACTGCAGATTCAATCACATTTTCCAGTTCGCGGACATTCCCCGGCCAATCATAGTGCATAAAGAAATGCATTACCGCATCACTGAAGCTGACCACTCGTTTGCCTGTACGCTGTGTGATTTTCCTCAGCAAAAACTTTGCCGTTACCCGAATATCTTCCGCTCTTTCCTTTAAAGGAGGAATTTTAATGGAAATTACATTAATCCGGTAATAAAGATCCTCCCGAAAACGATTCTCCTTTATCAGCTCTTCAATTGACTGATTTGTTGCAGAAATAATTCGGACATCAATTTTCTGTGTTTTTTCCGTTCCAACTGCTTCAATCTCTCCTTCTTGCAGCGCACGAAGAATTTTAACCTGTGCC
Source organism: Oceanobacillus sp. FSL K6-0251 (assembly GCF_038004725.1). NCBI lineage: Bacteria > Bacillati > Bacillota > Bacilli > Caryophanales > Bacillaceae > Oceanobacillus > Oceanobacillus sp. FSL K6-0251. The sequence continues at coordinate 151,160 of NZ_JBBORS010000001.1, read as the reverse complement.
GTTAATGGCATATCTCCAATCTCATCCAAAAACAGTGTCCCGCCATCAGCCAGTTGAAATTTACCCTTTTTTCCTTCTTTTTTAGCTCCGGTAAATGCGCCGCCTTCATAACCAAATAATTCGGACTCCAGTAAATCTACTGGAATGGCTGCACAGTTCACTTTTATAAATGGCTTAGCACTGCGTTCACTTAAATGATGAATACTATGGGCAAATAGCTCCTTTCCCGTGCCGCTGCCTCCCTCTAATAATATCGAGGCATCTCCTGACGAAACCTTTTTAATCTTTTCTTTAATGTCATTTATCTGGATAGAGCTGCCGACAATATCATTTAATGAATAGGTGGCCCCTTTTGGATTACGTAATTTTTTCTGATAGTTTTCAATTTCTAATAACAACGCTTTCACATGGGAGTTCATTTTCTTCCATTCTTCGGTGTCTTTGTATAGCACGGTTCCGACAGCTCCAACTAGCTCCCCTTCAGCAAACAGCGGGATGCGATTTGCAATCATATGGTTCCCTTTTATATATTGCAGATCTGCAATTTCTTCTGTTCCCGTCTCTGCGACAATATGCATCCTGGTATTTTCAATAACATCGGTGACATGCTTACCCAGCACATCGTCTAATGTCACCTCAATGAAATCACAGTAATTTTTATTTAAATAAGTAATCAATCCCTCTCGATTGACTACAACAAAACAAAAATTAGTTTTTTCAAATACAGCTTCAATAATCTCTTCTCTGTACTTATTATTAAAAAGCATCTTCTCTCTCCCATCACAAAAATCCTGATTGCATATCCAATTCACTAACACGTATTTTCATTTACTGCTCTTTTATCATAACAAATTCATATCTATTGGAGGAGTTGTTTTTTTTCTAACTTTTTATACCATATGGCAGTTACACCACAGTCTTATTCCTTCATTACATATCGCTATCTTAACAAGCACCACGAAATAAAAACTAAAAATAATAATCAATAATAAATGAAATATATTGATATAAAATGAAAACTGTATTACTATTAATTTAATACTCATTTTGTTATATTACTTTAAAAGCACCTTCTGAATGATGTATTTCATAATCGTTATTTCGTTTTACAAATAAAAATTCTAAAGGAGTTGGCAGTTATGAATCAGTTCATTCAAGAATTTCTGCATGTTACCGAGTCCGCAGCACTTGCAACATATCCTTGGATTGGCACGGGAAATAAAATAGAAGCTGATCAGGCAGCTACAGATTCGATGCGTACCCAGCTAAATAAAATCCATATGGACGGGGAAATCGTTATCGGGGAAGGAGAAATCGATGAAGCGCCTATGCTGTTTATCGGTGAAAAGGTGGGCACCGGACACGGAAAAGGCATTGACTTGGCTGTTGATCCAATTGATGGGACTACTTCTACTTCTAAAGGAAAAAATAATGCGATTGCCGTCATTGCCATTGCAAAGAAAGGTACACTGCTTCATGCGCCTGATATGTATATGGAGAAGATTGTAACTGGTCCGGAAGCAGCCGGCAAAATTAATATTGATTTTCCTCTGGAGAAAAACTTGCGTATCATTGCAGAGGCCAAAGGAAAGAAGCTGGAAGAATTAAAAATAATTACACAGGATAGAGAAAGGCACAATCACTGGGTAGAAGAAGCACGTGCTTTAGGTGTTCGAACAGAATTGTTTGAAGAGGGCGATATTATCCCTGCCATTTCAACATGTATACATCGCCAAGGCAACGCTGACTTATTTATTGGTATCGGCGGTGCACCAGAAGGAGTTCTGGCAGCTGTCGGAGTAAAAAGCTTAGGCGGAGAGATGCAGGCAAGGTTGCTTCCTAATACAGATGAGCAATGGAATCGTTGCGTATCTATGGGACTTGCCCGCCCAAATGAAGCACTTTCTCACCATGAGCTGGTCAACACAGATGAATGCGCTTTTATAGCTACAAGTATAACCAGTAATATGCTCTCACAAGGAATTGAGAATAATCAAGATGTCTTTATAACACATTCTATCGTTTTAAATGCATTAGATAAATGCTTTCGCCATATTGCAACGGAACACCCTAAAGTTACTGTATAATATAAAAAAGAACCTTCGATAATCAGCTGATAATTTATCGAAGGTTCTTTTTTATTAGGAATAGAAAGACAACGTCGTCACGCTGCCTTCCTATATGAAAAGCATTTATTATTTTTCGATAGTAGATACAACGCCAGATCCAACTGTACGTCCACCTTCACGGATAGAGAAACGAGTTCCGTCTTCAATCGCGATTGGTGCAATAAGTTCTACTGACATTTCGATGTTATCTCCAGGCATTACCATTTCAGTTCCTTCTGGAAGCGTGATTACTCCAGTTACATCCGTTGTACGGAAGTAGAACTGTGGACGGTAGTTAGAGAAAAATGGCGTATGACGTCCACCTTCATCTTTTGATAATACATAAACTTCTGCTTTGAAGTTTGTATGTGGAGTGATTGAACCAGGCTTAGCTAGTACTTGTCCACGGTTGATATCTTCACGGGAAACACCACGAAGTAGTGCACCAATGTTATCACCAGCTTCAGCATAGTCAAGAAGCTTACGGAACATTTCTACTCCAGTTACAGTAGTTTTAGAAGATTCTTCGTTGATACCGATGATTTCTACTTCGTCTCCAACGCGAACTTCTCCACGCTCAACACGGCCTGTAGCAACAGTACCACGACCAGTGATAGAGAATACGTCCTCAACTGGCATCATGAATGGTTTATCTGTATCACGTTCTGGAGTTGGAACATATTCGTCCACTGCAGCCATTAATTCAACGATTTTTTCTTCATACTCTTCATCGCCTTCAAGTGCTTTAAGAGCAGAACCTGCGATAACTGGTACATCATCACCAGGGAAATCATATTCAGATAATAAATCACGAACTTCCATTTCTACTAATTCAAGTAGCTCTTCATCGTCTACCATATCTGTTTTGTTAAGGAATACTACGATAGAAGGTACCCCAACGTTACGAGATAATAGGATATGCTCACGAGTTTGTGGCATTGGGCCATCTGCAGCAGATACTACAAGGATAGCTCCGTCCATTTGTGCAGCACCAGTGATCATGTTTTTAACATAGTCAGCGTGACCTGGGCAGTCAACGTGTGCATAGTGACGAGTTTCAGTTTCGTACTCTACGTGAGAAGTTGCGATTGTAATTCCGCGTTCTTTCTCTTCTGGAGCACCATCAATTTGGTCATAAGCCATTGCAGTGCCATCACCATTTCTTTTTGCCATTACTGTAGTGATTGCAGCAGTTAAAGTTGTTTTACCATGGTCAACGTGACCAATTGTTCCAATGTTTACGTGACTTTTCGAGCGGTCGAATTTTTCTTTAGCCATTTATAGTTCCTCCTTTAAATATATAGCAATTTTTTATATGCCAGGAAATCGTTAAAAATTTCCCAGCCTTTATTAAATGTTATACGTCAGATTGAAGAAAAAATCAATTATTGACCTGCATTTTTCTTGATAATTTCTTCTGTAATGCTTTTAGGTGTTTCTTCATAGTGGTCAAAGTGCATCGTGTACACTCCACGACCTTGTGTGTTTGAACGTAATGCAGTTGCATAACCAAACATTTCAGCAAGCGGTACGAACGCTTTAACTACTTGAGCAGTTCCGCGTGCTTCCATACCTTCTACACGTCCACGACGAGATGTTACATCACCCATGATGTCTCCCATGTATTCTTCTGGAACAACAATTTCTACTCTCATCATTGGTTCAAGCAGAACTGGGTTACATTTGTTTTTAGCAGCTTTAAGTGCCATAGAAGCAGCTACTTTAAACGCCATTTCGTTGGAATCGACATCATGATAGCTTCCATCATATAATGTAGCTTTTACGTCGATTAATGGATATCCGGCAAGGACACCATTTTCCATGGATTCTTCGATACCTTGTTGAACAGCCGGGATGTATTCACGAGGAACAACACCACCAACGATATTGTTAACAAATTCGAATCCAGCGCCTTCTTCGTTTGGCTCAAATTTAACCCAAACGTGACCGAACTGTCCACGTCCACCAGACTGACGTACGAATTTACCTTCTACTTCAGCAGCAGCACGGAAAGTTTCTCTGTAAGAAACTTGTGGAGCACCAACTTGTGCACCAACTTTAAATTCACGTTTTAAACGATCAACGATGATATCTAAGTGAAGCTCACCCATACCAGAGATGATTGTTTGTCCAGTTTCTACGTTTGTTTCTGTACGGAAGGTTGGATCCTCTTCTGCAAGTTTAGCAAGAGCAATCGCCATTTTATCTTGGTCTGCTTTTGTTTCTGGTTCAATCGCAACCGAGATAACCGGCTCAGGGAATTCCATGGACTCAAGAATAACAAGATCCTTTTCATCGCATAGTGTATCACCTGTTGAAGTATCCTTCAAGCCTACCGCAGCAGCGATTTCGCCAGCATATGCAACCGAAATCTCTTCACGGGAGTTTGCGTGCATTTGCAGGATACGTCCAATACGCTCACGCTTATCTTTTACAGAGTTCTTCACATAAGAACCTGATTTAAGTGTACCGGAGTACACACGGAAGAATGTTAATCTACCAACATAAGGGTCAGTCATTACTTTAAATGCCAATGCAGAGAATGGACCTTCATCAGATGATGGACGAGTTACTTTTTCTTCTGTTCCAGGAACAATACCTTCGATTGGAGGTACGTCTGTTGGAGCAGGAAGATAATCGATAACCGCATCCAGCATTAACTGAACACCTTTGTTTTTAAATGCAGAACCGCAAAGTACCGGATAGAAATCAACATTCAAAGTAGCTTGACGAATTGCGTTTACAAGCTCCTCTTCAGAGATTTCTTCTCCTTCAAGATACTTCATCATAAGCTCTTCATCCGTTTCAGCTACGCCTTCAATCAGGTTAGCACGTAACTCTTCCGCTTGGTCTTTTAATTCATCAGGAATTTCAGTTGTTTCCGATTTTTGCCCTAAATCATCTAAATAGATGTGAGCTTCCATCTTAATCAAGTCGATAATTCCGTTAAATTCATCTTCAGCACCAATTGGCATTTGAATTGGATGTGCGTTTGCACCAAGGCGTTCTTTTAATGTATTTGTTGAATACAAGAAATCAGCGCCTGTTTTATCCATTTTGTTAATAAACACAATACGAGGAACACCGTATGTTGTCGCTTGACGCCATACTGTCTCCGTTTGTGGTTCTACACCTGATTGTGCATCAAGTACAGTTACCGCACCATCAAGTACACGAAGGGAACGCTCAACTTCAACAGTGAAGTCCACGTGTCCAGGTGTATCGATAATGTTTATACGATGGTCATTCCAAGCAGCAGTTGTTGCAGCGGAAGTAATCGTGATTCCACGCTCCTGCTCTTGTTCCATCCAGTCCATTTGTGAAGCACCCTCGTGGGTTTCACCAATTTTATGAATACGTCCTGTATAGAAAAGAATACGCTCAGTAGTTGTTGTCTTTCCCGCATCAATGTGCGCCATAATACCGATATTACGTGTCTTTTCCAAGGAGAACTCTCTAGCCATGTATTCTTCTCCTTCCTATAAAAAGCTTTTGTTAGATTTATATTACCAACGGTAGTGAGCGAATGCTTTGTTCGCTTCTGCCATTTTATGCATATCTTCTCTTCTCTTAACAGCAGCTCCTGTGTTATTAGAAGCATCAAGAATTTCATTAGCAAGACGTTCTTCCATTGTTTTTTCTCCGCGCAGACGGGAGTAGTTAACAATATAACGTAATCCTAACGCTTGACGACGTTCTGGACGAACCTCCACTGGTACTTGATAGTTTGAACCACCAACACGGCGGGCACGTACTTCAAGTACTGGCATAACATTTTTCATTGCCTGCTCAAAAACTTCCATTGCGTTTTGGCCGCTTCTTTCAGCAACTAATTCAAACGCATTATAAAGGATTTTTTGTGCTTTACCACGCTTACCATCAATCATAATTTGATTAATGAGACGTGTAACTAATTTTGAGTTATAAAGCGGATCTGGTAATACATCACGCTTTGGTACTGGACCTTTACGAGGCATTGTACATCCTCCTTTCCTTCATATGAGTAATTTTATTTATTTTTTCTGTTTCGGTTTTTTCGTTCCGTATTTTGAACGACCTTGCATACGGCCTTCTACTCCAGCAGTATCAAGTGCACCACGTACGATGTGATAACGTACCCCAGGTAAGTCTTTTACACGACCGCCGCGGATAAGAACAACACTATGCTCCTGCAGATTGTGACCAATTCCAGGAATGTATGCAGTTACCTCCATGTTGTTAGACAAACGTACACGCGCATATTTACGAAGTGCAGAGTTTGGTTTCTTAGGAGTCAGTGTACCTACACGAGTACATACACCACGCTTTTGCGGAGCGTTCTCATCAGTCATTTTCTTTTTAAAGCTGTTATAACCTTTATTAAGTGCTGGTGAGTCAGATTTCTTTGACTTTGACACACGGCCTTTACGCACTAACTGATTAATTGTTGGCATTGCATTTTCCTCCTCTCAATTTCAATTTAGTAATCAAACAACAACCTTTTGTAATACCACACATCCAGGTGGTTCATTTTTAGTGATAAAAAAATCTCTCACAAATCAATGCGAAAAATGATTTACCTTATACTCAGATTGCTTTTTGTTATTATTATTTAGCATAAACCGAAGTTCCGATTAGGCTCTGCTCTGATAATTACTTTTGCAAGCATAATCAGAAGCACCTTGAATATAGTACCACCCTCAATATTGTTTGTCAATATATTCATGGTATTTTTTTAGACTGTTTTCAAAAATAGCGCACTTATTTATTATCAGGAGGGAGAGGCTCCCTCCTGATTACATATTATACTCTTTGTGTGCTTTCTTCGTCTGCGACTTCTTCATCTGATTCCGGCGCATCAAGCTCTGCTTCTAACGTACGGTATTGAGGCATCCCTGTACCAGCTGGAACAAGTTTACCAATGATAACATTCTCTTTTAAGCCGAGAAGTTCATCGCGTTTTCCTTTAATCGCAGCATCTGTCAAGACACGAGTCGTTTCTTGGAAGGATGCAGCTGATAAGAAGGAATCTGTTTCAAGCGATGCTTTGGTAATACCAAGTAACACCGGGCGGCCTGTTGCAGGCTCTGTACCTTCTTTAAATACCTTATGGTTTGCATCTCGGAATTGGTGCAGTTCAAGCAGGGAACCTGGCAATACTTCTGTATCTCCAGAAGATACAACACGGATTTTACGAAGCATCTGGCGAACCATTACCTCAACGTGTTTGTCTCCAATTTCTACCCCTTGCATACGATATACACGCTGTACTTCTTTCAGCAAGTAGTCTTGAACACCTTCTACACCTTTCACTCGAAGAAGTTCTTTTGGATCAACGGAACCTTCTGTAAGCTCTTGCCCGGCTTCCACTTGATCTCCTTCTTGAACTTTCATACGGGCGTTGTAAGGAACGGCATAGCTGCGCTGTTCTACATTCCCTTGGATAACAATTTCTTGTTTATCCTTCACTTCCTTCATTTCCAGAACGGTACCGGCAACTTCTGTAATGACTGCCTGCCCTTTTGGATTACGGGCTTCAAACAGCTCTTGGATACGCGGTAAACCTTGCGTAATATCGTCTCCGGCAACCCCGCCTGTATGGAAGGTACGCATTGTCAGCTGTGTACCTGGCTCACCGATAGATTGAGCTGCGATAATTCCAACCGCTTCGCCAACCTCTACATCGGAACCTGTAGCTAGGTTACGGCCATAACATTTCTGACATACGCCATGTTTTGTGTTACAAGTGAAGGCAGTACGGATAATGACTTCCTCAATACCGGCTTCCACAATAGCTTTTGCCTGGTCTTCGTGAATAAGTTCATTTTTCTCGACAATGACTTCTCCTGTTTCCGGATGTGCCACATTTTCGAATGCGGTTCTGCCAATCAAACGATCTAGAAGCGGTTCAATCACTTCTGAGCCGTCTACGAGTGCAGCAACTTTCAAGCCGCGATCCGTTCCGCAATCTTCCTCACGAATAATAACATCCTGTGCCACATCTACAAGGCGGCGGGTCAAGTAACCTGAATCGGCTGTTTTCAGTGCTGTATCGGCAAGACCTTTACGAGCCCCGTGTGTGGAAATAAAGTATTCCATTACTGTTAGTCCTTCACGGAAACTTGATTTGATTGGGATTTCAATGATTTTACCAGATGGGTCAGCCATCAATCCACGCATACCAGCAAGCTGGGTGAAGTTTGATGCGTTACCACGGGCACCGGAATCACTCATCATATAAATCGGATTTCGGTTGCTCAATGAGCCCATCAAGCGATCCTGAATAACATCTTTCGCTTCTGACCAGATGGCAATGACACGGTCATACCGCTCTTCTTCTGTAATCAGACCACGACGGAATTGTTTTAACACTTTATCTACTTTCGTTTGTGCTTCATCTAAGATACCCTGTTTTTCAGCAAGTACAACGATATCTGAGATACCAACTGTCATACCGGCTTTGGTAGAGTAGCTGAAGCCTAAATCTTTCATACGGTCAAGCATTTTTGAGGTTTCCGTGATTTTGAATCGCTTGAATACCTCAGCAATAATATCACCTAAGAAACCTTTCTTAAATGGTTTAACCTCTTCACGGTTTTTAATTTCCTCTTTAATGTCTGTACCAGGATCAATAAAATAATTTTCTGGTGTTTTTTCTTCTAAATTCCCTTTTGTAGGTTCATTCATGTAAGGGAAAGAATCCGGAAGAATTTCATTAAAGATCAGCTTACCAACTGTTGTTAACAATAGCTGGCTATTTTGTTTCTCTGTAAATGTTTTATTATTTAAGCTGGATGCTTGCACTGCAATACGTGTATGCAGATGAGCATACCCAGTTTGATAAGCAATTAATGCTTCGTTCGTATCTTTGAAGTAAGAACCTTCTCCAACAGCACCTTCACGCTCTAAGGTAAGGTAGTAGTTTCCAAGTACCATATCCTGTGATGGTGTAACAACTGGTTTCCCGTCTTTCGGGTTAAGAATGTTTTGTGCTGCCAGCATTAAGATTCTTGCTTCTGCCTGTGCTTCTGCTCCAAGCGGAACGTGTACAGCCATTTGGTCTCCGTCAAAGTCAGCGTTATATGCGGTACATACAAGCGGATGCAAACGGATGGCACGGCCATCGACCAATGTAGGTTCGAATGCCTGAATACCTAATCTGTGAAGCGTTGGTGCACGGTTAAGCAGTACCGGGTGTTCTTTAATAACATCCTCCAGAACATCCCATACATCAGGGTGCACTCTTTCAATTTTTCGCTTCGCTGATTTAATGTTGTGAGCAAGGCCTCTGGATACGAGTTCTTTCATAATGAATGGCTTGAATAGCTCTAATGCCATCTCTCTTGGCAGACCACACTGGTACATTTTCAAATGCGGTCCAACAACGATAACGGAACGTCCGGAATAGTCAACACGTTTACCTAACAGGTTTTGACGGAAACGCCCCTGCTTCCCTTTCAGCATATGAGAAAGAGATTTTAACGGACGGTTACCCGGTCCTGTTACCGGACGGCCGCGACGGCCATTATCGATCAAAGCATCGACAGCTTCCTGAAGCATCCGTTTTTCGTTCTGAACGATAATGCTTGGAGCACCTAAATCGAGCAGACGTTTTAAACGGTTGTTACGGTTGATAACACGACGGTAAAGGTCATTTAAATCTGAAGTAGCGAAGCGTCCGCCGTCTAATTGAACCATTGGACGAATTTCTGGAGGGATAACCGGAAGAACATCTAAAATCATCCAGCTTGCTTCGTTTCCAGAATTACGGAATGCTTCCATTACTTCCAAGCGTTTGATTGCACGAGTACGACGCTGACCATGAGCTGATTTCAACTCTTCACGCAGTGCATCCACTTCTTTTTCTAAATCAAGGTCTTGCAATAATTTGCGGATAGCTTCTGCTCCCATTTGAGCTTTGAAGTTATTGCCATATTTATCATAATAAGAGCGAAACTCTTTTTCAGAAAGCAATTGCTTTTTCTCAAGTGGCGTGCTTCCCGGGTCTGTTACGATATATGCAGCAAAATAGATAACTTCCTCTAATGCACGGGGAGACATATCCAATACTAATCCCATACGGCTTGGGATACCTTTGAAGTACCAAATGTGTGATACCGGTGCAGCAAGTTCAATATGTCCCATACGTTCACGCCGCACTTTCGCTTTGGTTACTTCTACGCCACAGCGGTCACAGACAACACCTTTGTAACGAACGCGTTTATATTTACCACAGTGACATTCCCAATCCTTCTGCGGGCCAAAGATACGCTCACAGAATAAACCGTCTTTTTCTGGTTTTAACGTACGATAGTTAATTGTTTCTGGTTTTTTCACTTCACCGTAAGACCAAGAACGAATCTTTTCTGGTGAAGCAAGCCCTATTTTCATGTACTCAAAATTATTTACATCCAACAAGGGGCAATCCTCCCTTTTACAAGTTAAGAAAGTTTGAGAAAACCTGGCTTATCGTCATGTCTCGGCGAAAGTCGGGGATTTTCTTAAATCAGGTTTCGTTTTTATAGAAAGCGCAGAATGGTTCTAAGGAAAAGGAAATTCTACGTAACCCGCGTCTGCGAGCAACGTAGAAGTCACCCTAACACATGAAAAGTGAACCATTACTGCACAAATTTTTATTGATTAAGCGGTTCTTCCACTTCAATGTTAAGCTTCGTGGATGTTTGACCTTCCTCATCTTCCAGTTCACGCATATCAATCTCATCTTCGTTACTAGAAAGCATCTTCACGTCCATACCAAGACTTTGAAGCTCTTTGATGAGTACTTTAAATGACTCAGGAACACCCGGTTCTGGCGCATTATCCCCTTTTACGATTGCTTCATATGTCTTCACGCGTCCAACGGTATCATCTGATTTAACCGTTAAGATTTCTTGAAGTGTGTATGCAGCACCGTAAGCTTCTAATGCCCAAACCTCCATCTCACCAAAACGCTGTCCGCCGAATTGTGCTTTACCGCCAAGCGGCTGCTGCGTTACGAGAGAGTAAGGTCCAGTTGAACGAGCGTGCAGCTTATCATCAACCATGTGTGCAAGTTTAATCATATACATGACACCTACAGATATACGGTTGTCAAAAGCTTCTCCTGTACGTCCATCATAAAGAACGGTTTTTGCGTCCCTCGGCATACCGGCTTCTTCAAGTGTTTCCCAAACATCCTCTTCTGTCGCTCCGTCGAATACCGGACTTGCTACATGCAGTCCGAGCTGTCTTGCAGCCATTCCTAAATGAAGCTCAAACACCTGTCCGATATTCATACGTGATGGTACCCCTAATGGGTTCAACATAATGTCGATTGGTGTACCGTCCGGCAAGAATGGCATATCCTCTTCCGGTAAGATTTTGGAGATAACCCCTTTGTTACCGTGACGTCCTGCCATTTTATCGCCTTCATGAATTTTACGTTTTTGAACAATATATACACGAACCAGCTGATTCACACCTGGTGGTAACTCATCGCCATCTTCACGATTAAAGATTTTTACATCTAAGACGATGCCGTCACCGCCATGAGGAACACGCAGGGAAGTATCTCTTACTTCACGCGCCTTCTCACCGAAAATCGCATGTAATAAGCGTTCTTCTGCGGAAAGCTCTGTCATTCCTTTCGGTGTTACTTTCCCCACAAGAATATCACTGTCTGTTACTTCTGCACCGACACGGATAATTCCTTGTTCATCAAGGTTTTTAAGGGCATCTTCCCCAACGTTAGGAATATCTCTTGTGATTTCTTCAGGTCCCAGCTTCGTATCGCGGGATTCTGATTCAAATTCTTCAATGTGAATAGAAGTATATACATCATCTTTTACAAGACGTTCGCTCATAATGATAGCATCCTCGTAGTTATAACCTTCCCAAGTCATAAAACCTACAAGAACGTTTTGACCTAATGCTAATTCGCCGTCTTCCATAGAAGGACCATCTGCAAGAACTTCTCCTTTTGTCACACGTTCTCCTTCTGCAACAATCGGACGCTGGTTATAGCAAGTTCCCTGGTTAGAACGTTTGTATTTCTGTAAACCATAACGATCTAAGTCACCTTCTACTTCTTTGCCATCTACTTCTGAAATGCGGCGCACCATAACGGTTTTTGCTTCCACACGCTCGACAATTCCATCATGACGGCAGATAACAGCAGCACCAGAGTCTTTCCCGTTGACGTATTCCATACCAGTTCCAACAATCGGCGCCTTTGGATTCATCAAAGGAACAGCCTGACGTTGCATGTTTGCTCCCATTAGTGCACGGTTGGAGTCATCATTTTCCAAGAATGGAATACATGCAGTCGCTGCGGATACAACCTGTTTTGGTGATACGTCCATATAATCAATTCGATCGCGTGACACAATAATGTTATCTTCACGGAAACGAGCGATAACTTCATCATTCACAAAGAAGTTATCATCATCTAATTGGGAGTTAGCCTGTGCAACAATATAATTATCTTGTTCATCCGCTGTCAGATAATCAATCGTATCTGTTACTTTTCCAGTCTCCGGGTCAACACGGCGATATGGTGATTCAATAAAACCAAACTTATTCACTCGCGCATAGCTGGACAGCGAGTTAATAAGACCGATGTTCGGCCCCTCCGGCGTCTCAATCGGACACATACGGCCATAGTGAGAATAGTGAACGTCTCGTACTTCGAATCCGGCACGTTCACGTGTCAAACCACCTGGTCCAAGAGCTGACAGACGACGCTTATGCGTTAACTCGCCCAACGGATTGGTCTGGTCCATAAACTGTGATAGCTGTGAGCTTCCAAAGAATTCTTTAATGGATGCAATAACCGGACGAATATTGATCAATTGCTGTGGTGTTACGCTGGAAGTGTCCTGGATAGACATTCTTTCACGCACAACACGCTCCATACGGGATAATCCGATACGGAATTGATTTTGAAGTAATTCGCCGACCGAACGCAGACGGCGGTTCCCCAAGTGATCAATATCATCTGTGTCCCCTACTTGATGAAGCAGATTAAAGAAATAACTGATAGAAGCTAAAATATCAGCTGGTGTGATATTTTTAATTTCTTTTGTTACTTCCCCATTTCCGATAACAGTTAATTCACGTTCTCCGTTCGGATCAGTTGGATCAAGAATTTTCACAGATTGTACTGTGATTTCTTCTTCCAGCACACCGTCATGCGGAGTGATCGCTTTGTCTCCGAAACGATCTTCTTTTCGCTCAAGATATGGAAGAATCTTATCTAATAATTTTCTTTCCAAACGGTCGCCTTTATTCGCAATGACTTCTCCAGTTTCAGAATCAACAACAGGCTCTGCAAGCACTTGGTTGAACAAGCGATTCTTGATATGGAGTTTTTTATTCATTTTATAACGTCCCACATGCGCTAAATCATAGCGTTTCGGGTCAAAGAAGCGAGATACTAATAGACTCTTCGCATTATCTACTGTCGGCGGTTCGCCAGGACGAAGACGTTCGTAGATTTCTAAAAGAGCTTTCTCTGCATTCTCTGTGTTATCTTTTTCTAGCGTATTTCGTAAATATTCATTTTCGCCTAACAAATCAACAATCTCTTGATCTGTACCAAATCCTAAAGCTCTTAACAGAACGGTAATTGGTAATTTACGAGTACGATCGATACGGACATAAGCAACATCTTTTGCATCTGTTTCAAACTCTAACCATGCTCCACGGTTTGGAATAACCGTTGTTGCAATGCCGCGTTTCCCATTCTTGTCGATTTTTTCGTTGTAATAAACACTCGGCGAACGCACAAGCTGTGATACAATAACACGCTCTGCACCATTGATAATAAATGTTCCTGTGTCTGTCATTAATGGGAAATCACCCATAAATACTTCCTGTTCCTTTACTTCTCCGGTTTCATTATTGATTAAACGAACCTTCACGCGAAGGGGAGCATTGTATGTCACGTCTCTTTCTTTTGCTTCATCTACAGGATATTTCGGATCACCCAAACTATAATCCACAAACTCAAGTGATAGATTTCCTGTAAAGTCTTCAATCGGAGAGATATCCTGGAACATCTCCCTTAAACCTTCTTCTAAGAACCATTCATAAGAAGCGGTTTGAATTTCGATTAGGTTAGGTAATTCTAACACTTCATTAATACGTGCATAGCTCCTGCGTTGGCGGTGCCGTCCATACTGAACTAGTTGACCTGTCAACTGCTTCACCCCTTAAATCATCCATTTTAGTAGTTGTTTCTACAAAATGTAACTCATATTTAAAAGAACGTCTGAATAAATCATCTGTTCTTTAAAAAATAAAACTATAAACTCATTATCCTATCATTTGCATCCTTTATCACTTTCCCTCTCTACGGCTTATTTTTCTTAAAGATAAAACTTTCTTTTCGCTCATTGAAAAATATAGCCTTTCCAAGGATGTTGTGATTTTAGATTGTGCAGATGAAAGAATTTTGATAAACTATAGAAAAGCGATTTGTCGAACCTTTGTTTTTCCCGATTCTACAAGCCTTTCCCATTTATAAAGATTTTATACGTCCAGCCTGGAAAAATGCGCTAGGCAAACGTACCCTAATCTTAGCATCTTCCAATCTTAGCATATCCCCATTTATTAGTCAAACTTTTTCGCTCGTAATATAAAATAACCTTTTTTCTTTGCAACTACTTCTACATTGCCAAAAATCTCTTCCAGTTTATCTTTCGCAGATGGAGCTCCCTGCTTTTTCTGAATAACCGCCCATAAATCTCCATGATTGGATAAATGACCCCAGGCTTCTTCAAAAATAGCATGCACCACTTTTTTACCGGCGCGTATCGGCGGGTTTGTTACAATGGAAGCAAATGTTTTTTCATTTAATTGCTGATATAAATCACTTTGAAGAATGGTTGTATTGGAGATTTTATTGATTTCTGCATTTTTTTGGGCCAATTCCACAGCACGTTCATTCACATCAACCATAAAAATGTGTCTGTCTGAAAAGTCGGAGGCTAAGGATAATCCGATTGGACCGTACCCGCATCCCACATCTAATATTGGTCCATCAACCTCGGGCTCCTGAAAAGATTCAATAAGCACCCTTGATCCAAAATCCACTTCACTTTTTGAAAAGACACCAACATCACTCGTAAATTGAAACGTCTTCCCCCGCAGGTCAAAAGACCAGCTTTGCGGCAGCGATTTTGCTTGTGGCTGTTTAGAATAATAATGCTCTGTCATATGGATCCGCACCCACTTTATATGAATTAAGAAAAATACCTGGGCCGCAATCGTACACTTCCTTATGATAGGACGATGTTCGAGCCAGCAACACCAACTTACATCTAATAGAAACAACCCAAATATTTTCTTTTTTAAAAAAAGGTCACCTGTTCAACTAAAAAACATTCTCGTATATAAACTTGAACTTTTTCTAGTGACAAAAGTGACCTTTATGGTTTCGTGATAAAAGAGCCCGCCTAAAATACGACGAGCTCTTTTTCTTATATTTGCTAAATTATTTAACTTCTACAGAAGCACCAGCTTCTTCAAGTTTACCTTTAATTTCTTCAGCTTCTTCTTTAGATGCTCCTTCTTTAATTGCTTTAGGAGCGTTATCTACTAAGTCTTTCGCATCTTTCAAGCCAAGTCCAGTGATTTCACGAACTGCTTTAACAACTTTGATCTTAGATGCACCAGCATCGTTAAGAACAACGTCAAATTCTGTTTTTTCTTCTTCAGCAGCACCGCCGCCAGCAGCACCTGCTGCAGCAACTGGAGCAGCAGCTGTTACGCCGAACTCTTCTTCGATAGCTTTTACTAAATCGTTTAATTCAAGTACAGTCATTTCTTTAATTGCACTGATCATTTCTTCGTTTGTCATGATTAAAATCCTCCTAATAATAAGTTTGTTTTTATAATTAAACCGTTTGGTGTATTATGCACCTTGTTCTTCTTTTTGCTCTGCAACAGCTTTTGTAGCATAAGCAAAGTTGCGGATTGGAGCTTGAAGTACGCTAAGCAGCATAGATACCATACCTTCGTAGTTTGGCAGGTCTGCAAGCTCTTTGATTTGTTCAAGTGAAGCAACGCTTCCTTCAATAACACCGCCTTTAATTTCTAAGGCTTCGTGGTCTTTACTGAAGTTGTTTAAGATTCTAGCTGGAGCTACTACATCTTCACTGAATGCAATGGCGTTTGGTCCAGTTAAGACTTCACTAAGTTCACTCAGCTCTACAGCGTCTACAGCACGGCGAACCATTGAATTTTTATATACTTTAAATTCAACGCCTGCTTCGCGGAGCTCTTTACGCAATGCAGTAACCTCTGCAACGTCAAGTCCACGATAGTCTACTACTACTGCAGATTGGCTATTACGAAACTTTTCTGCGATTTCCTCTACTAATTGTTTCTTCTGTTCAATAATCCCTGACATCTTTCCACCTCCTAATAACAGTCCCTATTATTACACCGTTCGAACGTGCTTTTCTATTAAAAAAGCTCTCATGCAGACATGAGAGCTTACTCTAGATTGGCAAAGTCGGTTTGCCCTTCTATAAATAAACACCTCGGCTGGATGATTAAGCTCTGATGAGCCCCTGCTGTCTACGGTATAACATTCGATTTTATGAAACCGAAAATTAGTATATCGAACATTGGCTTAAAAGTCAACTACTAATTAACGGAAGCTTGAAACGTCAACTTTGATTCCTGGCCCCATTGTAGATGCAATAGAAGCATTTTTAAGGTAGGTTCCTTTAGAAGCCTGAGGTTTCACTTTTACAAGTTGATCAGTAAGAGCAGTAAAGTTTTCTACTAATTTCTCTTCATCGAAAGAAATTTTCCCGATTGGAACATGAATGTTAGCAGATTTATCAACACGATATTCTACTTTACCGGCTTTAATGTCTTGAACAGCCTTTTCTACTTCGAAAGTTACTGTTCCTGTTTTAGGGTTTGGCATTAAACCTTTTGGTCCTAAAACACGACCTAATTTACCTACTTGAGCCATCATATCCGGAGTAGCAACAATCACATCAAAATCGAACCAGCCTTGGTTGATTTTATTAATATAATCTTCTTCTCCAACATAATCTGCACCAGCAGCTTCTGCTTCTTTCGCTTTCTCACCTTTAGCAAATACAAGAACGCGTTGTGTTTTACCAGTACCATGCGGTAAAACCATTGCTCCGCGGATTTGTTGATCTGCTTTTTTAGGGTCTACACCAAGACGAAAAGCAGCTTCTACTGATTCATCAAAGTTTGCTTTTGCAGTCTTTTTTGCAAGCTCTACAGCTTCTTTTATTTCATATGCTTTTGTACGATCAATCTGCTTTAAAGCTTCTTGATGTTTTTTACCATATTTAGCCATATTAATTATATCCTCCTCTTTTGTGGTTATAACGGTTGTACCTCCCACGAGACAAGAGAATCACTCTTGTCCAGCATGTGAATCATCTATCGATTTATTCTTCTCCCGAATAAGGCTGCGGATGAAAACAGCCGCAACCTTTTAACTACAAAACGTTTGTCTACGGAATACCGAATTAGTCTTCGATGGTGATTCCCATACTGCGCGCAGTACCTTCAACCATGCGCATTGCCGCATCAACATCAGCTGCATTTAAATCCGGCATTTTTGTTTCAGCGATTTCTTTTACCTGGTCGCGTTTTACAGTAGCGACTTTTGTTTTGTTAGGTTCACCTGAACCAGACTCGATTCCAGCTGCTTTTTTAAGTAGCACTGCTGCCGGCGGAGTCTTTGTAACAAATGTAAATGAACGATCCTCGAATACAGTGATTTCTACAGGGATAATTAAACCTGCTTGTTCTTGTGTTCGAGCGTTAAATTCTTTACAGAATCCCATAATGTTAACACCTGCTTGACCTAGAGCCGGCCCAACTGGTGGTGCTGGATTTGCTTTTCCCGCAGGAATTTGCAATTTTACTAATTTGATTACTTTTTTAGCCACGAGACACACCTCCTTAAAGTCCGTGATGTGGTAATAGGGTCTCTTATTTTATTTACCCTCCCACTCATTTCCTGTTCCCCTTTTAATTGAGAACAAGAATAACAAAAGAATCTTAGCATGAATTTGTGAAAAAAGCAAGCCTTGATTCTTGAAAATACCTTACTCCGCAGAACTTGTCTATACTGCTGTCACATTCTTGCTGGTCTGAAAGACTTATGAAAGCTTGTCTACTTGGGAGAAATCCAGTTCAACTGGTGTCTCTCTTCCAAACATATTCACATGTACTTTCAGTTTTTGTTTATCTGTATCAATTTGTTCAATCGTTCCTGTGAAATCTGCAAATGGACCATCTGTGACACGAACGCTTTCTTTGATCTCAAAGTCAACTTGAACAGTTGGTTCGCTGACACCCATTCTTTTCAGCACAACGTCTACTTCATCCGGCAATATCGGTGTCGGCTTTGCGCCGTGTCCGCTGGAGCCTACAAATCCGGTAACGCCAGGAGTGTTTCGTACCACGTACCACGAGTCGTCTGTCATCACCATTTCTGTTAAAACATAGCCTGGGAAAGATTTTTTCTTCACCATTTTTTTCTTGCCGTCTTTAATCTCTGCTTCTTCATCTTCCGGAACAATTACACGGAATATTTTATCTTCCATGCCCATGGACTCTACTCTTTTTTCAAGGTTCATTTTCACTTTGTTCTCATAGCCGGAATACGTGTGAACCACATACCAATTCTTTTCCATTTATATCGGACAATAACTGTCCTGTCCCCTCCTCTTCATGAATAAACGATAGCTTTTTTATCTAGCTCCGAGCGCCAAACTTTAGAGATTTCACGTCGCGCTTATGCCCTGCGGGTGAAAGTCAACATCGGTTCGTTACCTCACCGTGTTTCCTTTATCTCTTTAAGCAAAGGAAGTTCGACTAAGGTCGAACCACCCCAAAGTTCGGGGCGCAATCTCTACGTTTTTAGCAGGCGCTCTCCGCTTTTCTTATCCAATTTAAAAAACCCGCATAAATCGGGTTTTCACTGACTTTTTCTTCTTTTCATTATACCTGCATTATAAAGGAATTATTCAAAAAATGCATCTAAAAATTCTGATATGCCTAAATCAACAACGAAAAAGAATATTGCCATAAAGATAACTGTAGAAATTACCACAAAGGTATAGTTTCTTAGTTCTTTCCCTTTTGGCCAGCTTACTTTCTTCATTTCATTGGAAACATTCTTTAAGAACTTAAACATTTTATCTCTTTCCCCCCGAACTTACGCGAATCTATCCATCAATCTATATCTACTTGGTCTCACGGTGCAGCGTATGTGTTTGGCAATGTTTACAGAACTTGTTCACTTCTAATCTCTGCGATTGATTGGCTGCGTTTTTGTTCGTTGAATAGTTCCTGCTAGAACATACTGCACATGATAAGACAATCTTTTTGCTCATAATTTCCACCCCCATACATAGGGACATAGACTATATTAACATAGCACTTCGCTATCATTATGTCAATGTTATCACTCTTTTCAAAAGCACGACATTCTCTTCCGTTTCTATACAGGATAAGATAAAATGTTTGTTTAAAAGCATTTATTCCGTTACTGGCGCTGCGCTTTATTAAAAAATAAATATTTTATTTTGTTAAATGTAAAAGGAGGAAGTCCGGTAATTCCACATATATACTTCTTTGATTTCCTCTCTAAAATCTACAGGCAGATAACAGCGTTTTAAATGGTAACCCCATTCTCTTCAAGCAGGATTTCTAATTTTCGTTTCACCCGTACTAAAGCGTTATCAATTGATTTTACATGGCGATTTAATTGTTCAGCAATTTCTTGATAGGTACAGCCGTCCAAATATAGCTGCAGCACCTGTTTTTCCAATCCGCTCAACAATTCTGATAATTTAAATTCCATTGCTCCGTACGCTTCCCGATTAATAAGCGTTTCCTCCGGGTCGCTGTCCTCTGGACTGGAGATGACATCCATCAATGTCCGGTCAGATTCTTCCTCATAGATTGGCTTATCTAAAGAGACATACGAATTTAAGGGGAGATGTTTTTGCCTCGTTGCTGTTTTAATCGCCGTAATAATTTGTCTGGTCACGCATAATTCTGCAAATGCTTTAAAAGAAGTTGGCTGCTCCAGATCAAAGTCACGGATAGCCTTATATAATCCAATCATTCCCTCTTGAATAATATCTTCTTTGTCTGCGCCGACCAAAAAGTAGGTTCTTGCTTTTAACCGTACAAAATTTAAATACCGATGTATCAGGAGGTCCAATGCATAACTGTCACCTTGATCGATTAATTCCAGCAAATTAATATCTTCTAGCTTGTCCAGTTTCTTGCTGCGTGTATTGATTTGCCCACCATTCACCAACAATCCCCTCCTAAATCGATATCTCCAAATATATCCACGATAGGCACTATTATACTAGACGAGCCGAAATATCGTCAACGACCCTTTTATGACAGAAGCAGTCGTAATTTGTCGTTTTCGTGAAAATCACTAAGACTTTTCACCTAATGAATGAGTGTCTAAAAAAACGTGAACTGCTTACCTGCCATGCTCTCAAGCTGTATTTTTATTTCCTATCTAAAAATATTTTTCGTCAAAGCCATGTTTGTTCGGAGCGACATGGACAGGAACACTTCTCATGAACTGGCTGAGAGGCATTCCAGTCTATTATACTTTCCATGTATTATTCTATTTCCCGCGGCGCATCTCTTCAAACCGTTTTCGTAACTCTTGGTTTATCGGAATTTTAACAGCAGGCTTTTCTTTTTGATGCACCTCAAGATTTATACGGATTTCCTGGTTCATATCATCCATCTCAATCTGCAGCTCTCTTGCAGACTTACGCAGCGCACCCTGTCCGAAAATAGTACGCTGCTCTGCATAATCGGACGTGGCAACATACACCTGCGTTTGGATATTTTTTACGGTCTTCACGAGCTTTTCGATACATTCATCTGCAGTTTCTTTTTCCTTTGTGTAGATTACTTCCACTTTATGTTTTTCTTCTTTCGATTCAATTCCACGAACATAGTAAGCATCAAAGACGACAATCACGCGGTCTCCGGTAAATGCCTGATACTCTGCAAGGAGTTCAATAAGCCGGTCTCTTGCCTGTCCAATATCTTTTTCCTTCAGCTGCTCAAGCTCCGGCCACGCACCGATGATATTATAGCCATCTACAATTAATACAACCATTTAAGCACTCCCCAGCGGCAGACGCTTTCTGAGCACTTCATAAAGAAGTAAACTGCATGCAACAGAGGCATTTAGGGAGGATACTTGTCCAACCATCGGCAGGCTCACCGTCCAGTCACATTTCTTTCGCACGAGGCGGCTCATTCCTTTTCCTTCATTTCCAATAACTAATCCGAGAGGCAGCATTCCATCCAGCTGCCGGTAATCTTCATCTGCTTCCGCTTCCGTGCCAATAATCCATACATTTCTTTCCTTAAGTTCATCAATGGTATTCGCTATATTGGTCACTCTGGCAACAGGAATATGCTCTAACGCTCCCGCTGCTGTTTTCGCTACCGTTGCGGTTAAACCCACGGAACGATGCTTCGGGATAATTACTCCATGTGCCCCTGTTGCATCCGCCGTACGTAAAATAGATCCCAGATTATGCGGGTCCTCTAATTCATCCAGCAAAATAAAGAAAGGAGCCTCCTCTCTTTCCTCCGCTTTGGCAAAAAGGTCTTCCAGCGAGGCATAGGGATAAGAAGCAACGGAAGCAATCACTCCCTGATGATTCCCCTCCTGCATCTTATCCAGCTTCGACCTCGGAGCCTTCTGAACCACTGCTCCTGCTTCACGGGCAAGCTGCTGTATTTTATGCGCAGCCGCTCCCTGCAATTGTTCGGATATCCAAACCTTATTAACAGAACGGCCAGATTTCAATGCTTCGATTACGGGATTCTTGCCCATAATCCATTCCTTTTCCTGCGTCATTTTAAGCACTCCCTTCTTCTAGAAAATCCATTGCTTGCGTCATCAATTCCTGCAGTCTCTGTTCATTTTTTAATAAATAGTGATAGCCAATCAACGCTTCAAACGCTGTACTATAACGATACGTCTGTACATTAATATTTTTAGGAATACTGCCTGATTTTGCATTTCTCCCCCGGATGACCACTCTGCTCTCTTCTTCTGTTAAAAAGGCATCCTGTTCCAGCCAATGGAGGATAACCTTTGCCTGTGACTTACCGGATACATAACGAATCGCTGCCTGATGTAGTTGATTCGGTTTAATGGTTCCCCGCTCTAATAATTGTTCGCGCACATACACCTCATAAATCGCATCGCCGATATAGGCTAAAGCGAGACTTTTCATTTGCCTGACATCACTGGCTTTCATTATTTACCTCTTTTCCATCTTACTCCTTGTGGCGTATCCTCTAAGATAATCTGTTCCTGTTTCAATTGATCGCGTATTTCATCCGCACGGGCAAAATCACGATTTTTCCGGGCTTCATTCCGCTCTGCAATCAATGCTTCAATCGTTTCATCCAGTAATTCTTCCTGTTCATTTTCAATGTCAATTCCCAATACTCCAAGCATCGAAGCAAGGGCTTCACGGAAAGCATCAATGACTTCTTTAGCCGTTTGCTCCTCTTGGACATAGACATTCGCCTCTTTAGATAAATCAAACAGAATAGAAATTGCATTAGCTGTATTAAAGTCATCGTCCATCTCTGCTTCAAACCGTTTTGTACGCTCTTCAATACGGTCTATCCATTCCTTGTTATCTCCTCTTAAATCCATGCTTGTTTGGCGTCGATGCCCTAAATTATGATAAGCTGTTTCAATGCGTTCCAAACTTGTTTTTGCGCTTTGTAATAGCTCTTCTGTAAAGTTAATCGGATTGCGATAGTGAACAGAAAGCATAAAGAAACGCAGCACTTTCGGGTCATGCATATTTATTAAATCACGTGCCAGCACAAAATTACCAAGTGACTTCGACATTTTTTCATTATCGATATTAATATAGCCGTTATGCATCCAGTAGTTCGCAAAGGTGGTATCATTATGCGCTTCCGATTGTGCAATCTCATTCTCATGATGCGGAAAAGTTAAGTCCTGTCCCCCGGCATGGATATCAATGGTATCTCCTAAATGTTTCTTAGCCATTGCTGAGCATTCAATATGCCAGCCTGGACGTCCTTTGCCCCATGGCGCTTCCCACGCAATTTCTCCCTCTTTTGCTTCTTTCCATAAAGCAAAATCCAGCGGATCCTCTTTTTTCTCCCCTACTTGGATTCGTGCACCAGAACGTAATTCGTCAATAGACTGATGAGAAAGCCTTCCATACCCTTTAAAGGAACGCGGTTTGAAATAAACATCTCCTTCTGCTTCATAAGCATAGCCCTTGTCTATCAATTCTTTGATAAACGCTATAATTTCCTGCATCGAATCCATGACACGCGGATTTTTCGTTGCTTTTTTGACGCCTAATGCGCCCACGTCTTCTAAATACGCATCGATAAACCGGTCAGCCAATGCACCGACTTCCTCTTCTGCTTCCTTGGCTGCTTTAATAATTTTATCGTCTACATCAGTAAAGTTGAGGACATAGTTGACCTCATATCCCCGATATTCAAAATACCTGCGAACCGTGTCGAATACAATTGCCGGACGTGCATTTCCGATATGGATATAGTTATATACCGTCGGACCGCATACGTACATAGACACTTTCTCAGGCTCAATGGGTTTGAAATCTTCCTTCTGTCTCGTTAGCGTATTATATATTTGAATCGTCATGGTTGTTCATTCTCCCTTTCTTTAAATGCTCCATTTCTGCTTTCAGTTCCTCGATTTGCTCTTGCAGGCTTTTGCATTTTTCTGCAACTGGATCTGGAATATTTTGATGATCCAGGTCTCTGTTCAGGCGTATTCCATCTTGAACAACAACCTGCCCAGGAACACCGACGACTGTAGCGTTAGCAGGAACATTCTTTAATACCACTGAGCCGCCCCCGATTTTCGAGTTTTCTCCAATCGTAATGGCTCCAAGCACCTTCGCCCCTGTTGAAACCATCGCATTGTCTTCAATGGTAGGATGCCGTTTCCCTTGTTCTTTTCCCGTTCCGCCGAGTGTTACTCCTTGGAAAATAGTGACGTTATCACCTATTTCACAGGTTTCCCCGATAACCACGCCCATGCCATGGTCAATAAACAATCTTCTTCCTATTTTGGCTCCAGGATGAATTTCAATACCAGTTATAAAACGAGAGAATTGCGAAATAAAACGAGCCAAGAATTTCAGATTTTTGTTATACAGCCAATGTGCGATACGATGCGCCCAAATCGCATGTACACCAGAGTAAGTTAACATAACTTCAAAATACGTGCGGGCGGCTGGATCCTGTTCAAAAACAACATCCATATCCTCCTTCATTTTCCGAAAGACCACTATATACAGCCCCTTCTGTTTAAATTAGTTAGCAAAATCGATTACTGCCTAATGAAGTAAAAATGAATTCATCTTTTCTTTGATTAGATATAAAAAAAGCGTCTCTGTGTTATTGAAAACACAGAGACGCTTTTTAGCGCGGTTCCACTCTGTTTAGAGAAAAAAATATCTTTCTCCCCTTTGCTCTGTTAACGGCAGAGAACCGCTACCATGTACTTTATGTTCCACAATAGACTCTGAGGCGCACTTCAAAAAGAAATCTTAAAGTCACTCGCAGCAACTGTGACTCTCTCTGTGTAAGAAATTCATTTTTACTTTACCTCTTCAACGATTTAAATTTATTTGATTTTCATAGCTATCATAACATAGGCGAAACTTATAAAGATAATATATTATATTACACAAGAAATGTGAACTATTAAGCTCCCATTTCCTTTAATAATTTATCAAGACGCTTCACGATAACATCTTTCCCCAGCAATTCGATAGCAAACGGAAGCTCTGGACCGTGCATTTGTCCTGTTGTTGCAACCCGTATCGGCATAAAGAGTTTTTTACCGCGATGTCCTGTTTCTTTTTGGGTTGCTTTAAACTGCGCTTTAATCGAATCTTTATCAAACGACTCTAAATGAATTAATTTATCTGTGAACACTTGCAATACTTCAGGCACCTGCTCTTCTCCTAAAACTTCCCGTTCTGCTTCACCATAGGTAATATCCTCCTGGAAGAACAGCTCTGTCAATTCAACGATTTCTGCCCCGTAGCGCAATTGTTCACGATATAGACTAATTACATTTTCCGCCCATACACGCGTCTTCTCATCCATATTCTCTGGAAGCTTGCCCGCGTTGATTAAATGCGGTAACGCTAGATCGATGACACGGCTTAAATCTGCTTTTTTAATATATTCATTGTTCATCCATTTCAATTTATGCTGGTCAAAAATAGCGGCAGAGGTAGATAAACGCTCTGGATCAAATATAGTAATCAGTTCATCCTGTGTAAACATCTCTTCTTCGCCAACTGGAGACCATCCAAGCAAGCTGATGAAGTTAAACATCGCTTCCGGCAAATAGCCTAAATTACGATATTGCTCAATAAACTGCAGAATGTGCTCATCACGTTTACTCAGCTTTTTACGCTCTTCATTCAGAATTAACGTCATATGCCCGTAACGCGGTGCTGTCCATCCAAACGCATCATATATCATCATTTGCTTTGGTGTATTGGAAATATGCTCTTCCCCGCGCAATACATCGGTGATTTCCATCAAATGATCATCGATAGCCACAGCGAAATTATAGGTAGGAATTCCGTTTTTCTTTACAATGACCCAGTCGCCAAAATCACTGGACTCAAACGTGATTTCACCGCGGACAATGTCTTGGAACGTGTATGTTTTATTTTCAGGAACACGAATACGGATACTTGGCGTTCTGCCTTCTGCTTCAAAGCCCTGAATTTCTTCCTCTGTTAAGTTGCTATGTTTCCCGGCGTATTTAGGGACTTGTCCATTTGCACGCTGTGCTTCCCGTTCTGCCTCTAACTCGTCCTCTGTCATATAGCATTTATAAGCTAAATCACGCTCAAGCAGTTCATCTACAAACTTCTGATAGATATCTAAGCGCTCTGTCTGGCGATAAGGACCATAATTACCGCCGATATCGGCACCTTCATCCCATTCTAAGCCGAGCCATTTTAAATATTTTAATTGACTCTCTTCGCCGCCCTCTACGTTTCTTTTATCATCTGTGTCTTCTGTGCGGATAATGAATTTTCCATCAAAATGTTTTGCATATAAATAATTAAATAAAGCTGTACGAGCGTTACCAATGTGTAAATGACCCGTTGGACTAGGTGCATAACGTACGCGAACTTCCTTACTCATTTAAAATGCCTCCTTCATTGTTTATATATCATCGCTACCTGCCTTGTACCTGTTCAAAAGATCTGATAGAAATCTTTTGAAACATCTTTTATAAAAGGAATTCCTCCCCTTATCTTCCTAAACAAGCTCTATACGAAAAGTGATAACATATATATGTTATCACTTTTTTTATCCTTTATCAGTTATACCCTTTTTACAACGCTTTTTCAAGTAATTTTGGTTTTGCAAAGATCATCCGTCCCGCAGAGGTTTGTAAAACACTCGTAATAACAACCTCAATATTTTTGCCGATATAATCTCTGCCTTCTTCCACTACAATCATCGTCCCGTCATCTAAATAGGCAACACCTTGATTATGCTCTTTCCCATCTTTGATAACCTGCACATGCAGTTCTTCCCCTGGAAGAACGACCGGCTTCACTGCATTGGCCAGGTCATTAATATTTAAAACAGGCACTCCCTGGAAGTCACATACTTTATTTAAATTGAAATCGTTCGTAACTACAATGCCATCAATGACTTTTGCCAATTTGATCAATTTGCTGTCTACTTCTGGAATATCCTCAAAATCGCCTTCATAAATTTCTACTTTTACAGCGAGCTCTTTCTGAATTCTGTTCAAAATATCTAAACCGCGTCTGCCGCGGTTTCGCTTCAGCGCGTCCGATGAATCTGCAATATGCTGTAATTCACCAAGAACAAACTGCGGAATCACAATGGTTCCTTCTAAAAAGTTAGTCTGACAAATATCAGCAATTCGCCCATCAATAATCACACTTGTATCCAAAATTTTGGGGCTTAAGCTTTGCGTACCCGCATCTGTGTCCTCTTCCTCGCCGCTGCGGCGCTTGTCCTTTTTCGCCGGTTTGAGTATATTCATAAATTCCTCACGACGGCGAAAGCCAACCTGGAATCCTAAATAACCAAGTATAATCATAATGAACAGCGGCAAGACCTGTGAGAAAATACGAATACTCATATCTTGAAACGGCATATTAACAAAGTAAGCTATAACTAGACCGACAATTAACCCGATACTGCCAAAAAATAAATCCATGGCTGGTAATTTGACCAGTGCATCTTCCACCCAACGAAAGAAATTTACAATATAGTTTACTAGTAAATAAGACAAGATAAAAAATATAATAGCTCCAACAATCATTCCCAAGATAGATGAAGTTAGCCAGCTTGATTCTGCAACATTTAACAGCTGGACGATTTCTGGAATATAAAGATATCCCATGGTACCTCCTAAAATAATAAAAAATAAGTGTACTACTTTTTTCATCAATTCCTTTCACCTCCTGACTCGTATTAGTAGTATTACCAAATGACATATAATATATGCTTATCTGCTCGGAATTCTTCTAAATTTTCATCCTCAAAAAAATCTATTGATGTAATCCGATTTCTAAAGCTTCCTGTACATTGGAAACACCAATTACTTCGATACCAGCCGGATAATTCCAGCCGTCTAAATTATTTTTCGGGCAGATTACCCGTTTAAACCCCAGTTTCGCAGCCTCCTGCACCCGTTGTTCGATTCGGGATACTCTGCGAATTTCTCCTGTTAACCCAACCTCACCGATAAAAATATCCTCTGGTTTGGTTGGGTGATCGCGGAAACTCGATGCAATACTGACCGCCAGCGCTAAGTCAATCGCCGGTTCATCCAGCTTGACCCCGCCCGCTACTTTGATATAAGCATCCTGGTTTTGCAGCATCAGTCCAACGCGTTTTTCCAGCACAGCCATTAAAAGCGGCACGCGATTATGGTCTACTCCCGTGGCTGTTCTGCGCGGGTTCCCGAAGCTTGTTGGAGAAATCAGCGCTTGAATCTCTACTAAAACAGGGCGTGTACCTTCCATTGATGCTACAACGGTCGAGCCGGCAGCTCCTTGGGATCTCTCTTCTAAAAAGATTTCAGACGGATTCATTACTTCACGTAATCCTTCCTCCTTCATCTCAAAAATCCCCATTTCATTCGTACTTCCAAAGCGATTTTTTACACCTCTTAAAATACGATAGGTGTGATGACGTTCTCCTTCAAAATACAATACCGCATCCACCATATGCTCCAGTAAACGCGGACCCGCAATCGAACCTTCTTTGGTCACGTGCCCGACAATAAAAACAGGAATGCCTTTGGTCTTCGCAATTTTCATAAGCTCCATTGTACATTCTCTGACCTGTGACACGCTCCCCGGCGCGCTGGTTATCTCTTCTTTAAAAATGGTTTGAATGGAATCGACGACGACAAAGGAAGGATTGATTTCTTCTATCTGCCTGCTGATATCCATTAAATTCGTTTCTGATAATACATATAGTTCATCCGTTTTTATATCTAAACGATCTGCACGCAATTTGGTTTGCCTTGTGGATTCTTCACCAGATACGTAGAGAACCGGTAAAGCCTTCTCTGCCAGCTGTGCAGATATTTGCAACAGGAGTGTTGATTTTCCAATACCCGGATCTCCGCCAATTAAAACCAGTGACCCTAATACCACTCCCCCGCCTAATACACGGTTAAATTCCCGCATCTTCGTCGTAATGCGGGGTTCCTTCTTTGATTCGATGGAGGTAATCTTTTCGGGTTTTTGTGAGGAGGCTGTACCAGACGTGTATCCTGTCCTGCCTTTTACAGAAGCAGCTTCAATTTCTTCAACCATCGTATTCCATTGATGGCAAGCTGGACATTTCCCCATCCACTTAGCCGATTCATATCCACATTCCTGACAGACAAATTTTGTTTTCCTTTTTGCCAACGTTTCTAACCCCCTTCAAGTGAGATTCAAGCCTAGCGTCTTCTCTTGAACCACCCTTATTTATTATTATAGACTATTTCTGGTTTTCATAGGTTACAGAAAAGCATCAAATTCACAAAGAATCTTCCATACTTATGCCACAAGCATTTTTTGAGAAATGGAGAAAGCTAGAAGAACCGTGTTCTTCTAGCTTTCTGTACCTTACATCCTGTTTAAGAAAGGACAATAAATTCCCCTTTGCTGTTCAACCCTATTTTCACCTTTTGTTCCTTTTGAATGGTTCCCTTTAACAACTCTTCTGATAATAAATTCTCGATATTACTTTGAATAGAGCGTCTCAGCGGACGGGCACCATATTCTGGATCAAAGCCTTCATTAGCAATTTTTTCAATTGCCTTATCTGTAAGGGAAAGGGTCAGCTCTTGCTCTTCCAGGCGTTTTTGCAGCTGTTTAAGCATTAATGATGCAATATCTTTCATGTGTTTTCTCTCCAGGGAGTGGAACACAATGGTCTCATCAATACGATTTAGGAATTCAGGACGGAATGCTTTTTTCAATTCGTCCATCACCTTCGACTTCATATCTTCATGCTCTCTCTTCTCATCATTGTCTAGTGTAAAGCCGACATATTTATTACGTCTTAATTCACTTGCTCCGACATTAGAGGTCATGATAATAACCGTATTGCGGAAATCAACTACTCTTCCCTTTGAATCTGTTAACCGGCCATCTTCAAGGACCTGCAAGAGGATATTAAAGACTTCTGGATGTGCTTTTTCTACTTCATCCAACAGCACAACAGAATATGGTTTACGGCGAACACGTTCGGTTAATTGACCGCCCTCTTCATAGCCAACATAGCCTGGAGGCGAACCAACTAAACGGGACGTCGCATGCCTTTCCATATACTCTGACATATCGATTCGGATCATCGCATCCTCGTCCGCAAACATGACTTCAGCAAGGGCGCGGGCAAGCTCTGTTTTTCCGATACCTGTCGGCCCCAGGAATATAAAGGAACCAATTGGACGTTTAGGATCTTTTAACCCGGCACGGGCACGGCGGATTGCTTTAGCTACAGCATTCACTGCTTCCGATTGACCAATAACGCGATCATGAAGAATCTCTTCCATGTTCAGCAGGCGGTCACTTTCATCTTTCGTCAGTTTTGCAACAGGAACCCCTGTCCAGATAGATACCACTGCAGCGATATCTTCCATCGTTACTTCCGAATCGGTCTGTCCTTGTTTTTCCTTCCATTCATCCTTTGTTTTCTCAAGCTTTTCACGGTAACGCTGTTCAGAGTCCCGCAAGGATGCTGCTTTTTCAAATTCCTGACTTTGGACAGCAGCGTCTTTTTCTTTCCTTACTTCTTCCAGCTTTTGTTCTAATTCTTTTAAATTTGGCGGAACCGTGTAAGAATTTAAACGTACTTTAGAGCCAGCCTCATCGATTAAATCAATTGCCTTATCCGGCAGAAAACGATCTGTGATATATCGATCCGACAGAGATGCTGCTGCTTCAATCGCTTCATCTGTAATAGTCACACGGTGATGCGCTTCGTAGCGGTCTCTTAAACCTTTCAAGATTTGAATGGTTTCATCCAAGGTCGGCTCATCTACCTGAATTGGCTGGAAACGACGCTCTAACGCAGCATCCTTTTCAATATATTTCCGGTATTCATCTAATGTCGTTGCGCCGATACATTGCAGTTCACCGCGGGCAAGCGACGGTTTTAGAATGTTTGATGCATCGATTGCACCTTCTGCTCCCCCGGCTCCGATCAGCGTATGGAGTTCATCGATAAATAAAATAACATTGCCGGATTGACGGATTTCTTCCATTACTTTTTTCAAACGGTCCTCAAACTCACCGCGATATTTTGTACCTGCAACCACAGTACCCATATCTAACGTCATCACACGTTTGTCACGTAGTGTTTCCGGTACTTCATTATCAATGATTTGCTGTGCCAGTCCTTCTGCAACAGCTGTCTTTCCGACACCAGGCTCCCCAATCAACACAGGGTTGTTTTTGGTGCGGCGGCTCAATACTTGGATTACACGTTCAATTTCCTTAGAGCGTCCTATAACAGGATCAATTTTTCCTTCTTTCGCACTGACTGTTAAATCGCGGGCTAAAGAATCTAACGTAGGGGTGCTTGCGTTTGTTTGCTGTCCTGCACGTCCCTGACGGCCTGTCTGAGACTCATTGCTACCTAACAGTTGAAGAACTTGCTGACGGGCCTTATTTAAGCTCACACCAAGATTATTTAAAACACGGGCAGCAACACCTTCTCCTTCACGGATTAAACCTAAAAGAATATGCTCTGTTCCCACATAGGAGTGGCCCAGTTTTCTTGCTTCGTCCTGAGATAATTCAACAACCTTTTTTGCTCTGGGCGTATAATGAATCGATTGAGAAGGCTGCTTGCCGACACCAATGAGCTTTTCCACTTCTTCTTGAATTTTAGCTACTTCCAACCCAAGAGATTGCAATGCCTTGGCAGCTATGCCTTCTCCTTCACGTACTAAACCAAGAAGAATATGTTCTGTTCCAATATTATTATGGCCTAATCGTACGGCCTCATCTTGAGATAATGCCAATACCTTTTGTGCCCTCTCTGTAAAGCGACCAAACATCATATGTTTTTTCCTCCTATTTTTTCAAATTTAATCTTTCACGAATAATTGAAGCCCTGCGGATATCACGTTCATCTGAACGAAGTGCTTTATTCGCATAGTGCTGCAAGAATCCAGGCTGTGTTAAAACCATCAGTTCATTTAATATATTCTCGGAAATGTTTTCTATTATGCCTAAATCAATTCCCAAACGCAAATTAGAAATACAGGTAGCAGCCTCCTTCGAATCAATGATTCTGCTATTTTTTAACGTGCCATAGGAACGGAAGACACGATCCTCCAAGCTAATCTCAGATTGCTCGTAAATATACTGCCGCGCCATCCGTTCGTGCTCCACAAGCTGATTAACAATACTCTCCAGGTCTTCCACAATATCCTCTTCGGACTTGCCCAGTGTAATCTGATTCGATATTTGAAAAATATTCCCTCTTGCCTCACTGCCTTCACCATATATCCCTCTGACAACCAGTCCCAATTGATTAATTGCAGGAATAAGCCGGTTGATTTGCTTTGTCAGTACAAGCGCAGGCAAATGCATCATAATCGAAGCCCGCATGCCTGTTCCAATATTGGTAGGGCAGCTGGTCAGATAACCTTTTGTTTCATCAAATGCATAGTCGGCTTCTTCCTCCAGCCAATCATCTAAGTAGTACGCTTCCTCTAAAGCTTTTTTCAGCTGAAGTCCAGGATAATACACCTGAATACGCAAATGATCCTCTTCATTTACCATAATGGAGGTCTGCTCCTGTTCGGATAATAACACTGCAGCATAATCACTATGTTTGATTAAATGTGGACTTATTAAGTGTTTTTCCACCAGAACAAGTTTTTCAATCATATTTAATTGCTTCATTGGTATAAAAGTTAGTGAATCCTGCTCCGTATCCTCTTCCTTTATATAATTTTTCTTTATAAATTGCAGTACCTCTTCCAACGCTTCCTTATTACCGGATGTCGGGTACAATTTATCCGCAAAGTTGCGGGCCAGACGGACACGGCTGCTCATTACAATGTCTTTATCCGGACCGTCCTCCAGCATCCACGGGCTAATCGCTTCATTGATAAATGATTCTAATGTCACGTGTTATCACCCGCTTCCTTATCTTGATGATTCGCTTTTTCCAGCTCTCTGATTTTATCGCGCAGAACTGCTGCTTTTTCAAATTCTTCATCTTCAATCAGCTGTTTTAATTCCTCTTTGTGGGAGGATATTAATTGCTTTTGCTGAATATACTTCCCGGCACGCTTTGGAATCCTGCCAGTATGTTTGGTATTCCCAGCATGCACACGCCGTAAAATAGGCTCTACCTTGGAGTCAAAGGACGCATAACAATTTGCACATCCAAATTTCCCTGCTTTTTTAAATTCACTAAAAGTTCTCCCGCAAGAAGAACATTTCAGCTCCTGCGGCTGTTTAGGCTGATTGGAATTTGCTGTCCCTGCAGCGTTCAAAGGTATTCCATCTTTTTGAAAAAGCCCAGATAAAAGGTCATTTAATGAGAATCCTTCCTCCGGATAGGTCAAATAACCTTTTTTCTTTGCACATACTTCACAAAGGCTCACTTTCGTCTCCTGACCGTTTATAATGTGCTTAAAATGCAGGGTAGCCTTTCTTTCATGGCATTCTTGGCATTCCATACGATTCCTCCCCCCTTCAGGTAATTAATCGTTCAGATACTTGAGTGCAGTTAATGCAGATTTAAGAATACGTGCACGCAATTCATCTCTTAGCGGCAATTGAAAAGCTAACGTTGTTCGATCAATACTTGCCAATATCAGCTTTGCTTCACGTGCTGTAATCAGCTCCTCCTCTAAAAGCCGATCTAAAATATCTATAGCAGCACGCTGCGGAATCGAATCACCGATTAAATAAATAATCTCATCAATCAATTCCGATTTATCCTGATGCCGTATGCGCATAATACGAATATAGCCGCCACCGCCGCGTTTACTTTCTACGATATACCCTTTCTCAATGGTAAAACGCGTATTAATAACATAATTTATTTGAGAAGGTACACATTGAAACTGATCTGCAATTTCACTCCTTTTAATCTCAATCGCTTGTTGTTCTTCTGACTGTAATACTTTTTTCAAATATTGTTCAATGATATCTGAAATGTTACTCATCCTTCGCACCTCAAATCAAATAATTTATTTGATAAATTATTCCTTTTGACTTTGACTAACTTTGACTATGGTTTTATTATAATAAGAAATTGCCACAGTTGCAAATGGATGATATTTCTATTTTGGACAAACAGGCCAAAAAACAAAACATAATTATAAAAATCTATGAAAATATTTATGTTTTAATTTCGCTTTGTTATATTAACCACTCCCGGAAGCTTCGATATTTCATCAAATAAATAAATTAACTTATTATCCTTTTTCATATTTGTCCATATATGAATTCTGCGCCTGTTACCTTCTAACAGCTTTATCTCAACCTGCTTTATCGTAAAACCGTTCTTTTCCACTGATTTTACAGCTTCATGTATTTCAAATTCCTCTGAAGCAATCAATTCAATAAAATTACTGGTTGTAAACCGAGGGAAAAAATGCTCCATCCGGTTAAAAAATATTAAACTGATAAGGATAATAAGTGTCGTTACAATAGCAACACTATACATGCCGGCTCCAATCACTAATCCTATTCCTGCTACAGCCCATATAGAAGCAGCTGTTGTTAATCCTTTGATGGTTCCTCCATATACAATAATGGTACCAGCCCCAAGAAAACCGATACCGCTAATTACATAAGAAGGGATACGAGCAGGGTCAAATTGAATGTTATCGTATTGATTCATAAATGTAATAAAACCAAAAATCGATAAAATCATCATCAAACAAGAGCCTACTCCTACCAGTATATGCGTACGAAACCCGGCTGAATGATTATTAATTTCTCTCTCAAAACCAATTAAACCGGATAACAGCAAAGCAATAAACAAACGTAACACGATAACTCCGAAATCATCACCGATAAATTGTTCTAACTCCATTCCCTGCACCCCCTTATTGTTTTATATATTTTACAGTTTATTTATATGTATAGGCTATCATTTCATTTTATAAAATAAAACTTTATTCAGCGGGGGTCTTTCCATACCAACTATCATGAAAATTAATTTTAAACTATTTAAATAGAAGTATTCATTGCAATAAGTGTATTTTTACTTTAGCAGTAAATTGATTTATCTTCCAGAAATAAATACCAAAGAAAGGATATTTGAAGATAAACAAGCAAAAACCCATTAGACGAGCCGTATCAGCAATGAAACATTTTTTGCCTCTATACTAAGTGTGGCACATCCTCTTGTTTTCAATCATAGATAGAGTGAAGACAAAAAAATACACTTCATTTGCCACGGTGTTATTTAGGAATAAAAGGTGTCTATGTGAAGCGAAAACGCAGGGAATCAGAGAAGAAAGTCATTTCGTTGCGGGGTTATTCACAAAACGGCGTATGTAGAAATATCTATTTTGTCGAGGAAAAACCAAACCCATGGATGGCTATCACTGGCAAAGCATTCATTCAAGGATCCGCCTTTACGACAATAAATCCTATTTTATGGTGGAAAAAACGTAACATTTGTATATTTTGTCATCGTACCTACTATGAACAGATTCAGATGACATAAAACGGCATTTCTCCTAAAAATATGCAAAAAAAGAGCTAAGCATGATGCTTAACTCTTTTTCAATATGCCTGGCAACGTCCTACTCTCGCAGGGGGAAGCCCCCAACTACCATTGGCGCTGAAGAACTTAACTTCTGTGTTCGGCATGGGAACAGGTGTGACCTCTTCGCTCTCGCCACCAGACAATAAAATATGTAACTTGAAGATGTTTCCTGAAAAACAAGGACAAGTTATATTATATGCATTTTAGAATAAAAATGCAACACTTTTTTTCAAGAATTTGCACCCTGAAAACTAAATAAGAGTAACGTGACATGAAAAAACTTAGATAAGTCCTCAATCGATTAGTATCCGTCAGCTGCACGTGTCGCCACGCTTCCACCTCGGACCTATCAACCTCATCGTCTCTGAGGGATTTTACTCACTTCAAGTGATGGGAAGTTTCATCTTGAGGGGGGCTTCATGCTTAGATGCTTTCAGCACTTATCCTTACCACACGTAGCTACCCAGCTATGCTCCTGGCGGAACAACTGGTACACCAGCGGTGTGTCCATCCCGGTCCTCTCGTACTAAGGACAGCTCCTCTCAAACTTCCAACGCCCACGACGGATAGGGACCGAACTGTCTCACGACGTTCTGAACCCAGCTCGCGTACCGCTTTAATGGGCGAACAGCCCAACCCTTGGGACCGACTACAGCCCCAGGATGCGATGAGCCGACATCGAGGTGCCAAACCTCCCCGTCGATGTGAACTCTTGGGGGAGA
Organism: Oceanobacillus sp. FSL K6-0251; assembly: GCF_038004725.1. Taxonomy (NCBI): domain Bacteria; kingdom Bacillati; phylum Bacillota; class Bacilli; order Caryophanales; family Bacillaceae; genus Oceanobacillus; species Oceanobacillus sp. FSL K6-0251. Next base: position 115,003 of record NZ_JBBORS010000001.1, on the reverse strand, counting down.
TAAGCCTGTTATCCCCGGGGTAGCTTTTATCCGTTGAGCGATGGCCCTTCCATGCGGAACCACCGGATCACTAAGCCCGACTTTCGTCCCTGCTCGACTTGTAGGTCTCGCAGTCAAGCTCCCTTCTGCCTTTACACTCTTCGAATGATTTCCAACCATTCTGAGGGAACCTTTGGGCGCCTCCGTTACCTTTTAGGAGGCGACCGCCCCAGTCAAACTGCCCGCCTGACACTGTCTCCGAACCGGATTACGGTCCTGGGTTAGAATGGTCATACAGTTAGGGTGGTATCCCACGGATGCCTCCACGTAAGCTGGCGCTCACGCTTCAAAGGCTCCCACCTATCCTGTACAAACTGCACAAACATTCCATATCAGGCTACAGTAAAGCTCCACGGGGTCTTTCCGTCCTGTCGCGGGTAATGCGCATCTTCACGCATAGTATAATTTCACCGGGTCTCTCGTTGAGACAGTGCCCAAGTCGTTGCACCTTTCGTGCGGGTCGGAACTTACCCGACAAGGAATTTCGCTACCTTAGGACCGTTATAGTTACGGCCGCCGTTTACTGGGGCTTCGGTTCAAAGCTTCGCTCCGAAGAGCTAACTCTTCCCCTTAACCTTCCAGCACCGGGCAGGTGTCAGCCCCTATACTTCGCCTTTCGGCTTCGCAGAGACCTGTGTTTTTGCTAAACAGTCGCTTGGGCCTATTCACTGCGGCTCACTCACAAGTGAGCACCCCTTCTCCCGAAGTTACGGGGTCATTTTGCCGAGTTCCTTAACGAGAGTTCTCCCGCTCACCTTAGGATTCTCTCCTCGCCTACCTGTGTCGGTTTGCGGTACGGGCACCTATAATCTAACTAGAGGCTTTTCTTGGCAGTGTGAAATCAGGAACTTCGGTACTCTATTTCCCTCCCCGTCACAGCTCAGAATCATGTCAGACGGATTTGCCTATCTGACTTCCTCGCATGCTTGGACGCACATCCATCGGTGCGCACTCCTTATCCTCCTGCGTCCCCCCATTGCTCAAACAATCATGAGGTGGTACAGGAATATCAACCTGTTGTCCATCGCCTACGCCTGTCGGCCTCGGCTTAGGTCCCGACTAACCCTGAGAGGACGAGCCTTCCTCAGGAAACCTTAGGCATTCGGTGAAAGAGATTCTCACTCTTTTTTCGCTACTCATACCGGCATTCTCACTTCAAAGCGCTCCACCAGTCCTCACGGTCTGACTTCGCAGCACTTTGAACGCTCTCCTACCATTGTTCGTAAGAACAATCCGCAGCTTCGGTGATACGTTTAGCCCCGGTACATTTTCGGCGCAGCGTCACTCGACCAGTGAGCTATTACGCACTCTTTCAATGATGGCTGCTTCTAAGCCAACATCCTGGTTGTCTGTGCAACGCCACATCCTTTTCCACTTAACGTATACTTTGGGACCTTAGCTGGCGGTCTGGGCTGTTTCCCTTTCGACTATGAACCTTATCACCCATAGTCTGACTCCCAAGCGTAAGTAACTGGCATTCGGAGTTTGACTGAATTCGGTAACCCGGTAGGGGCCCCTAGTCCAATCAGTGCTCTACCTCCAGTACTCTCTATCTTGAGGCTAGCCCTAAAGCTATTTCGGAGAGAACCAGCTATCTCTGTGTTCGATTGGAATTTCACCGCTACCCACACCTCATCCCCGCATTTTTCAACATACGTGGGTTCGGGCCTCCAGTCAGTGTTACCTGACCTTCACCCTGGACATGGGTAGATCACACAGTTTCGGGTCTACGACCGCATACTCATTCGCCCTGTTCAGACTCGCTTTCGCTACGGCTCCGTGTCTTCCACTTAACCTTGCATACGATCGTAACTCGCCGGTCCATTCTACAAAAGGTACGCCGTCACCCATTAACGGGCTTCGACTACTTGTAGGCACACGATTTCAGGTTCTATTTCACTCCCCTCCCGGGGTGCTTTTCACCTTTCCCTCACGGTACTGGTTCACTATCGGTCACTAGGGAGTATTTAGCCTTGGGAGATGGTCCTCCCGGATTCCGACGGAATTCCACGTGTTCCGCCGTACTCAGGATACACTCCGGAGGAAATTCCTTTTCGATTACAGGGCTGTTACCTTCTTTGGCTGACCTTTCCAGGTCGATTCATCTAAAGAATTTCTTTGTCACTCCAATGGAATGTCCTACAACCCCAAGAAGCAAGCTTCTTGGTTTGGGCTCTTTCCGTTTCGCTCGCCGCTACTCAGGAAATCGATGTTTCTTTCTCTTCCTCCAGGTACTGAGATGTTTCAGTTCCCCGGGTCTGCCTCACCTACCCTATGTATTCAGATAGATGTACTGTTCCATTACGAACAGTGGGTTCCCCCATTCGGAAATCCTCGGATATCATGTTTACTTACAACTCCCCGAGGCATATCGGTGTTAGTCCCGTCCTTCATCGGCTCCTAGTGCCAAGGCATCCACCGTGCGCCCTTATTCACTTAACTAAAGTTTTTGAATAAGATGGCTGATTACAGAATGTAATCAGTTGTGTCGCTATATCAATAGCTTTTTTGCCTTATTTTTAAAGTTTGATGTCGTTGTTACTCTTATTTAGTTTTCAAGGTACAAACTTCCTTTGAGAGAATTGCTCTCTCAAAACTGAACCAAACAACCACGTACGAATTCCGTTATATATCCTTAGAAAGGAGGTGATCCAGCCGCACCTTCCGATACGGCTACCTTGTTACGACTTCACCCCAATCATTCGTCCCACCTTCGGCGGCTGGCTCACGTCTGTGTTACCTCACCGACTTCGGGTGTTACGAACTCTCGTGGTGTGACGGGCGGTGTGTACAAGACCCGGGAACGTATTCACCGCGGCATGCTGATCCGCGATTACTAGCGATTCCGGCTTCATGCAGGCGAGTTGCAGCCTGCAATCCGAACTGAGAACGGTTTTATGGGATTTGCTGGACCTCGCGGGTTCGCTTCCCTTTGTTCCGTCCATTGTAGCACGTGTGTAGCCCAGGTCATAAGGGGCATGATGATTTGACGTCATCCCCACCTTCCTCCGGTTTGTCACCGGCAGTCACCTTAGAGTGCCCAACTGAATGCTGGCAACTAAGATTAAGGGTTGCGCTCGTTGCGGGACTTAACCCAACATCTCACGACACGAGCTGACGACAACCATGCACCACCTGTCACTTTGTCCCCGAAGGGAAAACTCTATCTCTAGAGCGGTCAAAGGATGTCAAGACCTGGTAAGGTTCTTCGCGTTGCTTCGAATTAAACCACATGCTCCACCGCTTGTGCGGGTCCCCGTCAATTCTTTTGAGTTTCAGCCTTGCGGCCGTACTCCCCAGGCGGAGTGCTTAATGCGTTAACTTCAGCACTAAGGGGCGGAAACCCCCTAACACCTAGCACTCATCGTTTACGGCGTGGACTACCAGGGTATCTAATCCTGTTCGCTCCCCACGCTTTCGCTCCTCAGCGTCAGTTACAGACCAGAGAGTCGCCTTCGCCACTGGTGTTCCTCCACATCTCTACGCATTTCACCGCTACACGTGGAATTCCACTCTCCTCTTCTGCACTCAAGTCCTCCAGTTTCCAATGCACGTTTGCGGTTGAGCCGCAAGATTTCACATCAGACTTAAAGAACCGCCTGCGAGCGCTTTACGCCCAATAATTCCGGACAACGCTTGCCACCTACGTATTACCGCGGCTGCTGGCACGTAGTTAGCCGTGGCTTTCTGGTCAGGTACCGTCAAGGTACGATCAGTTACTATCGTACTTGTTCTTCCCTGACAACAGAGTTTTACGATCCGAAAACCTTCATCACTCACGCGGCGTTGCTCCGTCAGACTTTCGTCCATTGCGGAAGATTCCCTACTGCTGCCTCCCGTAGGAGTCTGGGCCGTGTCTCAGTCCCAGTGTGGCCGATCACCCTCTCAGGTCGGCTACGCATCGTCGCCTTGGTGAGCCGTTACCTCACCAACTAGCTAATGCGCCGCAGGCCCATCTGTAAGTGACAGCAAAAGCCGCCTTTCAACTTTCTATCAGGTGATAGAAAGTGTTATCCGGTATTAGCTCGCGTTTCCGCGAGTTATCCCAGTCTTACAGGCAGGTTGCCTACGTGTTACTCACCCGTCCGCCGCTCGTTCCACGAACTTCCCTCCGAAGAGTTCCGTTCGCTTCCCGCGCTCGACTTGCATGTATTAGGCACGCCGCCAGCGTTCGTCCTGAGCCAAGATCAAACTCTCCATAAAAGTGTTTGAAACATTAGCTTTCAGAAGTCAACTTCTGACTTATTTTTTAAGAAAAACGAGGTTGTCTTTCTTCTTTCGTACTGGTTGTTTTGTTCAGTTTTCAAAGAGCAATTTGTTTCTGTCGTTTTTAGCGACAAGATATAACATATCATGTTTGTAAGACATTGTCAACAACTTTTTAAATAAATTGTTGAGTGGAGCCTAGCGGGATCGAACCGCTGACCTCCTGCGTGCAAGGCAGGCGCTCTCCCAGCTGAGCTAAGGCCCCGTAGATAAATCAGTTATATTTATTTAATGGTCGGGAAGACAGGATTCGAACCTGCGACCCCTTGGTCCCAAACCAAGTGCTCTACCAAGCTGAGCTACTTCCCGATGGCGCGCCTGAGAGGAGTCGAACCCCTAACCTCTTGATCCGTAGTCAAACGCTCTATCCAATTGAGCTACAGGCGCTTATGGTGCCGAGGACCGGAATCGAACCGGTACGGTAATCACTTACCGCAGGATTTTAAGTCCTGTGCGTCTGCCAGTTCCGCCACCCCGGCAATATTTTGGAGCGGAAGACGGGATTCGAACCCGCGACCCCCACCTTGGCAAGGTGGTGTTCTACCACTGAACTACTTCCGCATATTGCTTTTTAAATTAAAAATAGTGGTGCGGGTGGAGGGACTTGAACCCCCACGCCCGAAGGCACTAGATCCTAAGTCTAGCGCGTCTGCCAATTCCGCCACACCCGCAAATGGTGAGCCATGAAGGATTCGAACCTTCGACCCTCTGATTAAAAGTCAGATGCTCTACCGACTGAGCTAATGGCTCCTGCAAAAAGGAAAATGGTGCCGGCCAGAGGACTTGAACCCCCAACCTACTGATTACAAGTCAGTTGCTCTACCAGTTGAGCTAGGCCGGCGTAATGGTGGAGGATGCAGGGCTCGAACCTGCGACCCCCTGCTTGTAAGGCAGGTGCTCTCCCAGCTGAGCTAATCCTCCGGATTGATAAAGCCTGGCAACGTCCTACTCTCGCAGGGGGAAGCGCCCAACTACCATTGGCGCTGAAGAACTTAACTTCTGTGTTCGGCATGGGAACAGGTGTGACCTCTTCGCTCTCGCCACCAGACAATAAAATATGTAACTTGAAGATGTTTCCTGAAAAACAAGGACAAGTTATATTATATGCATTTTAGAATAAAAATGCAACACTTTTTTTCAAGAATTTGCACCCTGAAAACTAAATAAGAGTAACGTGACATGAAAAAACTTAGATAAGTCCTCAATCGATTAGTATCCGTCAGCTGCACGTGTCGCCACGCTTCCACCTCGGACCTATCAACCTCATCGTCTCTGAGGGATTTTACTCACTTCAAGTGATGGGAAGTTTCATCTTGAGGGGGGCTTCATGCTTAGATGCTTTCAGCACTTATCCTTACCACACGTAGCTACCCAGCTATGCTCCTGGCGGAACAACTGGTACACCAGCGGTGTGTCCATCCCGGTCCTCTCGTACTAAGGACAGCTCCTCTCAAACTTCCAACGCCCACGACGGATAGGGACCGAACTGTCTCACGACGTTCTGAACCCAGCTCGCGTACCGCTTTAATGGGCGAACAGCCCAACCCTTGGGACCGACTACAGCCCCAGGATGCGATGAGCCGACATCGAGGTGCCAAACCTCCCCGTCGATGTGAACTCTTGGGGGAGATAAGCCTGTTATCCCCGGGGTAGCTTTTATCCGTTGAGCGATGGCCCTTCCATGCGGAACCACCGGATCACTAAGCCCGACTTTCGTCCCTGCTCGACTTGTAGGTCTCGCAGTCAAGCTCCCTTCTGCCTTTACACTCTTCGAATGATTTCCAACCATTCTGAGGGAACCTTTGGGCGCCTCCGTTACCTTTTAGGAGGCGACCGCCCCAGTCAAACTGCCCGCCTGACACTGTCTCCGAACCGGATTACGGTCCTGGGTTAGAATGGTCATACAGTTAGGGTGGTATCCCACGGATGCCTCCACGTAAGCTGGCGCTCACGCTTCAAAGGCTCCCACCTATCCTGTACAAACTGCACAAACATTCCATATCAGGCTACAGTAAAGCTCCACGGGGTCTTTCCGTCCTGTCGCGGGTAATGCGCATCTTCACGCATAGTATAATTTCACCGGGTCTCTCGTTGAGACAGTGCCCAAGTCGTTGCACCTTTCGTGCGGGTCGGAACTTACCCGACAAGGAATTTCGCTACCTTAGGACCGTTATAGTTACGGCCGCCGTTTACTGGGGCTTCGGTTCAAAGCTTCGCTCCGAAGAGCTAACTCTTCCCCTTAACCTTCCAGCACCGGGCAGGTGTCAGCCCCTATACTTCGCCTTTCGGCTTCGCAGAGACCTGTGTTTTTGCTAAACAGTCGCTTGGGCCTATTCACTGCGGCTCACTCACAAGTGAGCACCCCTTCTCCCGAAGTTACGGGGTCATTTTGCCGAGTTCCTTAACGAGAGTTCTCCCGCTCACCTTAGGATTCTCTCCTCGCCTACCTGTGTCGGTTTGCGGTACGGGCACCTATAATCTAACTAGAGGCTTTTCTTGGCAGTGTGAAATCAGGAACTTCGGTACTCTATTTCCCTCCCCGTCACAGCTCAGAATCATGTCAGACGGATTTGCCTATCTGACTTCCTCGCATGCTTGGACGCACATCCATCGGTGCGCACTCCTTATCCTCCTGCGTCCCCCCATTGCTCAAACAATCATGAGGTGGTACAGGAATATCAACCTGTTGTCCATCGCCTACGCCTGTCGGCCTCGGCTTAGGTCCCGACTAACCCTGAGAGGACGAGCCTTCCTCAGGAAACCTTAGGCATTCGGTGAAAGAGATTCTCACTCTTTTTTCGCTACTCATACCGGCATTCTCACTTCAAAGCGCTCCACCAGTCCTCACGGTCTGACTTCGCAGCACTTTGAACGCTCTCCTACCATTGTTCGTAAGAACAATCCGCAGCTTCGGTGATACGTTTAGCCCCGGTACATTTTCGGCGCAGCGTCACTCGACCAGTGAGCTATTACGCACTCTTTCAATGATGGCTGCTTCTAAGCCAACATCCTGGTTGTCTGTGCAACGCCACATCCTTTTCCACTTAACGTATACTTTGGGACCTTAGCTGGCGGTCTGGGCTGTTTCCCTTTCGACTATGAACCTTATCACCCATAGTCTGACTCCCAAGCGTAAGTAACTGGCATTCGGAGTTTGACTGAATTCGGTAACCCGGTAGGGGCCCCTAGTCCAATCAGTGCTCTACCTCCAGTACTCTCTATCTTGAGGCTAGCCCTAAAGCTATTTCGGAGAGAACCAGCTATCTCTGTGTTCGATTGGAATTTCACCGCTACCCACACCTCATCCCCGCATTTTTCAACATACGTGGGTTCGGGCCTCCAGTCAGTGTTACCTGACCTTCACCCTGGACATGGGTAGATCACACAGTTTCGGGTCTACGACCGCATACTCATTCGCCCTGTTCAGACTCGCTTTCGCTACGGCTCCGTGTCTTCCACTTAACCTTGCATACGATCGTAACTCGCCGGTCCATTCTACAAAAGGTACGCCGTCACCCATTAACGGGCTTCGACTACTTGTAGGCACACGATTTCAGGTTCTATTTCACTCCCCTCCCGGGGTGCTTTTCACCTTTCCCTCACGGTACTGGTTCACTATCGGTCACTAGGGAGTATTTAGCCTTGGGAGATGGTCCTCCCGGATTCCGACGGAATTCCACGTGTTCCGCCGTACTCAGGATACACTCCGGAGGAAATTCCTTTTCGATTACAGGGCTGTTACCTTCTTTGGCTGACCTTTCCAGGTCGATTCATCTAAAGAATTTCTTTGTCACTCCAATGGAATGTCCTACAACCCCAAGAAGCAAGCTTCTTGGTTTGGGCTCTTTCCGTTTCGCTCGCCGCTACTCAGGAAATCGATGTTTCTTTCTCTTCCTCCAGGTACTGAGATGTTTCAGTTCCCCGGGTCTGCCTCACCTACCCTATGTATTCAGATAGATGTACTGTTCCATTACGAACAGTGGGTTCCCCCATTCGGAAATCCTCGGATATCATGTTTACTTACAACTCCCCGAGGCATATCGGTGTTAGTCCCGTCCTTCATCGGCTCCTAGTGCCAAGGCATCCACCGTGCGCCCTTATTCACTTAACTAAAGTTTTTGAATAAGATGGCTGATTACAGAATGTAATCAGTTGTGTCGCTATATCAATAGCTTTTTTGCCTTATTTTTAAAGTTTGATGTCGTTGTTACTCTTATTTAGTTTTCAAGGTACAAACTTCCTTTGAGAGAATTGCTCTCTCAAAACTGAACCAAACAACCACGTACGAATTCCGTTATATATCCTTAGAAAGGAGGTGATCCAGCCGCACCTTCCGATACGGCTACCTTGTTACGACTTCACCCCAATCATTCGTCCCACCTTCGGCGGCTGGCTCACGTCTGTGTTACCTCACCGACTTCGGGTGTTACGAACTCTCGTGGTGTGACGGGCGGTGTGTACAAGACCCGGGAACGTATTCACCGCGGCATGCTGATCCGCGATTACTAGCGATTCCGGCTTCATGCAGGCGAGTTGCAGCCTGCAATCCGAACTGAGAACGGTTTTATGGGATTTGCTGGACCTCGCGGGTTCGCTTCCCTTTGTTCCGTCCATTGTAGCACGTGTGTAGCCCAGGTCATAAGGGGCATGATGATTTGACGTCATCCCCACCTTCCTCCGGTTTGTCACCGGCAGTCACCTTAGAGTGCCCAACTAAATGCTGGCAACTAAGATTAAGGGTTGCGCTCGTTGCGGGACTTAACCCAACATCTCACGACACGAGCTGACGACAACCATGCACCACCTGTCACTTTGTCCCCGAAGGGAAAACTCTATCTCTAGAGCGGTCAAAGGATGTCAAGACCTGGTAAGGTTCTTCGCGTTGCTTCGAATTAAACCACATGCTCCACCGCTTGTGCGGGTCCCCGTCAATTCTTTTGAGTTTCAGCCTTGCGGCCGTACTCCCCAGGCGGAGTGCTTAATGCGTTAACTTCAGCACTAAGGGGCGGAAACCCCCTAACACCTAGCACTCATCGTTTACGGCGTGGACTACCAGGGTATCTAATCCTGTTCGCTCCCCACGCTTTCGCTCCTCAGCGTCAGTTACAGACCAGAGAGTCGCCTTCGCCACTGGTGTTCCTCCACATCTCTACGCATTTCACCGCTACACGTGGAATTCCACTCTCCTCTTCTGCACTCAAGTCCTCCAGTTTCCAATGCACGTTTGCGGTTGAGCCGCAAGATTTCACATCAGACTTAAAGAACCGCCTGCGAGCGCTTTACGCCCAATAATTCCGGACAACGCTTGCCACCTACGTATTACCGCGGCTGCTGGCACGTAGTTAGCCGTGGCTTTCTGGTCAGGTACCGTCAAGGTACGATCAGTTACTATCGTACTTGTTCTTCCCTGACAACAGAGTTTTACGATCCGAAAACCTTCATCACTCACGCGGCGTTGCTCCGTCAGACTTTCGTCCATTGCGGAAGATTCCCTACTGCTGCCTCCCGTAGGAGTCTGGGCCGTGTCTCAGTCCCAGTGTGGCCGATCACCCTCTCAGGTCGGCTACGCATCGTCGCCTTGGTGAGCCGTTACCTCACCAACTAGCTAATGCGCCGCAGGCCCATCTGTAAGTGACAGCAAAAGCCGCCTTTCAACTTTCCATCAGGTGATAGAAAGTGTTATCCGGTATTAGCTCGCGTTTCCGCGAGTTATCCCAGTCTTACAGGCAGGTTGCCTACGTGTTACTCACCCGTCCGCCGCTCGTTCCACGAACTTCCCTCCGAAGAGTTCCGTTCGCTTCCCGCGCTCGACTTGCATGTATTAGGCACGCCGCCAGCGTTCGTCCTGAGCCAAGATCAAACTCTCCATAAAAGTGTTTGAAACATTAGCTTTCAGAAGTCAACTTCTGACTTATTTTTTAAGAAAAACGAGGTTGTCTTTCTTCTTTCGTACTGGTTGTTTTGTTCAGTTTTCAAAGAGCAATTTGTTTGTCGCTGTTTCAAATTGGCGACTTTATTAATTTATCATATCTGCAATTCGTTGTCAACAACTTTTTAAAATTTATTTTGTTGTTAATCTGTTGAATCGTTTGTGTGATGCGCATTGCGTTATGCAACGATAATTAATTTATCATGATTCCAAACCGAAAGCAAGTCTTTTTTAAAATAAAATAGTACAAGTTAAATATTTCTATAATTCATTTTATTGAAGCAGTTTTAAAACCCCTTAATAAATCACTATTCTCAAAGGTTTTCCTCTCTTTCACTCCCTTACGTATACATACAAAAGCACCGACAGAAGAGTAACCTTCCAGCGGTGCTTTCAACAATAATATAATGGTTAATTAACGATTTTTCATTTGCGGGAATAACAGTACGTCCCGAATAGAAGGCGAATTTGTTAACAGCATCACCAAACGATCTACTCCAATTCCTAAACCGCCAGTTGGTGGCATACCATATTCTAATGCTTCTAAAAAGTCTTCATCCATATAATGTGCTTCATCATTTCCTTGGTCTCTTTCTTTCACTTGCGCTTCAAAACGTTGGCGCTGGTCAATCGGGTCATTCAGCTCACTAAAGGCATTAGCATGCTCTCTTCCTACAATAAATAACTCGAAACGATCTGTAAAACGCTCATCCTCTTTGTTCTTTTTAGCGAGAGGAGAAATTTCTACAGGATGTCCAAAAATAAATGTAGGTTGAATGAGTGTTTCCTCTACCTTTTGCTCAAAGAATTCATTTACAATATGTCCGAAAGTCATCGCATCTGTAATTTCTACGTTATATTCCTTTGCTAAAGCACGTGCTTCATCATTCGATAAGTGCTGCCAGAAGTCTACACCTGTCTCTTTTTTTATCGCATCTACCATATGCAGTCTTGTCCATTTAGGCTCAAGGTTTACTTCCTCATCGCCATATTGAATCGTCGTTTTTCCATATACTTCTTTTGCAATATGTGCAATTAAGTTTTCCGTAAGATCCATAATATCATGATAATCCGCATATGCTTCATATAGTTCAATCATTGTAAATTCAGGGTTATGTCTTGTGGAAACCCCTTCGTTACGGAATACACGGCCTATCTCATATACTTTTTCTAACCCGCCGACAATAAGGCGTTTTAAATGTAGTTCGATTGCAATACGCATATATAATTCAGCATCCAGCGCATTATGATGCGTAATAAATGGACGCGCAGATGCTCCGCCCGGAATACTGTGCATCATCGGTGTTTCTACTTCTAAATAACCTTGAGCATTTAAATATTCACGCATGGATTGAATAATCTTACTGCGGGCTACGAACGTATCTCTGCTGTCCGGATTAGTGATTAAATCAAGATAACGCTGACGATAGCGCTGTTCAATATCTTTTAAGCCATGATATTTTTCTGGCAGCGGGCGCAGTGATTTGGTTAATAGATGAAATTCTTTCGCTTTAACAGATAATTCTCCAACATTTGTTTTAAACATAACCCCTGTCACACCGACAATATCACCTAAGTCCACTGATTTAAATACATCATATGCCTCTTCGCCAATTGCATCTTTACGAACATATAATTGAATTTGTCCGCTTAAATCCTGAAGATGCGCGAATCCCGCTTTCCCTTTTCCGCGCTTTGTCATTAAACGTCCTGCAATCGTTACTTCATCTGGAATTTCCTCCAGCTCTTCTTTAGAATATTGATCATATTTTTCAACTAGATCGTTTGTTAAATGCGTACGTTCAAATTTTTCACCGAATGGATTCAATCCTTTTTCCATGTATTCTGTGAGTTTGTCACGTCTTACCTGCATATGTTCATTCAATTCTTCTGACACTTCTACCACTCCACTTCTTAATTAATTATGATATCTTCTAACCTTGTCATTAAAACAGTTATTGCTTTATCATCACGGAGAATCACCCGTGAAACTCCCACGGAATGAAGCTTCGTTTTATATTTCTGTCTTCCACAGTCTGACGTCCGCCTTATCCTTCTCTGGAAGTTCTTCTAAATAGGCTTCTACAGTCTTCTTTTGTACAGGTACAACAAAACCCGGAGCGATTTCTGCTAATGGAATTAATACAAAAGCCCGCTCATGCATGCGGGGATGCGGTATAATCAATCTTTCTACTGTACTATTTTCATAATTAAATGTCAAAATGTCAAGGTCAATCGTCCGCGGACCGAATCGGATATCACGTTTTCTGCCGAGTTCTTTTTCAATCTGCTGACAAGCCTCAAGCAGATCCATGGATGATAAATTTGTTTGAAGCGCTAATACCATATTTAAAAAATCTGCCTGGTCCTGGTATCCAACCGGCGCAGTTTCATATATAGAAGATTTTTTTTGGATAGAGATATATTCATTTGTCTCTAATAAGTCTAATGCTTGCGTCAGATGTTCTTCTCTCGGTTCAATATTTGTTCCGAGAGCAATAAATGCTTGATTCATTTCGTTCTCTCCCTATAAATTTCTACAGCTACCGATTCATAGTAGCCCGGAATCGGTGGATCCGGCTTTGTTAGACGGATGGAACATGCCTCCAATTGTTCAAAAGAAGTAAAGAGCTCATCTGCAATTGCTTCTGCCACCGCTTCAATCAAATGAAACCTTTCCCCCTCTACGACATGCTTTATTTTTTCATATGCTTCCCCATAGTGAACGGAGTCCTCCATTGCATCAGACTGTCCCGCCTTCTTTAAAGATAGGTACAGGTCAGCATCCACATAAAAACGCTGCCCCAACGTATTTTCTTCAGGTAACAGCCCGTGATATCCATAAAACTGCATTCGTTTTAGAATAATTTTGTCCATCCTTGTCCATCCTTTCTTTAAACATGCTCTCTCCTCTATTCCTATCCCTTATAGATTCGTATAATAAATCGCATCTGCTACTTTTGCCGCTTCCAGGTTCGCCTTTACATCATGTACACGAACAATACGGGCGCCTTTAGCAATTCCAATTACTGTCGTTGCTGCCGTCCCGATATCTCTTTGATTTGCAGGAACATCTAAAATATCACCAATAAATCTTTTACGGGATGCTGCCAAAAGCAGCGGATAACCAAATATATTCAGCTCTTGCAGTTCTTTAATCATATATTGATTTTGCTCCATTGTTTTTGCAAAGCCGATACCTGGGTCAAGAATAATCTGTTTATCCTCTACACCGGCTTGTTTAGCAATAGAAACACTTGCTTCTAAGTCTGCTTTCACATCCGAAATAAAGTCCCCATAGTCCATATCCGTTCGATTATGCATAAGAATAATGGGCACCTGATAACGGGCAGCAACCGCAGCAATTTCCGGTTCTTTTTTTGCTCCCCAAATATCATTTATCATAGAAGCGCCGGCTTTTACTGCTTGCTCTGCTACAGATGCTTTAAATGTATCCACGGATATAGGTATCTGCAAATCATTTTTTAACGCTTCAATAACCGGGATAATACGCTCTGCTTCTTCTTCCGCACTGACAGGAGTATGGCCCGGCCTGGTGGATTCTCCGCCGATATCAATGATATCCGCCCCTTCTTTCTCCATTTTCTTCGCCGCGGCAGCCGCCTTTTCAATATCTGTATATCGTCCCCCGTCCGAGAAGGAATCCGGCGTCACATTTAATATCCCCATAATATGCGTCCGTTTATTTAAATCTAATTGAAACTCTTTTGCCTGCATCACTTGCATTATCCGCCCCTTCTCTGTTAAAAATATATCTATTCTACATCCTACCCTAAGAAGGTAAAGAACAAAAGTGGAAAGCGCTGGTTAAGAAAGATTAACGTAAAAAAGGAACCAGCTTCAATACGGCTGATTCCTTTTACATTCCGAGATTTATTTTTCGTCTTCAAATTGATACAGCGCTGTAGATAGGTAACGCTCTCCGTTATCAGGAAGGACTGCAAGAACCTTCTTTCCTTTTCCTAAGTCTTTCGCTACTTTTAGTGCTGCAGCAACCGCTGCTCCAGAAGAAATTCCTCCCAGAATTCCATTTGTAGTAGCAACTTTACGCGCTGTTTCAAAGGATTCTTCATTTCCGATCGGAAGTACCTCATCATAAATTGATGTATCAAGCACTTCTGGTTTGAAGCCTGCGCCAATTCCCTGAATTTTATGAGGTCCAGGATTTCCACCTGAAAGCACCGGGGAATCCTTTGGCTCAACAGCATAAATTTTAATGCCGTCAAAATGCTCTCTCAGCACTTTTCCAGCACCAGTAATCGTTCCACCGGTACCAATACCGGAAATAAAAGCATCTAATCCATCTGACATCTGCTCTACAATTTCTTTACCAGTTGTTTTTGCATGAATTTCAGGGTTAGCTGGATTATTAAATTGCTGTGGCATGAAATAGCCATTTTCCTCTTGTAATTCCTTCGCTTTGGCAATGGCACCCTTCATTCCTTCAGCTCCTGGAGTTAAAACTAACTTCGCTCCATACGCCTTCAATAAATTACGACGTTCTTGACTCATTGTATCCGGCATAACCAGAATCGCCTGATATCCTTTAGCAGTAGCAACCATTGCCAAACCAATCCCGGTATTTCCGCTGGTTGGTTCAATGATGGTGTCACCTGGTTTTAATTCACCTGCATTCTCTGCAGCTTCTACCATCGCAGCTGCAATGCGGTCTTTCACCGAGCTTCCCGGATTCATAAATTCTAATTTAACATATACATCTGCACTGTTCTCATCCGCTACATTATGAAGCTTTACAATCGGTGTTCCTCCAATTAAACCTGCAATATTATTAACAACTGTCATATAACTCCTCCTAATACCAAGTATTTTTATATGATTTATATATAATGTATTGCTTTCTTAAGAAAATGTCAATCCTAAATGCGAAAAAAACGCCTATTTTTCTAATCTAAAAGCAATATACGAATTTGTCGTCCGATTTTAGCTGCATCCAAAGCAGCTCGTCATGTTTCCATTTTTATCAATGTACCACCTATGATTGCTTAAGTTCTTCTAGCTCTTCTTCTGTAAAATGGTAGTGTTCATTACAAAAATGGCAGGTTGCTTCTGCTCCGTGATCTTCATCGATCATTAGCTGGATTTCTTCATTACCTAACCCAAT
The DNA here is from genome assembly GCF_038004725.1 of Oceanobacillus sp. FSL K6-0251. NCBI lineage: Bacteria > Bacillati > Bacillota > Bacilli > Caryophanales > Bacillaceae > Oceanobacillus > Oceanobacillus sp. FSL K6-0251. Next base: position 99,626 of record NZ_JBBORS010000001.1, on the reverse strand, counting down.
GATAGCATTAGCAAGTCTCTCTTTCGAACATTTGCATTGAAATTCAATTGGCATTTTCTCCAATATATTTACATTTTCTTCGTCAAACAAGGTATATAGAATTTCTTCTGGTGTTTTTCCTTCCCGGATCAGCGTAGAAATAGCAGGGAAAGACTGAATACGGTCTTCCAGCCGTTCAATCACCGCTTCATCCGCTCCTGGCATTACTTGTACGATAAAACCGCCTGCCGCTAAAATACTCAAGTCCGGGTTAACCAGAACCCCTGCGCCTACTGCGGATGGAACCTGTTCAGAGGTTGCAAAATAATACGTGAAATCTTCACTTATTTCTCCAGAAACAATCGGTGTTTCACCGGTGAAATAGTCTTTCATCCCTAAATCCTTGATAACGCTCAGATTCCCCTCTGTCCCGACTGCTCTAGCCACATCCAGCTTTCCTTTATCATTTAAATCAAAATCGACATGCGGGTTTGTAACATAGCCGCGGACGTGACCTTTACCATCTCCATCAGCAACAATAGCTCCAGTTGGTCCATTTCCCATTACTTTTACGGTAACGGAGTCGTCCCCTTTTAACATTGCTCCCATCATTGCTGTTACCGTTATGGTACGTCCAAGTGCTGCAGAAGCTGTTGCCCATGTATCCTGTCTCCGGCGAGCTTCCTCCACTGTTTCTGTCGACGTAATAGCATATGCTCGGATCATGCCATCATAGGTTGTCGCTTTAATTAAATAATCCTTCACCATCATCATTCCTCCGTTTATTGATAATACTTTTTATAAATAAGATACAGCCCATTCAACGTGAGATAGGGCTCGACAGCATCTATGGTTTCTGATTCATGTGCAATAAGTTTAGACAAACCACCCGTTGCGATAACCGTTGAGTTTGTCCCTTTTTCTTGTTGTATTCGTTTGACCAGCCCATCAATTTGACCAATGTACCCGTAAAATACACCAGATGTCATTGCCTCAACAGTAGAAGAACCAATCACACGCTGCGGTTTCTGAATCTCAATTTTCGGCAGCTTCGAAGCTCTTGTGTTCAGCGCCTCCATCGAAATATTTACACCCGGGGTAATAATCCCGCCAGCGTACCTTGCTTCTTCATCCACATAGCAGTAAGTTGTCGCTGTCCCAAAATCAATGATGATTAGCGGTGCTCCGTATTTTTCAATACCTGCTATAGCATTAACAATCCGGTCCGCCCCAACTTCAGACGGATTTGGATAATTCATCTTAATTAGCTTATCATAAGAAGTTTTCCCGATAACCACAGGTTCTATATCAAAATAATCGCGGCTCATTTTTTCTAACGCAAACATAATAGGCGGTACAACGGAAGAAATAATCACCCCGGTGATTTCCTTAAAATGAACACCTTTATATTCAAATAAAGAATGGACAAGCATGCCAAATTCATCTTCTGTTTTATACCGGTCGGTTTTTATCCGCCAGTGATGAATTAATTTATCATTATCAAAAACACCCAGAACTGTATTGGTATTCCCTACATCAAGAACAAATAACATCTGTCACCATACCTTCCTTTGTTTCTCTAAAATTTAATATAACATACTTCTTTTCAGGAAAAACCAAAAAAGCATCCGTCCAATGAACAAAAAGAAGCAGCCTTTCTATTCCTTTGGCTGCTTCCTTTCTATATCTTTTCCAATCCTTTAGTTTTTACGATCAGAATCGGAGTCATCTTCCTTATTATCATCCGTGTGATCTGTTTCTTTTTCTTCAGAACCACCGCCCATAATCGGGTCGTTAATATAAGAGTCGGATTTCTTTTCCGCTCTTTCTTTTGCTTCTTCAAAAGAAAGACCTTTTTTATCCTCATCCTCTTTTTCTTCCTTCGAATGGATGCTTACCTTCACATCATCTGAATCCTCTTCCGGTTCAGGAAGCGTTCCATTTTCAAAAAGAGACTTGATTTGTTTCGCATCGAGTGTTTCTACTTCTAATAATGTTTTTGCAAGCAATTCTAATTGCTCTCTATGCTCTGTAAGAATACGTTTTGCACGGTCATAACAGTAATTAATGAAATTTTGCATTTCCTTATCGATATCCTGTGCAATCGCATCCGAATAGGTCTGTTCATTTTGAATGTCTCGGCCAAGGAATACATTCCCGCCACCGCCGCTGCTGAATTGAAGCGGACCAATCTTATCACTCATACCGAATTCGGTTATCATCTTATGCGCAATACCTGTTGCACGCTGGAAGTCATTCGAAGCACCTGTACTCACTTCGCCAAAAATGATTTCTTCTGCAACACGTCCGCCCAGTAAACCGGTGATTTTATCAAACAGCTCTGGTTTTGTCATGAAGTAACGGTCTTCCCTTGGAAGCATCACCGCATAACCGCCGGCTTGGCCACGAGGAACGATGGTAACTTTGTGAACCACATCTGCATCATCAAGAACCATCCCGATAACGGTATGACCACTCTCATGATAAGCAACGATATTTCTTTCTTTTTCAGAAATAACTCTGCTTTTCTTCGCAGGTCCCGCAATCACACGGTCAATGGCTTCATCGATATCCAGCTGACTGATTTTCTTACGGTCAGCTCTTGCTGCAATTAATGCTGCTTCATTGAGTAAGTTCTCTAAATCCGCACCTGAAAAGCCTGGTGTACGCATAGCAATCGTTTTTAAATCTACTGTATCTTCCAACGGTTTATTTTGAGCGTGAACACCAAGAACCGCTTCACGGCCTTTGACATCTGGACGATCTACCATAATCTGCCTGTCAAAACGTCCTGGACGCAATAGGGCCGGGTCAAGAATATCAGCACGGTTTGTTGCAGCGATCATGATAATACCTTCATTCGCTCCAAATCCATCCATTTCCACCAATAGCTGGTTTAATGTTTGCTCACGTTCATCATGTCCACCGCCAAGACCCGCTCCACGCTGACGGCCGACTGCATCAATCTCATCAATAAAGATGATACATGGCGAATTTTTCTTCGCATTTTCAAATAAGTCACGGACACGGGACGCACCGACACCAACGAACATCTCTACGAAATCAGAACCACTGATAGAGAAAAATGGTGTTCCCGCTTCACCAGCAACTGCTTTTGCTAATAAAGTTTTACCAGTACCTGGAGGTCCGACAAGAAGTACACCTTTTGGAATACGTGCGCCTACTTGTGAGAATTTGCGCGGGTCTTTTAAGAATTCCACAACCTCGACAAGCTCTTGTTTCTCTTCATCGGCACCAGCGACATCTTTAAAGCGGACTTTTTTCTTATCTTCAGAGTACATTTTTGCCTTACTCTTACCGAAGTTCATCACACGGCCGCCGCCACCGCCGCCTTGCGCCTGGCTAAGAATGAATAGTAAGAATAGACCAATCAATAAGAATGGAATAATTCCAGTTAAGAATGTGAGCCAAGGACTAGGCTGCTCTTCCTCTTCCACCGTTAATTCACTTTGCTCGCTTGCACTATTTGTAATTTGTGAAACAAGTGCTTCATTATCCGGTACCTGAGCAACAAATTCTGTCTCATCGTCCATTAATGTACCCGTCAAACGGATGATACCATGTGACGGCTGAAAGGTCAGTTCTTTAATCTCACCATTATTTAAAGCATTCATAAATTGCTGTACATCATACTGCTCCTGATCTTCACTTGGATTGTTAAATACTCCGATTACACCAATAATGATTATAAATAAGAGCATCCATACGAAGACCTTACGAAATATCTGATTCATTGCTTACCTCCTCCCAAATGGGGAAAAACTATAGTAAATCGTATCATAGTAAAATCGCTTTATACAAATAATTTAACCATTTTTGACGAATTATTTTTTTGGAATGTTTAAGAAATCCGATAAATATAATCATACGCTTGGAACATCCGCATGTATGAAAGAAATTATTGCAAAAACCCGGATGATATCGTCCAAGATGATTTTTCAAATACATGCATTGCCCGCAAAGTAAAAAATCTATTTTATGCGGGCTTTCTTTTACAGCCTGTCCCTTCCCAAGCGCGGCTTCTTCCTTTTCATTTTCTCCATCAGCCGCCATAAATTTCTGGCTTAAGAACACCGATATACGAAAGGTTTCGATATTTTTCTGCATAATCTAAACCGTAGCCGACAACAAATTCATCCGGAACTTCAAAACCAATTAAATCTGCTTTAATATCTGCTGTTCTTCCAGCCGGTTTATTAAGAAGTGTCACGATCTTAATGGAATTTGCTTTACGATATTTAAACAGGTCTACTAAGTAGTTCAATGTCAGTCCGCTGTCAATAATGTCCTCAACAATAATTAAATCGCGGCCCTCTACTTTTGTATTCAAGTCCTTCAGGATTTTTACTTCTCCTGTGGAGGATGTGCCGCCGTCATAGCTGGATACATCCATAAAATCCATTTCTAAATGGATTTCTGTATGCCGAAGAATATCTGACATAAACGGCAATGCACCTTTTAACACGCCAATAGCCAAGGGAAATTTGCCCTCGTATTCTTCTGTTAATATTGCACCGAGCTCCTTGCATTTTTTTTGAATTTCTTCCTCGCTTACCAAGATTTTTTCAATCTCATTATGAATTGTTTCCTGCGCCATTTTTTCTCCTCCTAATCAGCGTCATGAGCTAATTTTCAGTTTTATATTCATTCCTTTACCATTTTGTGCAGTCTCCGCTTTTTTTAGACCGACGACCCACAGGATCTCCTCTTTATCATCCACTATTATCGGCCAATTATCCCGCAGATTTTGGGGTATCTTCGCATCTATAAAAATATCCTTCAGCTTTTTTGAACCATTTAGTCCCCTTACAGACATACGATCTCCCGCTCTTCTTACTCGGATATGTAGTGGTAATGAAATCGAATCTAGCGGAAAAACAAAGGTTGCTTCATCCTCTGCCGGGGCTTCTTTGATAATGGCAGCCTCAATCTTTGTGCCATCAGACAGCACCGTTTCACCTGGAACTGGCAATAAAGAGGGTTGAGCTGACTTTACGGATGATTGATGACCAAATTGCAGATAAATCTTCCCATATATATTTGTCACACGGAGCCTTAACGGAAAATCAATACTTGTACTTCCATTTCGGCGTCTCAACAGGTCAAAAAAGTTTACTTCGTGGATATAAGATAGGTCTTTAGGCAAGGTTCCATATAGATAGTTTAATATTAGATGAAAGGCCCGTCTTTGTAAAGCCTGAGGAAGCTCTGAAAACGCTTCTGCTGCAAAACAAATTTCCCTTGTATCTTCCCGAAATTCCGCCACTTTTTCTACCATTTCCTTCGCCTGCTCCTGCAAGTATTGTTCGTCCTGGACTAACGTTTCGCTGAGCGTCTGAATGGTGTCTGCGATACGCGGATTTTTCTCCTTCAGCAGCGGGACGACGTTTTTCCGGTAATAATTTCTCGTATACGTATCATCCGCGTTCGTTTTATCGACCTGATAGCTCAATTGATATTTTTCCAAATAAGCCAGGATGTTATTCTTTGTCACCCCTAATAAAGGACGGATAATTTCACCGCCGGCAAAATCACGCCGCACGGGAATCCCTTTTAAAGCATTTGAGGTCGCCATTCTTACCATTCGCATAACCATCGTTTCAATTTGATCATCGGCGTGATGTCCAAGAGCAAGCAGTTCAGCTTTTTTCTCATGCATCAGATCCAAGTAAACACCATAGCGTAATTCACGTGCAGCAACCTCTTCACTGACACCCTTTTCCTTTTGATATTGTCTGACGTCCACCATTCTTTCCACGCAGGGTATTCCCCATTCCTGACAAGTATCTTTCACAAATTGACAATCGTCGGCAGAATCTCCGTTACGCAGCTGATGATCTATGGTCACTGCTATAAGGCTTAATTCCCATTTGGATGAAATGTTGTTCAAGAAATGTAATAGCGCAATCGAATCCGGTCCTCCTGAAACGCCGACAAGAACCGTTGCATGCTTTTGAATTAGGCGGTGCCTTCTGATAAATGCACACACTTCCTGCTCCATCTCATTCCTCCTCCATCCATCGGTTCTGGCTCCCTATACGGTTAGGATAAAATTAGAAAAAAACCGTATTTTAACTATACTTCTATCATACTCCTTTTTGAGGAACGGTTCAAAAGAGAGGATGCAAAAAAGCATATTTTCAGACGATCTTTTTTCAGTTTAAGGCAATAACAAAGAAATAATCCAAAAAACAGAGGCTGCCAGAGAAATACTAAAGGATTCTTTCACAGGATATACTTTTTTTTGCTGCGTTTTTTTTCGATATTGGCTGCGCTTGTGCTGTACCTGTTTTATCTTGCCCATTACATCTTTTTTCATTTCTGTTGCGGTAGAATACTTTCCTTTTAGTGCCTTCTTTAAAAATGGATGCAGGAGCTGCAGGTCGTTGGCCCGATACAACTTTTTCTCAAGCAGCTTTTCAGAGGATTCCCCCGCTATCCGGTCAAAGCGTCTCGGATAATAGATATGGAGAAACACCATCGCAACCGCAAATAAATCATAGCTTGGCTCTGCCTTGCGCGTTCCAAGCCCCCAATAGCCGCGATCAAAAAACTCTGTATATTCTTTAATAGAACGCCCCATCCTTGTTGTGCCGCCTACATCAACCAGTCTGATTCTTGGCGGATTCGATTCCACAAGAATATTATCTGTTTTTAAATCGCCAAAGGTCCAGCCTGCCTGATGAAGCTGGTCTAAATCCTCTAACAGCTGAACCATCAATACGCCCAGCCACTTCTTGCCTCTCGCCTGAATAAACGCACCTAATGTCTGCCCCTCCATATACTCCATCACATAAAAGGAATACACCCTGCCGCCTGGTGCTCTCCAATCATCGACATCCAACAAAGAAGGTCCAAGGCGATATCCTTGAACCTTTTTCAATGCTTTGAGCACATTGACTTCTACCGTTACAGCCGTATCCTGTTCGCTTATTTTCAAAGCAACCGGCCGTCCATGATGCATGCAGAGATACACAGCTCCAATTGCACCTTCGCCAATTTTTCTCACAACGGTATAGGATTTTTGATGCCACTTCCCTGTTATCTTTTGCTGAGAATGTAACCTAATAGCCGGTTTCTTCCATGTCGAATGGTTCTTCATCCGAATTCCTCCGTAGCTGCTTTTTGCTAAATTGGTACATTGCTGCTCGTAATGCCGGCCCGGTCGGGGTGATTCCTCCGCTTGTTAATTTCGGAAAAACCTTGGAAATCCCATCCAGCCTCGGCGACCAATCAAGCACAAGCTCAATATCGTTCCGCCTGCCAGGAAACCGGTAAATACAAAAGCGGTTTTTTCCAACTCGTGCATTCAAGCTCATAGATAAGTCAAACAACGCCTCCTTGACTGTTTCTAATTTATCACGCATGCTCGCACTGCTGTCGACTAGCACCACCACCTCTAAATCGCTGGTTTCTCCTAAGTCCTCTACCACTTCCATGATTTCACCGCGTTTTTCCGGATCCAGCTCTTCCATCGACTGATCTTTTCCTAAAATGCTGCGCAATTCTTTATTGACAAATCCCTGCAATGTTTGTGTCATTGCCTGTCTGGTTACCATTTGCACCGTTTGAGATAAACGTTCACTATAGACAATTTGACTGACTCCGCCGCCAGATACAGCGATATCCTCCACTTCCTGAAGACCCTCTGGCTGTTCCGTCTGATCATCGTCTAATATACCAATGACATTCACTGTGATTCCCTGTTGGTTTGCTAAACCGGCTACCGTTGCAGGGCTTTCGCCTTTATTGGAGCAGCCATCGGTTAATAGCAAAATTTGTTTTAATGTTCCTGCGTTCATTTCATGTATACCTCCTCATCTTCCATTACCATCATCACCAAATAATGCTTTCTGTATACGTATATTTGGCAGATTGGCTTGAGAGAAAGAAGCATACAGCTGAGCGTGCTCTACATCGAGAGCAGCTTCTCTTGCCGGACTGGAACATTAGCCCATTTCGGTGTATTTTTCTTTACTTTAGCAACCAATACGGTCATGTCATCATGAATATCCCCCGATCTGGTTCGAATCACCTCTTCTAATAATAAATCAGCAATTTCCTGCGGATCCTCCGTATCCATCTCTTTGATTTTCCGTTTAATCCAAATATCAATGTTTTCCACGTCTTTCGGGCCGTCAAAAATGCCGTCACTCATCATGATTAATAAATCATTCGGCTTTAGCTGCTCACTGACAATATCTACATCAAATTCCTGAATAATCCCCATCGGCAAATTGCTGGCCTCTATTTTTATCATGGAATTCCCTCTGCGGACAAAGCTTGGAGTCGAACCAATTTTTAAAAATTCAGCAGATGCATTATGCAGATCCACCACTGCTAAATCAAGCGTTGCAAACATCTCATCCGTGGTACGCAAAGCAAGAATCGAATTAATTGTTTTGATTGCTACCTTTTCCCGTATCCCAGTCTGCAAAATTTGCTGCAGTAAACGTAATGTCTCTGTACTTTCTTCCTTTGCACGCTTTCCATTCCCCATCCCATCGCTGATAGCCATTGCAAATTTCCCTGCGCCCAGCTCAATGGTCGTAAAGCTGTCACCAGATACAAGCCCCCCTCCTTTTGCTGCATTGGCCGCCCCTGTCTCCACCTCAAAATCCCTTGCTGATCCAAAGACGAAGTGGCTGTATCCATAAGGGAAAGAAGAAATGTCCTCATTCCTTACCACAATCATCTCATCGAGCAGCTCCGAAAGAACCGGAGCAATTAATTTTTCCCCTTCCCCATGATATTCGTAGAAACTTGTCGTTAGTTCAATATCTACATTTCCCTTCTCTAAGTGATAAATATCTAAACGGACTAATTCGATCCCCATCTGTTTCAAAGCTTGAATAATTTGCGATTCCTGCAGTTCATGATGCTGCCGTTCTTTTAATATTTCTTTAGCAAAATCATTCATTACATCAGAAACGCCCTGAAGCTGGTCAGAAACTAAGCGCTTACTTTCTGTCACCTGCTGTCTCAGCTGTTGGTTCGCCTCATAGAAGCTCATTTCTGACTGCATTGCCTCCTTGACCTGGCGCGATCGCACACAATGATTCTCAAATTCCTTCACGACATTTCGGTGGGGCTCCTGCCCGGCGGTAATATTCTGCTTCATCGTCTCCATCAGCGAATAGGTTTTATCAAATTCCTTCTGCCAGCATTTATTCTTTAAAAAGCAGTCCTGACATGTTTTTTCCGTTACCTGGCTTAAAAAGTAATCGGTATCTCGCTTCTCGTCCCTTTTTTCATCACTTAATGTCCTGTCTGTCACGGCAAAGCTTTTGGATAACGCCTGAAAGACATCGGAAAATTGTTCCACGCGTTTGGCAGTAACATTTCGGACCTTTTGCGAGTACTGCTCCTGTTCATTTGTATATGCTTCTGTTCCCGGAATATAACGGGCAATTTGCTCCAGCCAGGATGCCGGTGTCATCAAAAATAGCAGCACAGCCATAAGTGATTCCGTTAACGACGGCAATAAAGCAACACTCTCCCCATAAACACCGATGAGTCCTGTCCCAATCAAAAGCCCCACCGCTGTTCCCGGTTTCCTTCCTTCCTTCAGCAGTCCTCCAAGCACACCTGAAAATGCAAGCAGACTCATTTGATAGAGGTTAACCACATTGGCTAATGACAAGATCATTCCTGCCACCACGCCCACCGTAGAACCAATAGCAGCACCTCCAATAAAGGCAAACACCAAAACAAAATACCTTGAAAAAACATGCTCTAAGGATGCGCCGTACACCTCCCAGCCGATAAACCCTGTTAATACCGAGGCAATCAGAATAATCAAGCAGACAATTTCTTCACTTTTTAAGGTGGGTTTATATCGTTTTGGTGATAATAACGGAATACTTTGCATAAATATAAGTACAAGGATTGCCCCAAGGACTCCTTCAACGGCCAGCATCATCCATTCAAAGGATGATATGGTGCCCTGGAGAGAATATAAAAACATTCTCGGCAGACTGGTTGCAAAAAAGACAGTAATGGGCAGCATCCACTGTTGATGCTTTAAAGATTTTGTTGCTGCCGAGATAAAGATAAATAAAATAAAAGCAATAAAAATATAAGCTACATGCTGCATCGAGTAAGTCAGCGCCCCTAATATAACAGCTATCATCGACCGGAAGGATTTTTCCCGATGGACAAGCCACATGCTCGCAATGAAGGCCACAGCAAATGGAGATACTGTCTGCAGGATGACAGCTCGTCCTAATAAAAAGCCTGTAATATAGAATAACCAGCCCTGTGCGATCAATATATGGTTGACCTTCGCAGTAATCTGTTCTCTCCATTTTCTCTTTTTACTTGCTTTCTCGATTGTAATGCTTCCCGATTCCACCCTTGGAATTGAACCTATCATTTTATCCACTCCCATCTTTCCAACTAGTAAAACATAGGTTGCTTTCTTTTTTTGTCAAAAAAACATGGCAGTTTATAAAAATCGTTCGACGTAATCTTGGGAAGTTACCATCGTTTTACAAAAAGGGTGTACCTTAGGATATTCATCCAGTTTCATTAAAAAAGCAGAGGGTACGTTGCTTTGCAAATCATATACGGGATTTTACTTCATTTTAAACCTCCGCATTTTTTTAAACATCGCTACATCATTTGTAGAAAAAGTGAGGGGAAATGCGGTTCTTTTTTATAACCTCGACAAGATAACCGAACTTTTCGAAATTAAGGAAGTAAACGCGGATTTTTTAGTTCGCAGGAATCATATCCGGAAGAATTTTAAAATAAGCTTCAAAAAATTATAGAGAAACTATTGACAGTTTATGCTGTCTGTTGTATGATTTTTCTTGTTGATTTCACTTGGCGGCGTAGCTCAGCTGGCGAGAGCGTACGGTTCATACCCGTGAGGTCGTGGGTTCGATCCCCTCCGCCGCTATCCTAAATAATAAAAAAACTCATTTCTTTAAATAAAGAGATGAGTTTTTTTGTGTAAACGAAATAAATTGATTTCATCATTCCATATGTTGACAGGAGGAGAAATCCTCGCTACATGTTAAAAAAAAGCAGGAACCAGCGTCCCTGCTTTTTTATTTATCCATAGAGCATTATTAATAGACAGCAACTACTATCCTCTTCTGGCACCCCGTCCTCCGCGCTTGGATTCTGTGTGCTTCTTCAAAGAGGCTAAACGATCCTCGGAATCCTTCAGGAAACGATTCATTTTGGACTCGAAGTTCTCTGTGCGTTCTTTTTGACTCTTTTGACTTTTTGGACGTGCTTGTTGCGGGCGATCTTTCGCCTTTCTGATGGACAGGCCGATTTTGCCATCCTTTTCGACATTAATGACTTTAACTGTTACTTCGTCTCCAACTGTTAAATGCTCATTAATATCTTTAACATAGTTGTCAGCAACCTCACTAATATGAACGAGACCTGTTTTACCCTCTTCTAACTCCACAAAAGCTCCAAAATTAGTGATTCCGGTTACCTTTCCTTGCAGCTTGCTGCCTACTTCAATTGACATAAAAGAAATGCTCCTCCTTAAAAGATTAAATGTTCTTCAATATATAGTATATTAATCAAAATAAAAAGTGTCAATATGACGGGTCTTCATCCGGTAATTTAAATATAAGTTCTCCTTCATTTGAGAAGAAATAATTAGTTCTGGCAATCTCAAGAACATATTCTTCATCCTGCAGGAGTTCGATTTCATGATTTAAATCTGATTCTTGCTGCTCTAAATCTGCAAGCTGCTGTTCTAACTGTTCGTATTCTTCCATTTTGTCTGCCTTTGTTGCCCGCTGATTAAAATGATAGATGGACATACTTCCTACGATAACCGCTACAACTAATGCATACAGTACCAACCGTCTGGTAAGACGCTGTTTTTTTCTATTCTGCCGCTCTATGTACGCATCGTACTGGTGCACGGATTTAGATTGAAGCTTTGTTACTTTCTTCTTTCTTTCCTCCACAGCTTTACCTCCTTCGATAAGACTGAATCCATTTTGGGATGCTTAAAAAATCCACTTAATCATATTTTTTAAACACGTATTTATAAACTATATTCTTCATTTTACTATAAAATCCTGCTATTTGCAGAAAGAAATTTTGAATAGATTGTGGACAAAGGCGAAAAAGCCCTTTCCCTATCCACCGGAAAGGAGTAAATAAAAATAGACACAGCCATGTTATTATTTTGAAAACTCCCATCAGAATTGCCTTTATCATACGATAGAACGTCAAGAATATCCACTGCAAAGGAGAAATAAGCAAGAAATTTATTATTTTTTCTATACCCCGATAAATTGCTTTAAAAACACGAATCATATGCTCTAATAATTTTTTATACAGCTGCTTCGCCAAGGCCTGGTAAATAGAAAAACCAAAGAGACACGCTAACACAATATAAATCCTGAGCTCTCCTTGGTTGACACGATATAATATATAAAATAAAATGCCGGCCTGGGTCATCCAAAATAATATTTCTAAAAAATAAGTTAAAAATAATCGTCCCTTCCAATAAATCGTGAAGCGCCGGAAGGTTTCCTGGACAACACCTAGATAAAACCCACTTATAATCATCGTGATAAGTGTTAAAAATTGCGTAGATAACGTCATCGGAATATCTTGCTAAAGAACCCTTTAGCTTTCTCCTGCTGCTGATCATCTACATAGGAAAGCTCGTATATTTTTCCTTTAATGGTGACAATACCTTCTGTCACATCTAAATTCTTCAATTGCAGATTCTGTCCGCGGATAATCAAGTATCCCATCACCGTTTCTAAAAGGAATGCTTCATTATCAAAGCTGTCCACTTCTTTGACGCCCGTAATTTCAAGGTTTTTTCGTTTGTCTATTTTTACGGTATGCTCTAGTTCAACATGATTTCTTACATCTTTATTCTCATAATAATTCATATAAAAACCCTCCCTATCGTTAATAATTTATGATGGGAGGGACAAGTATAGAACTATATTTTTACTGCTCTATTTTTTCTTCTTTCACAATGGTGTAAAGGGTATCTGCTTCATCTTTACGGACATTTTCCCGCAGTGAATTTACTTTTACCGTAACCAATTTCTGGCCAAATCGAATAACAAGCTCATCCCCTTCAGAAAGGACGGAAGAAGCCTTCGCTGCGTTTCCATTTACAGTGATTCTTCCTTGGTCTGCTACTTCTTTAGCTAATGTACGGCGTTTAATGATTCGGGATATTTTTAAAAATTTATCTAATCTCATCTTTCTTCTCCTCTCACCGCTTGATTTTTCTTCGCTTCTTCCCAATAAGCATCCATTTCCTGCAGAGAAGCTGTTTCAGGACTCTGCCTCTTTTCTTCAAGCTTGTTTTCTATATATTGAAATCGGCTGATAAATTTCCGGTTGGCACGCTCCAGCGCAACCTCAGGATTGACTTTATAGTATCTGGAAATATTCGCTAAGACAAATAATACATCTCCCAGCTCCTCTTCCACATCCGTCAAATCTTTATCCTGAACAGCTTCGATAACTTCATCGATCTCTTCCTTCAATTTCTCCCATACTTCGTCTACATGACTCCATTCAAAGCCGACTTTCCCTGCTTTGGACACAAGCTTATATGCTTTAGCTAAAGCAGGAAGATGTACGGGAATACCGTCCAGCACGGATTCCCTCTCTTTTCCTTTTTCCTGTTTTTTGAGCTCTTCCCAGTTCTCTAACACTGTTTCCTCAGTATCTGCTGTTGCTCCCCCAAAAACATGCGGATGGCGGTAAATCATTTTATCCGAAATCGACTGAATTACATCATCTATCGTAAAATAACCATTGTCCTCGCCAATTTGACTATGCAATAAAATATGCATCAACAAATCACCAAGCTCCTCGACAATATGGTCATCATCTTCTTCATCAATCGCTTCAATCAGCTCATAGACCTCTTCAATCGTATGATGACGCAAGGATTCATGCGTCTGCTTCTTATCCCACGGGCAGCCATCAGGTCCGCGCAAAATCGCCATCACTTCACGTAAGAACGGGAAGGTATGGTGCAGATATCCTTTTGGAACCGGAGGGATATATAGCGTAGTCAAATTGCTGATTTCCATCCGGTGATCCAATTCTTCTAAACGAACTTTTTCAATTTTTTCCGCCCTGCTGCCAGCCGCTTCCACAATATAAACCTCATAAGCAGGCGGCAAATCCTCCAATAAAGTCAGCTTGACCTCGGAGGCAATGAACATGTCATATACCTGACAAACAAATAAATGATTACCGAAATGAAGCTGATCACGTCTGAAATCTGTTCCGTCTACAAATTGAAATCCTTCAATAGGATCAATTTGCATGGCAGTAAATAAGTCATCTAAATAGCTTTGCCCGCCTGCAATCAATACCTCGACCTCGTTCTGCTCCAATAGAAGCTGAACGGTTTTCTCTGCCAGCATAGGATGGCCGGGAACAGCGTAGATAACGGTGTCCTCACTTGTTTTAGCAGCTTCTACAAGCTGTGCTGTAATACGGGCATATACCGTATCAAACTGCTCTTCTTCTTCATAAAGCGTATCAAAAGAAGTAAAAGAGACTCTCTCTGCTTCCAGCACTTTGATAACGGGATGATCATTAGTTCTTGCATAAATCGTTTGCTGTGCTTGCGTTAATTTTCTATATATACCGAGCGGGAGCTGCTCTATATCTCCTGCGCCCAATCCAATAACCTCTATTTGCTTCAAGGTTTTTTCCTCCCTTTATGATAAATACGTAACAGGTACGCTGATTTTGGTAAAATACGAATTTGTGCTTCGGTTAATCCGCCTGTTTTTAGCAATACAAAGAGGAATAAACCTGCGCCTGATACCGAAATAAAAAGAACATATATCAGCAGCAGCAGCCTTATATCTATCACAAGTGCAGAAAACATTCTCTGCATCACCAAAAGGTATATAACCATCGATAAGCTCGCTGCAGCCAAGCTTTTCCATGACATTGAACGATATAATGACACGCTTGGCAATTTTCGATATAACTCGATTCCTACAAGCAATAATAACACACTGAGACTTAAAATCGTTGCTATACTCGCGCCATATACCTCAAAATGCGGAATAAGAATCAGGTTGCTGCCTACCTTCACTACAAAGGAAATACCGATAAATACAGCTGTTCGCACAATCATCCCCAAGCTTTGCAAAATCGATGCGCCGATAATCGAAATGGTAGACATGCCGATAGCTATAATCAATAATCTTAATTCGCTCGTACCCTGCATATTTTTATAAAGCAGCTGGTTGACCTCCGGGAAAATAATAAATAGCCCTAAAACAGCACCTATGGCGATAAAAATACCAACATGCATGGCTGTTTGAATATAATTCATTACTTGCTCCCGTTGTTTTTTTAATTTCTGATAATTAATCGCCGGTATAATCGCTAAAGCAATGGACGAACCAATGATGGTCGCCACCTGAATCAGCGGCTGCCCCCGGTCAAACACGCCTTTCATTTCTTTAGCAGCTATCTCTGCTGCTCCGCTTGCCATCAATCTCGGCACAAATGTAAAAGCATCTGCTAACTGCATGAATAAAAGTGTCATATGATTCATCGCCGCAGCTACCCCAAATAAAAGCAAGGTTTTCACATATTTTTTCCATGGGACAGCTTCCTCCAAAGAAAATGCTTTAACGTCTGCAGGGGAATGCTTTCGATTTTTATAATAAAAGCACACCAGCACAACAAGCGCACTGACTCCTCCCAGCAAGGATGCAAGCACGGCCGTCGTTCCAATGGCATCAATTTGAAAAATACCTTGGCTGACCAGCAGCGCTCCGGCAATAATGGTCCCTACACGAATAAATTGTTCTCCGATTTGCGAAAATGCAGTAGGAGCCATCTCATACTTTCCCTGCTGTATCCCCCGGAATAAAGCCAGTACAGGAACAATCAGGAACACGGCGGCTGTAACTTGATATAAACCAACAAAACGCTCATCCCCAGCTAATCGGGCTAATAATGGAGCTGTAAAATACACGATTGCAATAAGCAAGAGATGAAAGCTCCCAAGAATAAAAAGGATTGGCCGATAGAATCCTCTCCAGGACAGCGCTCTTCCTTTTTCCAGCTCCGTTGCTGTTAGCGAGGAAATAGCAGAAGGGAACCCGTACAATGCAAGCATCGTAGCAATTCCCAATAATGGATAGAGCTGCTGATACATATAAAAGCCGATATCCCCTGTTAAGTTTTGCAATACAATACGATAAACAGCACTAAGCACTTTACTTATCAAACCAGCGATACTCAGTACCACCGCACCTTTAACCAGCCGGCTTGTTTCATTATCTGACATGATAAATTTTTCCTTTTCCAAATGAATTTCTCTCAGTATATCATATCAGGGAGAGAAGCACGTTGCTAAGAAAAATCAAGAAAAAAAGAAGCCTGTCTTCTAGATTGGAGGTAACCTAGAGAAAGCTTCTTCTAGAAAAAATAATAGTAAAAGTATGGTCTATTCCATTTGTTTCGCCAGGAAAACAGATGCCGTCTCTGCCGCCTTCTGTTCTACCTTGCTCAGTTTATCTTCTTTCGAAAAAATCATTACACAGCCGATGGGGTCGCCATTGGCAATAATCGGATGAATCGAATAAGAGTGCAGCTCCTGTTCATTTCCATCTACAATTTCCATCTGGGACTTATCCCCTTCATAAACAGGCGATCGTCCTTCAATAATGTCAGTAATCTTACCGCTCAGCGATTTATTCAAGTACTCTTTTTTAGATTCTCCTGCTACAGCAATAATTTCATCCCGGTCAGTGATAATAACCGGTGCTTGCAAGGATTGAAACAATGCCTCCGCATATTCTTTCGCAAAATGACCCAGTTCACTGATTGGGGAATATTTCTTTAAAATAACCTCTCCTTCCCGGTCAACGAAAATTTCGAGGGGGTCTCCTTCACGAATACGCAAGGTTCTCCGAATTTCTTTTGGCACCACTACTCTTCCTAAATCATCGATACGTCGTACGATTCCTGTTGCTTTCATCTAAGTATCCTCCCTTTCTAAATGACGATTCTGACCTGGATGGAAGGACTTCCTTCCATGATTCATCACCGGTTGTTGTTATAGTATTAAACAACCAGAGATAACTATACATTCCAATTGAAATTTTTGTTATTTTATTTGGAATGTATAGGAAAACCCTCCGCTCCAGCCGTGTTCTTCGCATAAAAAAAGCTGCTCTCTTTTCGTAAGAAAGCAGCTTTTCACTGGTTTATCATATCTTTAACGATTCACATCGCTTAATTTTTTAATGAATTCAATAACGGTATCGTGCCGTTTATAAGCCTTGTCTTTGCTCCATTTAATACCTGCTTTTAAGTTTTGATTTTCGGTGCCCAGACTGACTTGACGATCAAATTGATTCGCCGCTTCAAATAATTTAGAGCCATCAATTTCCTGACTTCTTTCTTCATCGAGCAGCATCGTGATTTTTTGCGGCGCTTCTGTAATGGATTGCACACGCTGTTTCTTCGCATGCATTCTCATAATGCTTACCGTGAATAAATTTTCGACTTCTGCAGGATAATCTCCGAAGCGGTCAATTAATTCGTCTCTTAAATCCTGGACTGCTTCCGGGCTATCCACGTTTTGGAATTGCTTATACATTTCAATTTTCTGTTTCTCATCATTCAAGTATTCATCCGGAATATATGCATCGATTTTTAATGAAATCTCCGGTTCAAACGGCTTAATATCTTCTACTTCTTTTCCTTCTTTGCGGGCATCGATTGCATCCTTCAGCATTTGAGAATACATATCAAACCCAACTGAATCAATAAATCCGTGCTGCTGTGCGCCGAGTAAATTTCCAGCACCGCGAATAGACAAATCGCGCATCGCAATCTTAAATCCAGAGCCGAGCTCTGTAAATTCTTTAATGGCCTGCAATCGTTTCTCAGCCACCTCTGTTAATACCTTATCACGCTGATACGTGAAATAAGCATAAGCTACACGATTAGAACGCCCGACACGGCCTCTTAATTGGTAAAGCTGGCTCAGCCCCATACGATCGGCATGATTGACAATCAAAGTATTCACATTCGGGATGTCCACCCCTGTTTCAATAATGGTCGTACTGACTAAAATATCAAATTCCCCTTCTATGAAACCGAAAATAACATTCTCCAGTTCGGATTCATTCATTTGTCCATGCGCAATGGCTACCTTGGCATTTGGTACAAGCATGCCAATATCGCGGGCTGTTTTCTCAATATTTTCTACTCTGTTATGCAGGAAGAAAACCTGCCCCCCTCTGGACATTTCCCGATCAACAGCTTCCCGAATAAAGGATGGATTATATTCCATCACATAGGTTTGAATCGGAAATCTGTTTTCAGGGGGGGTTTCAATAACAGATAGATCCCTTACTCCCAGCATGGACATATGAAGTGTTCTTGGAATAGGCGTTGCTGTCAGCGTTAAAACATCGACATTGGTCTTCAGCTGTTTGATTTTTTCCTTGTGCTTCACACCAAACCGCTGTTCCTCATCGACAACAAGCAAGCCTAAATCCTTGTATTTTACATCCTTTGATAACAGACGATGTGTCCCTACAACAATATCCATATTTCCATCTTCCAGCCCTTTTACCGTTTCATTGGATTGCTTACGCGTGCGGAAACGGCTTAATAAACCAATGTTTACCGGGTAATCCTGGAATCTTTCGCGAATTGTCTCATAATGCTGCTGTGCCAGAATCGTTGTCGGCACCAGAATAGCAACCTGCTTTCCATCTGCCACTGCTTTGAAAGCAGCACGGATAGCAACCTCTGTTTTCCCGTAACCAACGTCCCCACAGAGCAAGCGGTCCATTGGTTTTACTTTTTCCATATCCTCTTTGATTTCTGTGATACACCGCAGTTGATCCTCTGTCTCCTGGTAGGCAAAGGACGCTTCAAATTCACGCTGTAATTCAGAATCTGGTGAGAAAGCGTAGCCTTGCCGGGATTCACGCTCCGAATATAACTTGATTAAATCATCAGCAATGTCTTCCACAGATCGCTGAACTTTGCGTTTTACCTTTGTCCATTCCGTACCGCCTAATTTATATAGCTTCGGTTCCTTTCCTTCAGAACCGACAAATTTCTGAACTAAATCAATTTGATCAATTGGCACGAACAGCTTATCGTCTCCAGAGTAACGGATCAGCATATAATCCTTATGCAGTTTGTTAACTTCTAACGTTTCAATCCCGAGATATTTCCCGACACCATGATTTGCATGAACTACATAATCGCCGACCTTGAGCTCTTGATAATTCTTAATGCGCTCTGCATTCGTAATCTTTGGCTGTTTTCTAGAACGCTTCGTGCGCTGCTTGAACAATTCATTTTCGGTGATAATCGCCAGCTTATGCATCGGGAATTCAATTCCCGAATGCAACTGCCCCACGATAACGGTCGGCTTTTGTATCGGCAGTTTTAATTCTTTTTCCACCTGTGTTTCAATATCATAATCTTCTAAAATAGAATGTACTTTTTCTGCGCGCTGTTCATTTGGTGTCAGAATAACAACCGAGTAATCTCCCTTTTCCCAGCGCTTTAATTCATTTTTAAATAAAGGCATCTGCCCATGAAATTCCTGCATCGTTCGTGTCGATAGATTAATAATATTTTGCGGGTTCGTATTTGGAATATGCCGCATAAACACAGACATATATACACGAGAATGGGAAATACCGTCTATCAATGTATTCCATCCAAAAGAAAATTGACTGCCCTGGACCATTTTATTTCCTTCCAGCAGCCCCGTATACCATTCCAGCTCTTCATGATCTAAATTGGTCGCCGTTTCCTGAATACGGCTCATTTCATCAAAAAAGACAACCCCATTCCGCGGCAAATAGTCTAACAAACTAGCTGGCTCGTCATATAAATAGCCAATGTATTTATACATCCCCTGGAAACGGTTTAATTGTTTAAATTGTTCAATATCTTGTTCAATAACCTCCACAAGCTCTTCTTGATCAGAAGGTTTTTTGACTTTTTTCAATGTATCTGAAAGGGCATCCTCTAGCCGTTCTGCTACTTTCACCATTTCTTGTTTATCTATCAATAATTCTGTAGCAGGGTGGATTATTACCTCTTCTACTTTGTCTAAAGAACGCTGTGACTCCGCATCAAAATAGCGGATAGAATCTACCTCTTCATCAAATAGCTCAATCCGGATTGGATGCTCCTCCGTAATTGGATAAATATCAATAATTCCTCCCCGCTGGCTAAATTCACCAGGGGCGGTAACCATTGAGGCGCCTTCATAGCCCATTTCCACCAAGGAACGCAGATAGGCCTCTACCTCAATGTCTTTTCCTGTTTGAAATAGAAGCTGATATTTATTCCAATATGCTTTTGGCGGCAGCATTCTTTTTAATGCTGCAACAGGAGCGATTAGTATCCCTTTATCTTTCTGTGTCCAAGCAGTTAATGCTTCAATCCGCTGAGCGCGCAATTCAGGGCTCGCTACAGCCATTTCGGAGGCTATTAACTCGTTGACAGGATAAAGATATACCCCCTCCTCATTTGCCAGCTCTGCTAAATCATCATACAGCTGCTGTGCCTGAGCGAGCTGATGGGTAACAATTAATAAAGGACGATTCATGGATTGATGTATGGTGGATAAGAGCAGGCTTCTAGCAGAGCCGCTTAAGCCGGCAACCATCTGCTCCTTCATGCCTGCCAGCAATCCATCCATAATCGACTGAATATCTTCCTGTGATTTTAAATAATTATGAATTGCTTTCATTCGTATTTCCCCTCTAAATTGTTAAAGTATTTTAAAAACGCGCATTGTGCGTGAAAATAGTCGATAAAATATATTTTATTTTTAAGAAAATGGTATATACGGTCATAGGTCTATCCAGAAAATAATCATCAGACCGGAATCCATTCAGGCTATTGTAAAAAATGGTCCAATTCATGATAATCAGGATGCATATCAAGAGCCTGCTGACAGTATTCACAAATGACTTCTAAGCGGAAATAGCCATCTTTTTCAGAGACTATCATTTCTGCTAAATCCTTTTCCTCCAGAAGTTCAAGGAATCGTAAGGTTATATCCATTTCTGTATGCTGCAGCACACCCAGCTCTTTTCCGCAATGTCGACAACCATAGTAGATAACCATCTCATTCACCTCGATTAAAATACAAAAATTTAGAGCGCAGCCTATTCCTTGCTCAGAAAGGATATCTGCACTTTTCATTTAGTTTTAACCGAGAGGAATAAGAATATACCCTGCTTCCATTTCCCACTCAAAAAGGTGGATGAATGGAACTTCCCCTTCAAACCAAAGGTATGCTTTATTGATTAAAATCATTCATCACTTCTACAAAAGGTTTGCCTTCTATCCACGCTTCAATAGCATCAGCTGCATCTTGAACACTTTGTTCAACCGCTTCTTTTTCATCTTTGGGAAACTTCCCTAATACATAATCTACGACAGGAGTTGCATTTACCGGTCTTCCTACCCCTAAACGTATTCGTTTAAATTCTTTTGTTCCTAAATGTTCAATTGTGGAACGAACTCCATTATGACCGCCATGGCCGCCCTTTTGCCGTAACCTGATTTTCCCTGTCGGCAAATCAAGATCATCATAAATAACGATCACGTCTTCTGTCTCTATATCATAATAATCCATCAGCGGCCGAATGGACTCGCCTGACAAATTCATATAGGTTTGCGGCTGTAATAATACAATCTTTTCTCCATTGAAATGTTCAATGGCATAATCCCCGTGAAATTTCGAGTTATTCAGCTTCCATCCATGACGATCTAACAGCGCATCAATCGTACGGAAGCCAATATTATGACGCGTCTTCTTATATTTCCTTCCAGGGTTTCCTAGCCCAACAATTAACTTCATCACCATACCCTCACTTTTCCCTGTCCACAATTTCTGTTAAACGCAATAACCCTTCTTTACGCATACCAGTATTGTATGCGTAAAGAAGGGAGGTATTACTTCTATATTGTTAACTTAAAAATTACTCTTCCTCTGAGTCAGATTTTTCTTTAATGACTTCCGGTTCTGCATTTTCATCTGCTTCTGTGTCTGTTTCTAAATCTTCTTCTGTAGTTGGAGGAACAACGGAAGCGATTGTCGTATCTGGATCATCTAAAAACTCATAGTTTCCAGTTACTTTCAAATCAGAAATAGATAAGCTTTCGTTCACATCCAGGTCAGAGACATCTACCACGATTTCCTCAGGAATATCTTTTGGTTTTGCACGGACTTGAATTTCATAAAACGGCTGCTGTAGTACGCCGCCTTCTTTTTCACCTTTTGATTCACCATCAAGGCGAACAGAAACATCAACGTCCATTTCTTCAGACATATTTACGATATAGAAATCGGCGTGAAGCAAATCATCTTTTATCGGATCTATTTGATAATCATGCAGCATCACATCTACCGTGTCGCCGCCTTCGACTTGAAGTGAAATGATTGCATTTCGTCCTTCATCCCGAACGGTTTTCACTAAATCAACGCTATCTACAGAAATTGTCTTCGCGTCTTTGTCCTTTCCATAGACGACCGCTGGAATTCTACCGCTTTTTCTAATTTCGCTTGTTACTGATTTTGCAAGATCTTCTCTTTTTTTTGCGTTTAATTTTACTGCCATTCGTATCACCCTCCAAGTTGATTAAAAAAATAATATGAAACATTGTTACTGCATATGTTGCATTATTTCTTTTTCTCAATAAAATAAACGGTCAATATAATACATACCCTAAAATGGAACAAGTTAAACCTTTAATCAAAAAGAATACTTACAGATTGCATTTCGTGAACACGGATAATCGCTTCGCCCAGCAGAGAAGCAACCGATAATTCGGTAATTTTATCAATACATTTTTCTTCCGGCAAAGGAATCGTATCTGTGACAACGAGCTCTTTGATTTTTGAATTGTCAATGCGCTCGATAGCTGGTCCAGAAAGTACCGGGTGGGTACAACAAGCATATACTTCTTTTGCGCCACTTTCAATTAATGCGTTCGCAGCTAAGGTAATTGTACCAGCTGTATCAATTAAATCATCAATTAAAATAGCTGTCTTCCCTTCAATGTTACCAATAATATTCATCACTTCAGCAACATTGGGCTTTGGACGTCGTTTATCAATAATACCAATTGGGGCTTTTAAGCGGTCTGCCATTTTTCTGGCACGCACTACACCGCCATGATCAGGAGAAACAACAATCACATCTTCCAGATTCTTCTGTTCGAAATAAGTAGCTAAAATAGGGACACCCTGTAAGTGGTCAATTGGAATATCAAAGAAGCCTTGAATTTGTGGTGCATGCAGATCAAGTGTAATCATTCGATTTGCTCCTGCTTTTTCAATTATATCTGCCATTAATTTTGCCGTAATCGGCTCACGGGCTCTGGCTTTACGGTCCTGCCGAGCATAACCGTAGTAAGGCATAACAATATTGATTGATTTGGCAGAAGCGCGCTTCAATGCGTCGATCATAATCAGCAGCTCCATAATATTCTGGTTTACCGGTGCTGATGTAGACTGGATAACATATACGTCAGAACCACGCACACTCTCATCTATATTAATTTGAATTTCACCGTCACTAAATTGCGTTACGGTACATTTTCCTAATTTCGTTCCGATTTGAGCTGCAATACTTTCTGCTAATGCTGGATTCGAATTTAACGAAAATACTTTCAACGAAGCGTCCTTATAGTTGGATGACATTCCTCTAACCTCCATGACTTTGTTTGTAGTCTATTTTTTAAACTTCTTTGCATATCCTTCTTTATTTGATTGCTTCGATCTTGCAATGGATAATGCCTCGTCCGGCACATCATTTGTAATTGTCGATCCGGCTGCCACATATGCACCTTTACCAACTGTAACCGGCGCTATTAAATTGGAGTTACATCCAATAAACGAATCATCTTCTATTGTTGTCAGGAATTTATTTTTTCCATCATAATTTACTGTTATTGTACCACAACCGACATTTACACGCTCTCCCACATTAGCATCCCCTACATAACTAAGATGAGAAACCTTGCTGTTGTTGCCCAGAGTCGTTTTCTTCAGCTCTACAAAATTGCCAATTTTTGTGTCGTTTCCAACATTTGAGGCTGGACGGATATGTGCGTAGGGACCAATATTCACTCGATTCCCAATGCGGCTGTCTGCAGCGACACTGAATCGGATCGTTGTAGCTTCCCCAACTTCACAATCTTTTATTTCTGTATGCGGACCAATCTCTGAACCAGCCGCAATGGAGGTATCCCCTTTTAAGACCGTTCCTGGATGAAGATACACATCTGCAGCAATTTTCACATCCGGACCGATATATGTATTATCAGGATCCACGATGGTCACACCATTACGCATGTGCGTCTCATTAATACGCCGTTTCATAATTTTTTCCGCTTCACTTAATGCAACACGATCATTAATCCCTATCGTTTCATTAAATTCAGCTGCTACATAAGCGCTGATACGCTCTCCCTGGTCACCTAAAATTTTAATGACATCAGGTAAATAATACTCTCCTTGTGCATTGTCATTAGACACCGATTTTAAAGCTTCAAATAATGCTTTATTGTCAAAACAATAGGTTCCTGTATTAATCTCATTTATCGTTAATTCCTCTTCCGAAGCATCTTTATGTTCGACAATTTTCTCAACTTCCCCTGCATCATTTCGAACCACCCGGCCATATCCGGCAGGGTTATCTGCAAGTGCCGTCAATATACTTGCTTTAGAACCCGTCTGCTCATGATGTTCAAACAATTTTTGGAATGTTTCTGCACGAATCAAAGGGGTATCCCCGCAAGCTACAATGGTTACACCTTCTTTATTCTGTAACAGTTGTTCCGCCTGCATCACAGCATGTCCTGTGCCGAGTTGTTCTTCCTGTACGACAAAGTCACTGGACGCTCCAAGCTGCTCTCTTACTTGCTCTGCTCCAAATCCGACAATGGTAACTAATTTATTTAACCCAGTTTGTTGTAATTGATCCGCAACATGCTGTACCATTGGTTTGCCAACTACAGGATGAAGCACTTTATATAACTTTGATTTCATCCTTGTTCCTTGCCCAGCTGCTAAAATAACAGCAAATCGATTCGTCATTAGGAAACCTCCATCATCTCTAAATATCCATTTAAAAATATATCGTAAAAAAACCTTTATTTCAATAAAATAAAAGGTTTTATTTCTATATCTTATGTTATCATATTTTTATTTTTTTCGTGACATCGCTTAACTAAAATACGAAAAAAACTTTCATTGCTGCATTCATTGGTTTATTACAGACAAAACGGCAGCCGGCAGCTCAAATTAATCCCATAAAATACCAGGTTTGTTATTATTAAAAAGCCTTTGAGGACGCAGCAAATATATTTTTTCTACAAACGATTGCTGCGGAAATATACTACATCAGCCAGTTGCCTTGATCACATTTAATTTGATTTTTCGGCCATATGGTGCTGCTCCAATAAAAAAGAACAAAAAAAAGAAGGCAAATCTTCATTCAGATTTCTACCTTCTCGCCCAATCGCCCTCCAGCGTATGTTCAGGAAACACCGGCTTCTTCTTTATAGCCTAGTCCCTCTTCATTCTCACGTTCACGTTGATACTCCCCCAAAACAGCTTCTTGAATTTTTGAGCGTGTTCCAGAATTAATCGGATGAGCAATATCCCTAAACTCTCCGTCTGGCGTCCGCTTTGACGGCATTGCAACAAATAATCCACTATTCCCGTCGATGACACGGATATCATGGACAACAAACTCGTTGTCTAATGTGATTGAGGCAATGGCCTGCATTCTTCCATCTGTTTTTACGCGGCGCAATCTTACGTCAGTTACTTCCATGATGTTTCACCACCTTTTTCCTAATTCAAAAATCATCCTTTATACTTATACTATTTCAACATAAATTACAAAAATCCTTCTTATAAATACCAATAAAATAAAATATTTTAAATTTATTCTCCCCTATACCTAAGAATTGATTTGTTTTCGACTTTCTTAGTCATTATTATCCACCTTTTTCTTCCAAGTAAAATGATTGTCTAAAAACAATGAAATTTCATCTTTTTAAGGTTCTATGTCAAATGTGGTGGTGGAAAAACATTCCTCCACCTCTTTATTTATAAGCTTGCTTCAGCACAAGCTTGACCTCTTGTTGCCATAGAATTTTCTTTCTCATTCGTTCAAAATTTTTAATTCCATAAGATAATCGTTTCAATACTTTAATCGTATTATTGACTCCTTCTATGTAGCCATTATTATAAGGATACATAAAAGAATGCAGAATTTCCTGGTGCCATCTTTTAAATGTACGTGCGACACGATGAAATCCTTCTAATGTGGATGCCTCTAACTTTTCCAGACATACTTCTAAACCGGAAGTTACATTGTATGCATCACTTTCTTTAAACCACGTATCTAACGCTTGTTTTAAATCATAGGCTTCTTTTAAACGGGCATCTATTTCTACTAATTGCTGTACTTTTTTCTTCTGATCATCCGAACAGGCTGCCCATGATTTCCAAAGAAGTTTCTTGGAGCGTTTCATTCGAAGCCGATCTTTTTTAGGAAGCTCCTTTTGAACTTCACGGCGCACCTCATCCAAAGCCCAATAGACCTGACGCATGAAGTGGAAACGGTCAGCGATAATCAGGGGATTGCCCAATGCTTTTCGAATGGCTTGTTTAAA
This sequence comes from Oceanobacillus sp. FSL K6-0251, assembly GCF_038004725.1. Classification (NCBI taxonomy): domain Bacteria; kingdom Bacillati; phylum Bacillota; class Bacilli; order Caryophanales; family Bacillaceae; genus Oceanobacillus; species Oceanobacillus sp. FSL K6-0251. Next base: position 72,935 of record NZ_JBBORS010000001.1, on the reverse strand, counting down.
CGCTTGAGATAAATCCATCACAACCATTTCTACTTTACCTGTATCACATGACTTTAGATACTTCTCAATCGTTTCTACTTTTCGATCAGGTAAGATATCGATGATTCTTCTATTCTCCACATCGACCACATTCAATTGAAACCTCTCTCCATCCGCATCGCCTTTAAATTCATCAATCGCAATGACTCGAGGTAACACTTTACTGGAGGTTAGCTCCTTCCGATCAAACCACCGTAAAACACGATTCACTGTTACACCAGTTACCAGTGCTGCCGTACGAAAGGAACTCACCGCTGCATGCTTCATCGCTGTGGTCTGAACACTTGCTATACACCGTTGATAACGGTGTATCATCTGAAGCCGTTCATAAAAGGTGCGATGACAGGACACACAAATGTAACGCCTTTTCCGTAATGAAATATGAACTTCTTTTGTCGTAAAAGCAGGCCCTTGAATGCTTTGCCAACGGTAACCATGAATCCGTTTGGTTCTTTCTCCACAAAACGGACATTTCTGCATGCGCGGTTTCGTGAATAACTCCGCAACGAAATGACTTTCTTCTTCTCTGAGATCCCAGACATTTACATGAGAATCTTTTATTCCTAATAACTCTGTGATAAAATGATGATGCACTCTTTTCCTCTCCCATTCCTTTTGTCTCGACAACTCAAGGTTATCAGAGAGAGGAAAAGGAGTGTATTTTTTTGCCTCCGTTCCATCTGGCGATGGAACGGAGGACACCACCACATTCAGTATAGAGCCCTTTTTAATCAATCAAATGTATAAAAAAAGACCTTAATCTGTAAATAGATTAAGATCTGTATCGTATGCTTTTGGATACGGTTTATTCCATTTGATAATTCCCCGGCAGTACAGACACATGATGATTCTGTATGTCGACAGGAGATATTTTCAAGAGGGACGTATAATCGGTAATCACTCTTTCATCTTCCTCATCATCTGCTTCTGCCAGTACTCCAACAGCCTGTACCGTTGCAGAGAATTCCTCCAAGAGGCTTTTTATCCCTGTAATCGTTCCCCCTGCTTTCATAAAATCATCGATGATACATACGTTTGAGCCATCAGGCAGACTGCGCTTTGGCAGCACCATCGTTTGAATTTTCCGGGACGATCCAGAAACATAATTGATACTTACAGAGGATCCTTCTGTTACTTTGGGGTCTCTGCGCGCAATAACAACCGGCACATTTAAAAAGGATGCTGTTGCATACGCCAAAGGAATCCCCTTTGTTGCAACAGTGACAATTGCATCAATCTCTAAATGGGCAAAGCAGGAAGCAAAGACACGGCCAATTTCCCGGACCATGGAAGGGTCACCAAGGATATCGCTCATATACAGATACCCTCCTGGAAGAATACGGGCAGGATCTTCTAACTTTTTCTGAAGCGTGGAAATAAACTCTCTGCTTGGTTCTGCCGAGCTGGTAGCAATATATTTCACACCGCCGCCAGCTCCGGTCGTTCTCTCCAGATACCCCAATCCTTTTATTTGAAAAACTTCATGTATAATATCTAAATCCTCACTTATCGATGACTTCGTTGTATCACAAAGCTCGACAAAGTAAGGCAATTGAATATGTTTCCTCGGGTTTTCTAAAAAGTACTCTGTTAACACAACCAATCGATTACTTCTTTTCAAACTCACACCTCAAATCCGAATGTTCTTAATATAATATAGCATTTTCATATGCATTTTAGCAATGCCTATCCTAACATTCGGATTAATTGAACGTCCTTGCAAAAGCCCCGCATACTGTTATAAATCCGCAGTGCCTTCCGGTGATGCTTCATTAAGCCAAACACGGTCGGCCCGCTCCCGCTCATCATCACACCTTCTGCTCCTGCCAGCTGCATCGCTTCCTTCAGCCGTGCAACTTCCAGATGCATGGAAAAAGTAATTGGCTCCAATGCATTTCCCAGATGATTGCACAGCTTTGAAAAGTCTCTTTCCTCCAAAGCTGCCAGTACCTGCTTAGTATTTGGGTGCTGTAACTCCGGAATTTTAATTTGATCAAATACAGTATAGGAGGATACACCAATATCCGGTCTGGCAAGAACAACCCAGCAAGTAGGCGGTGCAGGCAACAGTTCAATGCACTCGCCGTAACCTTTTGCTATCGCTGTTTTACTGTGAACGCAAAAAGCAATATCCGCCCCTAATTGCGATCCTAAATCAGCTAATTCAGCTAACGGGATATTCAGTCCCCATAATCGGTTCAATCCCCGTAAAACTGCTGCAGCATCAGCACTTCCGCCCGCCAATCCAGCAGAAACAGGAATCGATTTATCAATTTGGATGTGAACACCTTTTTTGATATTGTATGTTTTTTTAAATAAAATTGCTGCTTGATATGCTAAATTCCGTTCATCGCTGGGAACATAACGGCTTTCCAAAGATAATTGAATTTTATCTGCAGGTAATTCCCGTAATTCTAAACGATCTGCTAAGTCTATTGTTGTCATGACCATTTCAACATCATGATAGCCATCCTCCCGCTTATTTAGCACATCTAATGATAAATTTATCTTAGCAGGCGCCTTCTCCATGACAAGCATCTTCAATCACATCCTCAAAGCGTTGGAAATTCGTTCACCTATTTGAAACTATAGCTACGTCCATAAAAATATGTTTTATTGTATCATAATCAAAACACGTAGGCTAATTTAGTTTAAGAAAGGGTTTCAAGGGCAGCCGAAAAAAGATCTTGATTAAGCTTTTCAGTCTCCTGAAGCCAGGAACAGAATTGCGTTAAAACAAAAGAAGCAAGCCCGGTCAGGACTCGCTCTTTTTCATACTTTCTTCTGCCATTTCTATCGCCCGTTTCACCATATTACCGGCGTCGCGAGCTTTTATTCCTCCCCAGCCTTCCTGCTGTACCGTATCGTAAAATCCTAATTCTTTCGCTATTTCTTCTTTCATCTGTGTGGACATAATCCCTCGTCTACCCATATAAAAGCTCCCCTTTACGAATGAAGTTTTACTTTATCGACAGGCAATTATAGCTTATGTACTTTTCCTCCATTCAATCACAAAAGAATTAACCAAGAAAACCATTTTCTGTTCTTTTTACCCAATATAAAAAACAGCAGACAATATGCTTGTCTACTGTTTAAAAAATACCGCTGAACTTCCTTCCACAAAATTCAGCTCCACCGTTTCTGTCAATATGTCTGTATAGCTGTATGAAACCCGTTCGAATGCATTCTCGTCCTGGTCAAGCTCAACAATGAAAACAGAGGGATATGTCTCCGCTAGAACACCGCATCTTTCAACGGTTTTCCGTCTTCCGCCATTCGCTCTGAGCTTTAACCGTTTACCTACCTGACCATCTAGACCTTGCTTGATTTCGATCAACGTTTTGCCCACTACACTCCACCTCACATACATTTATTTTAGCATATATGCCGATGAAATGTCAAGCAAAACAAACAATTATATCAGCATATGTTTTAGGTTGTCAACTATTTATTTTGTCTATTTCTGATATTATTTGTCATGATGCTATTTTTATACATAAATTGTCACAAAAAAATGCATAATAGGCTGATTTTATAAAAATTACAAAAAAATAACTAATCTGAATGGTCTAATTACAGGTTCCAATTCATTGGAAAGAAGGAGGAACAAAAGCATACCTCATATTCCCATAACTGTCTTTTCTAAGCAGCTTTTGATATTATCATTCACCTTCGTCCTCATTCGCTAAGTAAGGCATGCCTGTTCGTAATAATCCCCTTGTCTGTATTCCTCCTAACCCTTTTTCTCCCGTTAACGTATTACGGAGTGCTTCCCACACCGATACACTTTCCATAAATGACGTGTACGCTACCTTCGCGACAATATAGACTGGATCCAGGGCATGAATATTGACTCTGGATGGCGAGCTGGCAAAATTGGATCCCGCACGAATCAATGACTCAAAATGCGATTGGCATGCTCCTGCAAAAATAACGAGCTGATCCAGATTCGGATAAACGCTCCTCGCTTCCCGCACAGCCTCTACAAAATATTTAGAATGTCGGTAGGCACTTAAATCATGCTTCATCCCCTTATTATGTGAATAAGCATCGTGACCCGTAATAACCATAATATCCGGCTGGATTTTCTCAAGCAGATCTTTTATTTGAAAAGGCATCTCTGTCTCCGTTAAGTGAACACCGTGCACTTGCAGCCCAATACGCTGATATAATTGGATACACTTTCTTAAATAGGACGGATCTCCATCAATATGAAGGACTTTTGCCGGTAACTGAAAATAATTTGCAGCATCCGTATAGCCTTCTGTTGCCTCATAATTTCTTTTTTCTTTCATCATTTGATAGTCCTGACGAAATAACCGATAGGAGGATTCTTGTTTTTCTCTGTCTACTGCTTTTCTTTTTTTATGCTCCCTTTGGTTTACTAGTGTTAAATCAGATAAAGTTGCATCTGCCTTTAACCTCAATTCTTCCCCGTGAAGGATAGCAACTCCCTTTTTTATTTCTGCCACACGGAATAATAAATCATGATTATATGATTTCCTTGTAACTAACGCACCCTTCTGTATATCCATCGCTGCACCTCTCACCTTTTACTCTTTCTCATTGTATGAATAAAAGCACAGCTCTGTTCCAATCATAAGAAAAAACAAGAACACCGCTTGAGCTTTAAAACTTCGGTGTTCTTGCCAAAGAGATGTCCGCTACGGGAAGTCGCTTTCCGCGGGCAACGTTCAGTCGCACGGTAAGAAAACCGCTTCCTGCTCAGGTCTACCTGTTGCTTTTCCCGCAGGAGTCGACAACATCCGCTCCCATCTAAGTGGAATTATGTTTTATTTGCTTTTTTACAAGGAAATAACGCAAATTCTAGCGACGGTTTTGATGGGGCGAGTAATCGCAATGGTTTTCGGTGGGACGAGTAATTGCAGTCCCAGTCCCAGAAGAAATACACGGAGACTCCTGGTCGGCTAAGAACGGTCACGTCCTGTGACCAACGACCGACACTAGGACGTCCTGTCCGTCGTGGGAATGCGCAGTGATCTTCGATGGGGCGAGTAATCGCAGTCCCAGGGAAAGACCCCGCAGGAAAAAAGGGTTCTTCTTTTTTTCTACCCGCGGGACTAACTTCTGTCTGCGCCTGACGGCTTGCCAATCAGCAAGTCTTCTTTAAAGGAGATGAGCTCGGGGCCCACGGAAAGCGGAGTGTATTTCTGGGGCCTAAGATTACTCACCCTGAAACCCGTTGGAGCGGCTATATTCAGCATTTTTTATCCTTTCTTATTCTTAAAAAAAATTGATCAAAAGATTATATCTTCTGATCAGCTTTTTGGAAGCTCTTTATGGATTACATTTGCCAAGGATGCAAATTCCTCCATGGTTAAAGTTTCACCGCGTCTTCCTCCATCTATTGCTGCGTTTTCAAGGAAGGTTTCTATTTGCTGTTTTGCAAATTTATCCTGCAAAAACCGGTTTAAGTTATTACGGAGGGTTTTTCTTCTTTGAGCAAAGCTTGCTTGAATCAATTCAAAAAAGAAATCTACATTATCTACTTGAACAGGCGGTTCTTTGCGCATCACAAGCTTTAACACACTGGAATCGACATTAGGCTGCGGCATAAACACCTGCTTCGGCACATTTAAAACGACACTGGCTTCCGTATAGTATTGTACGGCAATGCTAAGCGAGCCATAGCTTTTGGTATTTGGGACAGCAGCCATTCTATCCGCTACTTCTTTTTGGATCATCACAGTCAGGCTGGTAACCGGAAGCTGATCACGTACAAGCTTCATCAAAATTGGTGTCGTAATATAGTAAGGAAGATTAGCAACGACATGAATATCCTGACCTTCCTCGAAATGTGTCTGAATCACTTCTTCTACATTCGCCATTAAAATATCATGATGAATAATTTCTACATTATCGTAATCGGCTAACGTCTCTTCTAAAATCGAGAGCAGGCGCTGGTCAATCTCAAATGCAACAACCTTGTCTGCATGAATAGCTAATTGCTCCGTTAAAGCACCCATTCCAGGTCCAATTTCAATAGCTCCTGTTTCCTTTGTTATCCCCGCTTGATGGATAATATTTTCCAATACATTCACATCAATCAGGAAATTTTGTCCTAAGCTCTTTTTAAATGCAAAACCATATTTGTTCAGCAGTTCTTTTGTTCTCGTCGGTGTTGCAATAAATTTTTTAGACATCCTGCTCCTCCTGCTCTATAACTTCCATCGCTTCCTCCAATTGTTTCTTGGGAATTTGGAATTGGGTAAGGCGTTTTAACAGCTGCTTTCCATTGGTATGTCCAATATGCAAAAGCTCTCCCAGACGTTTTCTCCGTCCGGCCGCCTTCTTACCTCCAATTAATCCATAATCAATCAGGTCTGCTTTGTTAATATCGCTATCCGAAAAATCCGCTAGTTCATAAACATCCGCAAGTGCTTTTTGAATATCCTCCACAGAGGCATGTTCAATACCTAAGCTTTTATTCATGGAATGCTTTGCCTTTGCCTGATCTCTTCGTAAAAAAGCGTGCTTGCAGCCGGGGATTGCCTGATTAATTAAGTGCCTGATCCGCTCGCCCGGATAATCCGGATCTGTAAACACAATCACTCCGCGCTTTTCTTTTGCATGACGAATTTTATCGAGCGTTGCTTTGTTCACTGCAGAACCATTTGTTTCAATCGTATCTGCATCCACAGCAAGTCTGATTCGTGTTGTGTCGTCCCGTCCTTCTACTACAATCATTTCTTTTATCTTCAATCGATTTCCTCCACTTTATTCCATAATACGACAGATTTAATCAATTTTAAAAAATCGTTTCGCATTTTCAGTTGTAATATTTCCAATTTCCGCTGTATCCATGTCACGTAATGCCGCAATATCTTCCGCTACACGTACTACATATGCCGGCTCATTTCTTTTTCCACGGTATGGATGCGGTGCTAGAAATGGGGCATCTGTTTCAATCAGCAGACGGTCTAAAGGGACCTGCTTTGCTACTTCCTTCGGCAACGGAGCATTCTTGAAGGTTACCGGACCGCCTAAGGAAATATAAAAATTCATATCCAGACATGTCTGGACATATTGGACAGAATCATTGTAACAGTGCATGATGCCGCCAACCTCTGCAGCGTTTTCTTCCTGCAGGATAGCAATAATATCTTCTGTCGCTTCCCGGTTATGAATAATAATTGGCATTTTTACTTTTTTGGCAAGTGCGATTTGCTGACGAAAGACCTTCTTCTGTACATCTTTCGGCGATTTATCCCAATGATAATCCAAGCCTATCTCGCCAATCGCGACCACTTTAGGATGTTCTGTTAATTCTTCAATCCATTCCAATTCTTTCTCTGTCATATCAATTGCATCAACAGGATGCCAGCCGACTGCCGCATATATATTCTCATGTGCTTCCGCGATTTCAATAGCCAGGGGAATTGTTTCATGATCAAAACCAACCACGACCATATATTCCACACCTGCATCCTTTGCGCGCTGAATTGTCTCTTCTCTATCTTCAGCAAACTGCCTTGCGTTTAAATGAACATGTGTGTCAAATAACATTCTAATCATCCTTTTTTGTTCTTCTATCGAAAAGGAAGGAGCTGACATGAACACGATGACAGCTCCCTTCCATCTATTATTAATTAAGAAATCGGCGATCCGTTTGGTGCGCTTTCCGGTGCTGGAACGATTTCTAATTTCCCGTCCTTCTCGGCAGAAAGAATCATTCCCTGACTGATTTCTCCACGCATTTTACGCGGTTTAAGGTTCGCTACGATAACAACCTTTTTCCCAATCAATTTTTCCGGTTCCGGGTAATATTTGGCGATTCCCGACAAAATTTGTCTGTCAGCTTCATCACCAGCGTCCAGGCGGAATTTCAATAGTTTATCTGCACCTTCGACCTTACTGCAGTCTTTCACTTCCGCAACTTTCAGCTCTACTTTATCAAATACATCATATTTGATTTGTTTTTCTTTGGTAGAAACAAGCTCTGTTTCATTCGGGTCCCAAGTTTCTTCTTCTTCTTCAACTGCAGCAGTTCCTTCCATTTGGGAACGGATATATTCTACTTCTTCTTCCACATCTAAACGAGGGAAGATAGGCTGCCCTTTTTTCACAACGGTAGTGCCTTCCGGGAAGTTTCCAAACGTAACATTCTCCCAGGCTAATCCGCTGGCTTCGTCTAAACCAAGCTGCTCGATGATTTTTTTCGGTGCATGCGTCAGACAAGGCTGAAGCAGCGTTGCAACAACACGTAATGTTTCTGCCAGATGTGCCATAACACTGGCCAATTCAGGACGCTTTTCCTCATCCTTCGCAAGAATCCACGGCTGTGTTTCATCAATATATTTATTCGCACGGGAAATTAACGTCCATACTTTTTTCAATGCATTACTGAATTCCATCTGCTCCATCGATTCTTGATAATCCTGGATAACAGATGCTGCCAGCTCCTGCAGATCAGCATCTTCTTTATTAATAACGCCGTTTACTGTAGGGACTTTTCCGTCAAAATATTTATTAATCATCGCTACAGTACGGTTCAATAAGTTCCCTAAATCATTTGCTAAATCATAGTTTACTCTGGAAACAAAATCTTCCGGTGCAAAGACGCCATCACTGCCAAAAGCAACTTCTCTCATTAAGTAGTAACGTAAAGCATCGAGACCATAACGCTCTACAAGCATTTCCGGATAAACCACATTTCCTTTTGATTTCGACATTTTTCCGTCTTTCATCAACAACCAGCCGTGGCCAAATACTTTCTTCGGAAGCGGCAAGTCTAAAGCCATCAGCATAATCGGCCAATAAATGGTATGGAAACGAACAATTTCTTTCCCTACCATATGCACGTCTGCCGGCCAAAATTTTTGGAAGTTTTCATCATCATTTGTACCATAGCCTAATGCTGTGATATAGTTTGCCAATGCATCGATCCATACATAAATCACATGCTTTGGATTACTTGGTACCTTGACTCCCCAGCTGAAGGTAGTACGGGATACTGCTAAATCCTCTAAACCTGGTTTAATGAAGTTATTAATCATTTCATTTTTACGCGACTCCGGCTGAATAAAATCTGGATGCTCCTCGTAATATTTTAATAAGCGATCTGCATATTTACTCATCCGGAAGAAATAGGACTCCTCTTTAATCAGCTCAACAGGGTGACCACTGTCCGGTGACTTCCCGCTGATAACATTACCATCCTCGTCCCTTTCAACATCTTCCAGCTGTGTTTCCGTATAAAACGTTTCATCCGGCACAGAATACCAGCCCTCATATTCATCCAGGTAGATATCTCCTTGTTTTAAGAAACGCTCAAAAATATCAGCTACAACCTTCTGATGCTGTTCATCGGTTGTGCGAATAAATTTATCATTGCTGATTTCAAGTTTCTTCCATAAATCCTGCATTCCAGCAGCCATGCCATCTACATATTCTTGCGGAGAGATATTTTGTTCAGCAGCCTTCTGCTCAATTTTTTGTCCATGCTCATCACTGCCTGTTAAATAAAACACATCAAACCCTAATAAGCGCTTATATCGCGCCATCGTATCGCAAGCTATCGTTGTGTATGCACTGCCAATATGTAATTTTCCGCTCGGATAATATATTGGCGTTGTAATGTAAAAAGTATTTTTGCTTCCCATCCGTTTTATTCCTCCTAGATTTGTTCCTATTTAAAAAATCTTGTCCTGAGATGTACAAGCGGCAGAAAGATTTCCCATTTATCTATAAAAAGATACATGCTATGAAACAAGCATTGCCATCTCATCCGAAAAAGATTCAAAATCAACTTTTGGAATTTCAGCTTTCGCCCTATTTTTTTATGGTATCACATGACGCATATAAAATATCAACATCTATTGTAGCTATTATAACGTAATTTGCCAAATTGTGTACCTATTCACTCATTCTTTATCCAACTTCTTAGAAATTAATTTTACAAAAAAGAGATACTTTCTTCCTCTTAAATAAATAAAAACGGATAAAAACCTGAATATTTATGAAAAAGGAATAAAACTTTTCCTTTTACAGTAAAATTGTATTGACAATACCAAATATTGTTGCTATTCTAATGTTATCAGTACCGACTAGTAACGACATTTTTTGCAATTTATCTCATTATTTGAAATTGTAATACTTATTTATTCAGAAAATTTTATTAAATCTAACATTGGAGGAATGAAGAATGAAATCTACTGGTATCGTACGTAAGGTTGATGAGCTTGGTCGCGTAGTCATTCCTATTGAATTACGCCGCACCCTTGATATTAAAGAGAAAGATACAATGGAAATATATGTAGACAATGATCGTATTGTCTTGAAAAAATACCGCCCAAATATGACCTGTCAAATCACTGGAGAGCTGACAGATGATAATCAGACCCTGGCTGACGGCAACCTCATCCTTAGCCCAGAGGGTGCAAAAATTTTACTGGAAGAAATTCAAAACCGTTTTAAATAAATTTAAAAGGCAAAAAAAGGACGACCTCCTCTATGTACGTAGGTCATCCTTTTTTTTGCCTTTATTATCTAGCGAACTGGAACAAAGCTAATCAATATGGTAGCTCTGATAAACTTCCCTTTTCGGCACTTTCCGTTCGATGGCTGCCTGCTTAATGGCTTCTTTACTGGATAGATGCTCTTTATCCATCAACGCTTCTACATGTTCTTTCACAGATAACGCTTCCCACCAGCTTGATTCCTGCTCAAATGAAGCTGATTCTGCTTCCGTTGGACCTTCTACCACAATAACAAACTCGCCTCGCATGTCATTTTTCTTACTCCATGAAAAAAGTTCTTGTATGGTACCTCTAACAAATTCTTCAAATTTCTTAGAGATTTCTCTTCCTATAGCCGCTTTCCTGTCATTTAGGATACCTTCCATTTCCTGCAGGGTATCTTTGATGCGGTAAGGAGATTCATAAAAAATTAAAGTTGTATTAAAATTTTTTAATTTTTCCAGTGTTTCTTTTTTATCTTTTTTCTTTCTGGGAAGAAAACCGTAAAATGTAAAAGGCTGTGCTGTTAGGCCAGACCCGACCAGTACTACGAGTGCCGCATTGGCTCCTGGTAACACGATGACATCCAGCCCTTCTTGAATAGCTGCTTGGACCAGCTCTGAACCAGGATCAGAAATCGCAGGCATCCCCGCGTCGCTTACAACAGCAACCGATTCTCCCTGACGAATCGTATCTAAAAGCTGTTTTTCTCTTTCCTGATGATTATGCTCATGATAGCTGATGAGAGGGGTGTGAATCTCAAAATAATGAAGCAGCTTTTTTGTATTCCTCGTATCCTCCGCAGCAATCAACTTGCATTCCTTTAATACCCGAATCGCCCGAAAAGTCATATCCTCCAAATTTCCAATAGGTGTCGGGACAACGTATAATGCAGCATGCTCCTCCGGCTGATAACTATTTTGGATATTCATTCATGGCACATTCCTTTCTCATAAGCTTGAATCATTTCCAGCTTTTCCTGGCGGGTTAATTTTTTTATTCGATATTCCTCGCGCAAGGCATCTGACTTATTTTCAAATGCGCATGTATAGATGATTTCAAAAGGCCCTCTTCCTCTAGTATATTTTGCCCCTTTTCCCTCTTCATGCATACGAATCCGATGCGCTAAATCATTTGTATATCCCGTATACAGCGTTCCGTCCTGACAATGTAACATATAAACCAAATGCTCTCCGTCAGCCATAGATAACTTCCTCTGCCTGCTTCGTATAGGAACCATCCTGTTCATAAATATAGAATGGCGGCAGGATTTTCACATCTGCTTTCCCGTCACGAATCCCTTCTATCAAGAGCATATTTGCTTCCTTTCCTTGTTTCGGATAAACAAATTGCACACGTTTGGGCTCGATACGGTACTTTCTAAATTGCTCTATAATATCTACCAGGCGTCCGGGACGATGCACCATGGCAACTTTTCCTCCGGGCCGGACATATCTTTTACAAGCTTTGACGACATCCTCTAATGTACAATACACTTCATGCCTGGCAATCGTAAGGTACGCATTATGATTATGCTCTGTTGCAGAGGGTGTTTTAAAATAGGGCGGATTACAGGTAACCATATCAAAAGCACTTTGATCCAGGGTCGACTGCATTTCCTTTAAATCCCCATGAATCATTCGTAATCGAGATTGCAAATCATTTAAAGCGACATTTCTCTCCGCCATCTGAAAAATACGTTTTTGAATCTCCACCCCAATAATTTCCGCATTTGTCTTTTTAGACAGCAATAACGGAATGACCCCATTTCCTGTACACAAATCAAGAATTTTTCCTCGTTTTTTAGGGATAGAACTAAAATGAGCTAACAACACCGCATCCAATGAAAAAGCAAACGCTGTCGGGCTTTGGATAATTTTCATCGTTTCATCTGCTAATAAATAATCTAATCGTTCATCATCATATAGCTCCACCATTGGTTCACCACATCCTTATGTTCTCATTGGACAGCTTATCAGAAAAATAGCTGCCTTCATAGGAAGACAGCCATCCAATACGATACTTACCGTACTCTATTTCATTTTATCACAGCATGAGTGTCCGTCATTTTCCCCTTTAGGTTATAGAAGAAATATTTAAATATCCCTGGGGAAAAAACGGTCACTTCATCTCCTGATTAACTCAAGCTAATAATCATGGAGAGAAGAACACCACTCCCCATGGTTAAAGTTTCGTTTTATCAAAGAAGTCCAAGCAAAAAATACAATCTTCGTTTCGTCTCGGACTGCCAAACTCTAAACTGCAAATATGGAAACCTTCTTCATAAAGACGTGCTAAATTATCATAGCCTTCCCCCGGAAATATTCCTTTTTGTTGTTTAGAATCGCTTTTTTCCTGCTGTTTTTCCACAGATTCTTCTGTAAAACTGTCTAGGTGATTACGCAAATGATGATTTTCATGGGCCAACCGGTGATTTTCTTCAAGCAAATCACTAAGTTTACCTTTTAAATCACCTAACTGCTCATATAATTCACCAATTTGCTTCTCCATATCGGAAACTTGATCGAATATCTCTCTGTTTCCCAAGATTGATCACCTGCCTCTATTCTGTGACTTGTGCTACAATTCCTTCTTCGATTAATTCATCTAATGTATACTCCACAACACGTTCTTTATCTAAAAGCTCAATTTGAACCATTTTTTCTAATATATTTAACCCGACAACCTTTCCTTTTCCGTGCGGTGTCGGCATCGTTTCACCAATATCCGGGAGCTCTCTTTTTGCTGTTTCATATTCATCATTCTCATATTTCAAACAGCACATTAGCCTTCCGCATAAACCGGATATTTTTGCCGGGTTTAAAGAAAGATTTTGATCCTTTGCCATTTTAATAGACACCGGCTCAAAGTCTCCTAAGAAAGTGGAACAGCAGAGCATACGGCCGCATGGACCAATTCCGCCCAGCATTTTCGCTTCATCTCTGACTCCAATTTGCCTTAATTCAATACGTGTCTTGAACATCGACGCAAGATCTTTTACAAGATTTCTGAAGTCCACTCTTCCGTCCGCTGTAAAATAGAATATGATTTTATTGCGGTCAAATGTATATTCTACATCAACCAGATTCATATCCAGCTTATGCTGCGTAATTTTATCTGTACATATGTCAAAGGCTTTTTTCGCCTGATCCTGATTCTCTATAACCGTTCGCTTATCCTTCTCGTTTGCGATTCGGATTACTTTCTTTAACGGTAAAACTACATCTTCTTCATCGACTTGCTTTTCCGTAATGACTACTTTTCCAAATTCTATCCCTCTCACTGTCTCCACGATGACATAGCTATCTGGAGTGACCGGGTAAGAATCTGGATCGAAATAGTAGATTTTACCGGCTTTCTTAAAACGTACGCCAATAACTTCTAACATTTTTTCACCTCTGTATTTGAAGCGCTAGTTGTTCAATCACCAATGTTGGCTGAACATTTGCCTTTAATTTTCTTTTCGCCATTAAAATCTGATTTAAAATAGTCAATAATTGAGCTTGGGAAAACGTGATGACTATTTTTTCTAACTTAGATGAATCATTGGATAGCAGTATCGTATTGGCGTCTGTATATATATGCTGATGTAAAATATCTTTAAATCCTAGTATTAATAAGTCCAGACCTCGTTCTTGACCTTCTCTATCTTTAAAATGAGGTATCCAATTTTGATGAATGTATGTGTAGATATCCTCAGGCTGTGCAGTATACATTTCTACCCATTGTATCACTATTTTTCGCGCGTCTGCAAACCAATCATCTTGGGCAAGTTCGAGGGCTTCTGTCAGACTGTTTGTCAATGCACTTAAAAGTTTAGCATCGGTCTCATTCACACCCTCTTGCTGTAATCTTTCCTGCAAAATCCCCGGCGGAAGCGGCTGCAAATCAATAATCTGACAGCGTGATCGAATAGTTGACAGCATGGAGTGACCATTCTCTGTAAGCATCATAGCCGTTGTTTCCACACTTGGCTCTTCTAAAAATTTCAACAATCGATTGGCAGCATTTACGGTTAATGTATCTGCATCCTTAATGATATACACCTTCTGGTTGGACTCCATTCCCGAATACGTAAATTCCTTCTGCAGATTACGCACCTGTTCTATTTTAATAGAGGCGCCATCCGGCTCAATCCAGTGCATATCCGGATGGTTTCCAGAATCAATCCGCTGGCAATTGATACAGTGATTACATGGATTCTCTCCTTGGCGATTCATACAAAATAAATACTTTGCCAACAGAAGCGCCATTTCTTTTTTGCCAGTCCCTCGATCTCCTTGGAATAAATAAGCATGGGAAATACGATTCTTCTTGATACTATTCATTATCGTCCGGGTTGCTACAGGCTGTATTTGTTCTATCTCTTCCCATGTCTTCATCATTACTTCCACCTTTAAACAGGAGCTGTTTCTATTTATTTTTATGAAAGGCTGCTAAAGTCCTTTCGATATAAAAGCTTTGCTCAAGTATAAATATTAACTAATAACCCCTTGATTTCCCCGATTAATCCGAGAATATCAATGGTTTTCTTTTCTTCATCCATTAAATCTTCTGCTAACTGGGCAATCTTTTCATCAATTATCTTCACTGTAGACAATTGCCTGCTTCCTTGCATGCTGAAGCTTTGCTTTTTTTCTAAAAGATACCCTTCCGAGGTCGCTTTTTCCAAAAAGCCCTTTACCATTCGTTTAAACTTGACTAGTTCACGAAAGGAACGATATCGGCTCAGTTTATCTCCCTGCTCCGTAATCTGCTTCACCATTTGAGTAAATTCCTGGGTCTTCAGCTGTTCCGATTGGGATTGAACAAGGTTTTGAAAAGAGGCATTATTTGTCTGCGCCGGACGCTTTAAATTGCCATCTCTCGGTGTTACGATATCACTGGAAATCTTCATTGTTCTCCCCCTTCGGTTTAATCATATTACATAGCTTGTTTTTAAAACAGAATTCCTGTTTAGAATTGATAAAAGGACTCGATAGGCAAGATGAATACCGTAGCACCGCCGACTTCTACCTTCACTGGCTTTGGAATATACGAATCGGCATTTCCTCCCATCGGAGAAATTGGCGCCACCATCTGTTCACGATGCGAGCAATTATCACGAATAATTTCAAGCGCATCATTCACATACTCATCCTCACAGCCAATCATTAACGTGGTATTGCCTTCCTTTAAAAATCCGCCTGTTGTCGCTAATTTTGTTGTCTGGAATTTATTTTCACCTAATGCGTTTACTAAACGATTGGAATCTTTATCTTGAATGACCGTTATAATTAATTTCATGATTGACCAGCCCCTTTTGGCATATTTATTTATTAAATAAAGCTGTAATTCTTTCTAATACATCTTGATAGACCGCTTCAAGCGAACGATCAGCATCCACAGTTTGAAATCGCTCCGGAAAACGAGACCGGATCAGCTGATATCCTTCATAGACTTTCTCATGAAATTCAAGGGTTTCTAAATCCAAGCGATTTTTCTCTCTGTCTGCATTTGCTGATATACGCTCCAGTCCTTTTTTTGGAGAAATATCAAAGTAGAACGTTGTATCCGGCATACAATCCTCAATCACAAATTGATTAATCGCATATACCTCATCTACACCAATGCCTCTTGCATAGCCTTGATAAACCAGACTGCTGTCTACAAAACGATCGCATAATACAATTTTCCCTTGTTCTAATGCAGGAAAAACCTTTTCTACAAGATGCTGTCTTCTTGCTGCTGCATATAATAACGCTTCTGTTCTTTCTTCCATTTCCAGATGGAGAGGGTCATGGATAATTTCTCGAATCTTCTCGGAGATACGGATACCGCCTGGCTCTCTTGTCTTGATAACCTCTATCCCCCGAGCTGTCAGCTCTTCATAAACCTGATTTAGGATAGTGGTTTTGCCAGCTCCTTCGCCACCTTCAAATGTTATAAACAAACCAGTTGTCATCATCTTTCCCCTTTGTTCCTATATATGCGTATTCCTTCGTCCCTATGCTGTATTCGAACACCCTGCTCCACTAATTTTTCCAAATGTGCGATATGCATCTCTTGGATTCGTTCTCCTTTTAAGAGAAGCGGAATACCAGGCGGATAGGGAATCACTGCCTCAGCAGCTATCTCTCCTATGCTTTCCCTCATCGAGACCAGATACGTTGGATAATTATTCATTTCTTGATAAGACAAATCTAATTCTTGGACCTTTTCGGGAAAAAGATTTGTCCTCTCTATTGTAGCACGATTTACTGATTTTTTTAATGGATGCCCTATGGTTTTCAACCTTTTTTCCAGTGTATCTATTTCTTCCATCGGAGCAAGCCCGTGGACAAATAAAATTTGCTCATCCGTCGCAAGCTCCGGAAAAATTCCTGCTTTTTCGAGTAAGTTTACAACGGACTTTGTCGAAAAAGAATGTTTCACGTGGAACGTTAGCTTTAATGAATCGTCGGAAGGCATGAATTCCCAAAATGAAAAAGCGGAAAACAACTGCTTTACCTGTTCCACACTTTTTATCGTTTTGATTCGATCTTCTTTTGAAAAGTGTGCTAAAAAATGCCTTGCTATATCTAAAGAAGCCATAAGTATATAAGATGGACTGCTCGATTGGAAAATTTGTAAATAATGCGCAATTTGAGACGGATTGATACGGGAAGTCCCCAGATGTAAATACGAAGCCATCGTCATTGCGGGAGCCATTTTATGCGCAGAATGCACCACAGCATCTGCCCCCAGCTCTATCGCTGAAGCTGGAAAAGGGTCTCCTAAAGCAAAATGAACACCATGCGCTTCGTCTACTAGTACAGGGATATCAAATTCATGTGCCTTATCAATCATTGCTTTCAACGGATAAGTTTGACCAAAATAATCCGGGTAGGTAAGAACAATTGCTTTAGCATCGGGATGCTGCTCTATGGCGGATGCTATTGTTTCATAGCTTGGATTCGTAAATCGGCTAACCTGCTCCTCCCATTCCGGAGCTAAAAAAACAGGCTGTGCTCCTGCTAACTCTACGCCATTCATCACCGACTTATGACAATTACGCTGAATAAGAATCTTATCTTCCTGCTTACACGCTGCGAGAATCATCGCCAGATTGCCAGCTGTCGATCCGCCAACCAGAAAAAATGTATGCTGGGTCTGAAAAAAAGCTGCTGCTAAGCTTTCCGCTTCTGCAATAATGCCTGCAGGCGCATGCAAATCATCCATTCCGGTAATTTCGGTCACATCCCAGCGGAGCATCTGCTGAAAATTGTTATGATATGCAGGTGTAAAAACTTCTCCGTGCTTATGACCCGGTACATGGAAAGAGATTGGATTCCTTTTTGCAAATGCTTGTAAATGCTCTGCTAATGGCATACGCTGCTGCTCCATTTGTCTGCCTCATTTCTTTTTATATGTAAATAAACAAACCAATTCATTGAAATTGATTTGCTCATTATGGTGTTCTTCTTATTATACCAAGCAAGTGAAAGGGATGAAAAACATGGATACAAAAATGTACTATTATTCCGCTTTTTTCCCTTAACAGAAAAAAGCAATTTTCTATAATGAAACACTCAACTTTCGCACCTAAGAATAAGCATATATATCTTGCTATTTCAGGGTGAACATGTTCCCCCTTATCATGCTTGCATTTTGGTGGAATATCCGGCCTTGTTGGAATTGGTGATGGTGCATAGCTCCGCTCCAGCGAATGAAAGAAATAACATTCTAATGAGCTGGACGAAATAGCAGCTTTCGCCTGAATAACCAATTATGACAGCATGGATATGAAATACAGAGAATCGCTTCGATGCACAGAAAGTAATCTTGGCGGAACATGTTTCCATGCAGCATGAAAATATGTTCTATCGGATCAAATTTCTGTTTGGTAAGTTGTTTTTCACATATAGAACATCCTGCTAGCGAAGGCGGACCGTTTTGACTCCTGAGGGATCAGCACCATCTGAAGATCCACTTTTGCCAAGTGCTCTTCTTGGCAAAAGTTAGCTGAAGAGCGTGCCCCTAGGCAGACTAAGACCGCAACGTCCTGGGACTGCGATTACTCGCCCCATCGAAAACATTTGTACGTCGGAAAGCAAAATGGTCCGCCGCAGCCGTGCTTTACACTTCACCTTTTATTCTTTGTCAAGGGTGTTATCGAAGGAACGATCAACTCCTGTATCTATAGAAGCGAAATTACTTTTTAATGTGCGAAAGTTGAGTGAAACACTTTAACGAGCGTAGTGTATTTCCGCAGCCGGTCGCTAGGAGATAGAATCTTTCATTTAACTTATATAGTACGTACCTTTCTTCTATATCTATGCTAACAAAACAAAAAAGCCTTTGCATGCAAAGACTTGTAAAAGGGGATTATATTAAGAATGTAATGTTGATTGGTTGATATTTTTTAACTTTGAGAGATAGTATTGATATTTTTCTTCCCGCGGCTCCGTATGAATCATATTATGCTCACATTCCGAACATAAAAACATGGAATACAAATGAATACCGTTTTCCTTTGGTTCCTCACAAATTCCGCAATACTCATACTCTTGAACTTTTTGCTGCTTCATTTCTCCACCTCCGTTAAAACTAGTATCTCCTAATCTAACGGATGCTATACATAGATATTATTTTTTTAGATTTTTATTCAATCTTGAAAAAATAAACAGCGTCTCAAAGAATAAATAAATGGATCGCTGCAAGGGAACCGACTCCGAATATACCAAGAAATCCAGATACTAATACCGTAAATAGATTAATTGGAATATGCAGACCTACCGCCCCTCCAAATACATTTAAGAAAAAAAGCAGCAATGCACCTATCCCCAGCTTCATCGTTGCTTTCCCAATATGTTTCATTGGCTTTACCGGCGCACCTACAATAAATAAAAGAATAATTAATCCGACAATCGTTCCAATAAATAGTGTTGAATTCATTCCTCTCCCCACTTTCCTTCCATCGCTTTAACTTATTTCTATGATTTACCGGAAGCGATTAGAACAGGTTTTAAAAGCAGCAGGATAATTGACAACTTTCTAAGATTCATTAGCAGCTTCCTTCTTTAGACGAGAAGAACGTACATTGAACTACCCCCGCTTATCAACCTTCAAGGTTGATTGAAGTGGGGGATTCCTAAGAACACCAACCTATCGGTCAGTTATGGATTAGGCTAGCCCCGCAGTCCCTGCGGTTAATCGCAATGCTTCTTTACGAAGATTCCTGCTTGCGTTCTTATCTCTTTGGTGATGGCATTGACAGATATCACACGTCCATGCACGCAAAGCAAGTTTTTTAACGTCTTGGTTTTGGTGTCCACAATTGGAACACAGCTGACTGGATGGATAGTTTTTAGCGACCTTAACAATCTGCTTTCCATACCAGGCCGCTTTATATTCCAGCATTGTTCGGAACGTTGACCAGGATACTTCGCTAATCGCTTTCGCAAGATTTTGATTTTTTAACATGTTTTTCACAGATAAATCTTCTATTCCGATGATATCGTGGTTTTTGACTATCTCGGTGGAGATTTTATCTAACATGTCTTTTCTTTTATTAGTAATTTTCTCGTGAAGCCGGGCTACTTTTCTTTTTTGTTTCTGCCAATTTGCTGAGCCTACCTGCCTCCTAGACAGAATCACCTGCGCTTTTGCCAATTTTTCTTCTAATATCCGGAAAAACCTTGGATTTTCATACACCGTCCCATCGGAAAGGGTTGCAAAATCGGTTATTCCAACATCGATGCCTACAGAAGAACCTGTTTTTTCATAGTGCTTAACTTCCGTTTCAACCACAATCGAAACAAAGTACTTGCCTGAAGGATTGCGCCGGATCGTTGCATTGATAATACGTCCTTCCACTTCCCGACTTTTGGCAAAACGAACCAATCCGAGCTTAGGCAGTTTGATATGTTTATCCAATACAGCAATGTTTCTATTGACATGTTTCGTGGTATACGATTGAACAGGATTCTTTTTTGATTTAAAACGAGGTGCCTTATTCTGCTTCTTATAATAGCGCGTATAGGAATCATTCACATTTTCCACCGCTTTTTGAAGGGCAATGCTATCGACTTCTTTGAGGAAGGGATAGTTTTTCTTCAATTCTGGAACCGCTTTGATTGCCTTATTTTTATTGAAAAATTCGCCCTTCCAATTATTTTGAAGAAGCTGTCCGTTTTGTATCATTTCATTCACCGTATGCCAATAGTGGTCTTTTTCTTTTTGTTTTCCTGTAAAATAGTTGTAGACAAAGCGGAAGCAGCCGATTGTCTTATGGATGAAGGTGATTTGTTTTTTGTTCGGATAGATACGAAAACGAAATGCTTTTTTTACTTTCATAGCTTCTTACCTCCTCTTGTCTATTATATCAGAAGAAGGATGATTTTGGAACGTTTGTTCGACTCGGTGTTGGATAGTCGAGACGCCCTAAAGTAATCTTTTGTGCATAGGAGATTCATCTCCCCCTCACCTCTACGCGCTTGAAGAGGGATTTCTCTCATTTTTTTGATAAAGAAAGCAATCGTCCCTGCAAATAGAAGAATAATGAATACCAAAGACCACGTATTTATATAAGATGGAAGCCCTCTCGCAACACGAATATCATTCCATATAATAAAAGGGAAGAGAACAACATGTTGACATAAGAAAACAAGAAAAAAACTTATAAAATAAACATTCTAAGGCAGGATTCAAGTGAGAATTGTACAAAATATTAATTTTATAAAGGATGTCATTAAAATGTATATTTAATATTAGACAAAGAAACACGTAATAATTACATCAAAGCTACTTTTATGCTCGCACATGGCAGTGGGTTAAGCAAAGGTTCATTAAAGGCCGCCCAAGGCAGCGGTGTGCGAAGCGGAAACCGCTGTTTTGGGCGAAGCCTGCGTGGCTTTAGCCACGCTTTAACCCCCCGTATCTAACAGGGGGGTAGAAAAACATTAAAAAACAGAAAAAAAGAGCTTAAAACCCAATAGGAACAACGGTTTGGAGCAAATTATGAAAATGTCAACTTTCCCCCGTTAGTTGACATCCTTTTGATTTAGGTATTTTCACCCAAATTTTAGCAATTTAGAACAGAAGTGCATTTATACGTACCAAAACAATTTGTAAATATAACTATGATTCTTAATAAGACCTTCCCAGATAAACAGCAAAAAAACAACTAAATAATGAAACTGGTTGGACTAGATCGTTTATATCTAATTTGTCGGATATTCACAGCTATCAAAATAAAGTTTTTTTAAAAAAGTAGTATAGTAAAACAGTGATACGCTTTTCTTCTGGCAATGTACGCATCGCCCTGGCAAGTAATTTCGGAGTGATTTTCTTTCCAGCCACTTGAAAACTTTGTACTTCTTCTCCTTCATATTGCTTATCTAAGGTAAATAGTTGATTTTCTTCTTGTGGGGTGACATCAGAAAATGTCAGCTCTTGCGGGAACTGAAGCAGGAAGTCATGATGAAAAATGCAGCAAGAGAGGGACTTAGACAGAGAATTGAAGAAATGACAAAGTTTTTAAAGGAGCAACCGCAGCAACTTGAAACATATGATGATTTGCTTGCTAGGAGATTGATTGAAAAAATAACGATTCATGAAAGACAATTAACAATTGAATTTAAGTCAGGGATTGAGATCGCAAAGGGAATTTAATATTTATAATTGAAGAGTATATGTCGATAAAGGTGTGGGAAGTTGCTCCTTTAGAATTGACCAAAAATTTTAGTAGCTATAGTATATAAGTAAATGAAAGTAGATGCAAGTGTAGGTTTTCATAAACAGTCCACTCCCGCTTTTTGTTTACTTCATTAAAAGAATTCATTTTTTTACTTAAATAGTTTTTGTATATCATGTATACTAATATTGAAGTTTATAATTTATAATGTCTTCAATATGAATATAAGGTACTTTTGTGAATAGGAAGGAGATATCCAAATGAATATGAACATCTTTATTATTGAAGATGATCCTCTTCTATTAGAAGCTTTAAATGAGGGGTTAAGCCAATGGGCATATGAGGTAAGTTTTCCAAGTGATTTTTCTAATGTACTGGAAGACTTTGTAGCGCACAGGCCCCATCTAGTCATTATTGATATACAACTTCCTAAGTTTGATGGCTTTCACTGGTGTAGAGAGATACGTAAAGTGTCTAAAGTTCCTATTATTTTTCTTTCTTCAAGAGATCATGCCATGGATATGGTCATGGCCATGAATTTAGGAGCAGATGATTACATTCAGAAGCCATTTAATATGGATGTTCTTCTGGCAAAAGTACAGGCGCTTCTTCGCCGAACCTATACCTATGAAGAAGCATCCTTCGATATAATTGAATGGAATGAAGCAATTATTGATTTAAGGAGTGGAGGAATTCGTAAGGATGATAAAACTGTCGAACTTACAAAAAATGAATTTTTAATTCTCTCGGTGTTAGTCAAATCAAATAATAACATTATCTCCCGTCATGAATTGATGAAAATACTCTGGGACGATGATCAATTTATTAATGATAATACCCTAACAGCTAATATCACAAGACTACGACAAAAGCTTTTTGCACTTAATTTAGAAGAAGGAATTGTGACAAAAAAGGGACAAGGGTATATGGCCGTTACACTCTAGGAGGGTGCAAATTGTTTATCACTTATCTTATTTATAAAAAAAGTTGGATTGCTCTAATTATGCTGTTTCTTATACTTACTAATGTTTTAATTATATTTGATGGGGGGATTAATGTGGAGCCCTCTTCACTTATTTATTTAAATGGGTTGTATCTAATAATTTTTGCTGTTTTTTTTATTTGGAGATACCAAAAAGAGACCTCCTATTATAAATCCCTGCTTAGACTTTTTAGAGATTTGGACGATGATTGGTTTGAAAGTATTTCTCCTCCTCATGTCCATTTTCCAGACAGTATTGTATATACACTTTTACAAACAATCCATGAGTTTGAGCAAAACAAACGTCTCGAGGATCACTACTCTCAACAAATGGACCATAACGATCTTTCATCATGGGTTCATGAAATGAAAACTCCCCTTACAGCCATGAAGATTACCATTAATGCCCATCCTTCCAATGAATTAGCTCAAAGACTTGATTCAAATTGGTTAAAATTACACTTATTACTAGATAGACAGCTTTACATTTCACGATTAGATACCCTAGAAGCAGACCTATTGCCACAAAAACTAGAAGTCAACGCTCTGATAAGACAAGAGATTCGTGAGCTATCAACCTGGTGTATGGAAAAAAATATAGCCATTGATTTACTAGGTGATACCAGGTATACGTATACTGATAACAAGTGGTGTGGGTTTGTTATAAGACAGCTTTTAACCAATGCAATTAAGTACAGTCCAATAGATGGAAATATATTCATTAACATTGGCCTCTATGAAAATGAACTTGTTGCGGTAAAAATTAAAGATGAAGGGCCTGGTATTCAAGCACATGACCTGCCGCGTATATTTGATAAAGGCTTTACTGGAGAACAGGGAAGAATCCAACGCTCATCTACTGGAATGGGGCTTTACCTTGCAAAGGAAGTTAGCAAGAAGTTGAATATTCAACTTGAGGTTGATTCAGTTGTTGGTGAAGGCACATCTATTTCAATGATATTTACTAGTGAGAATCCATTTGAACGTATTAGGCGATCATATAAATCAGACATACTGAAGTAGTTAGGTTATTGAAAACCTAACTACTATTTATTTTATTAGGTGACAGAAATATCACATTCGCTTTCGTTTTATCACCTAAAGCTTACGACATAGATCCACAAACATACTACAATATACATATAACTTTATTGGAGTGGATATGATGAAAAAGCAAAATACATTGCAGACCGTTTTACTAGCTGAGGATGTACGTAAATCTTATGGCACAAAGGGAAATGCTCAAGAGGTCTTAAAAGGAATAAATCTTCGTGTTATAGAAGGTGAGTTTGTTGGTGTCATGGGTCCTTCGGGGTCTGGTAAGACAACACTACTCAACACCTTAGCCACAATTGATCGTGCCACAGCAGGAAATATTTTTATAAATGATCAAGAGATTTCAAAAATGAAAGATATCCAACTATCAAATATTAGGCGAAAGCATCTAGGCTTTATTTTTCAGGATTACAATTTGCTTGATACATTAACGGTAAAAGAAAACATATTGTTACCTGTTTCTCTAACAAAAATAAGTAAAGATGAGGCCGAAAAAGAGTTTAATGCTATTTCGGGGATGTTAGGAATCAAGCAGTTGGCCAATAAATACCCTTTCGAAATTTCAGGAGGTGAAAAGCAACGAACTTCTGCAGCGCGAGCGTTAATTCACTCACCTGCAATTGTTTTTGCTGATGAACCTACTGGAGCCCTTGACTCAAAAGCAGCTTCCAATTTATTAGAAAAGTTATGTGAGATTAATAAAAAACGCCAAGTCACTATAGTTATGGTTACTCATGACCCGTTGGCATCGAGCTATTGTAATCGGGTAATCTTTCTAAAGGATGGAAGAGTTTTCTCTGAATTGTATCAGGGAGAGAAAACGAGAGAATACTTCTTTAAGGATATTCTCGATATGCAAGCTGTTCTTGGAGGGGGTAGCTAGAAATGACTATAAAGAAATTAGTGACTCGCAGCATGCGAAAGAACATCAAAATGTATTATCTCTATTTTTTCTCGATGATTTTCAGTATAAGTTTGTATTTTATCTTTGCTACCCTGCAGAATGACCGAACTATTATGAATATGGCCAATGATAGTACCCTCTTCTCTACGGCCTTTCAAGTGGCTGGATTATTACTTATTTTCATTACCATTGTTTTTACGATGTACGCTACGAGCATCTTTATTAGAAGGCGTAGTCAAGAAATTGGATTGTATCAGTTAATTGGCTTGTCTAAGGCTTGGGTAGCTCGGGTACTAATCTTGGAACACACTATTCTTGGTTTAGGAGCTTTACTTATTGGAATGATCGTTGGAGCTTTGCTCTCGCGACTCTTTCTTTTACTGTTTATGAACCTGATAGGTCTTGAAGCTATGGCTGGCTTAACCTTATCCAGCCAAGCAGTCATCCAAACAATTGCAATTTTTACTTGCTTAATTGCTGTCACATCATTACAAATTATATTGACGGTTTATCGCAGAACACTAATACAATTGTTTAAAGCAAATAATCAAAATGATTACTTTGTCAAGCGTCCAACTATCCTTTCAAGCATTTTAGGGATAGCAGGATTAAGTTTAATAGGGTTTGGCTATTATGTGTCTACCTTGATTGTAGAGCATGCAGATTTGCTGATGTTTCTTATGTTAGTAGTCCTAGCTAGTACCATACTGGGAACCTATTTAGTCTTCCATACGACAATAAGCTGGATATTAAATGTTTTTCGAAAAAAGAAAAATGGGAATCTGGGCTTGTATAATAGCCTGTCGGTGGCCCCATTAATGCACAGAATGAAAGGTCACGCCAATTCCTTAACCTTAATCACTGTATTGTCTGCTGCAACCATTACGATGATTTCACTTTCATATTCCTTATACTATTCAACGGAAAAAGATGTGAGATTGGCTATGCCTTTTGACTTTGCAGTGGAAAATATGCAGGAGGAAGCCGCTATTATATCAAGTAGGTTAGAGGAGGAGCAAATTAGATTCGAACATTATCAAATAGAAGCCATGCGATTTAATGGCACATGGTTAGAGCAGGATTCAAGTGTAGATAATCGCCATAGAAGGTTTATGCTTTTTTCAGCAGAGCAAATGGACCAGGCTGGATTAGATGTTCAGATTCCCCAAGATGGTGAAGCAATCTACTATAATACACGAGCCATTATAGAGGGAATGGATACCTCACTTCCAAAAAAAGTGCAGTTTGCATCAAAACATCAAGCAAATTCACTAACAGTCTCCAAGTTTAGGCTTGAAAATGTGATGAATTACAGATTCTATGGCGAGCAATTACTTGTTTCTAATGAAACCTTCGAGAAAATGAGGGAAAGCATCCTAGAAGACGAGCACAAAGAACTGTTGATATTTGATGTGTTTCACTTACTAGATACTGAGAAATCAGATATGGCTTCTAACATCTTTCTAAGGAATGTGGATAGTGACTTATATATCACTGACTTCTATTCCACATACGAGGGATCCCGTCAAACCTTTGGTATACTTATTTTCATCGCCGGTATTTTAGGCTTTGTATTTATCCTTTCAACAGGAAGTATTTTGTACTTTAAACAAATGACAGAGGCTGAACAAGAAAAGAACCATTATCGAACCCTAAGGCAACTAGGATTTCGAGTAAATGATATTATGAAAGGGATCATTCGTAAACAGCTCTTTGTTTATTTAATTCCTCTGGGAATTGGGTTAATTCATGCTGCTTTTGCTCTTAACGTAGGTTCTGTTCTCATGGCTGCAAGCATGGTCATCCCAATCATTATTAGTATGGCAGCATATATTGTCATCTATCTGATGTTTGCCGTGTTTACCATTCAATATTATAAAAGCATTGTCACAAATGCTCTATAGAAAGGAAGAAAAGTTATGAAAAAGGTCTTAATATCCTGTATTGTTGTAGTCGTTGTTTTTGGTAGCCTATATTTCTTCTTTCGCGAGCCATTCGATCGTTTTAATCCATTGCTTGAACAAGAATATGTCTATATTGAGATCCAAAATGAACCTGCAGATGATAACGGAAGATATAAATATAAGGAGGAGGGTGTCACTGAAAAAGGAGAGACTAAACAAGTGGTATTTACGACCAGTACTAGACTTGAGGAAGGTACACTCTTGAAAGTACTCGCCAAAGGTGCATACACACAAGAATATAAATTTATAAAGGAGATTGAAATGCCATAAAACCCAAGTTAATAGTCTTCGTAAATGGTACAAATGGTGGATATGTTCCCGCATACGACCATTTCACTAAAAATCGCAATTACATCAATTCTATCAACTCGTCCCATGTGGAGTTAGTGACGTTGCTGTCTAGGGTGGAATAAAAATAGCTAAAGCATTGATATAATAAGGTTTTTCAGTGATTTAAGAAGTTCTGAATCCTAGAAACACCTTATTTTTATTTGGTTGGAAATGAAGCGGAATTTTAGCTAGAAGTAGGGTTGAGTTGATAGAATGGCTTTTGGGTGGGGGAGTTGACAGAAAGAATGATATCTATTCATTTTTATTCACCACATATGATTAAGGATGTGCTTGTGAAGCAAGAGTAAAAGGAAAACAACCGAAGGGTCTAAGACTCTTCGGTTGTATCTTAAATTAGTATTTGTTGCTCCACAATCGCGTCCGATTGTTTAAGACTGCCGCCATAATATTTAATAACTCCTATGGCTGATAACTGTGTTGAAACAGTATGATGGGGTTATGCGGTACATCGCTATCGGCAGAAAACAAAATTATTCTTTCACAATATAATCTATGACACTTTCTGATAGTTTTTGTACAGGAAATTGATCGCTGTTAGCAAAAATAACTATCCCGAATCCCTCGCTTGGATTAAGTGAGGCATAAGATGCCATTCCTGGATAACCGCCAGCATGTTCAATAACCTTAGAATCATTAACTTTCCTAATCTTCCATCCTAATCCATAACTCAAATTCTCTTCCCTATCAGCAATCATCGCTTGCATTGTAGCTAAACTATCTGTATGTAATAAAGGACTTTGATCACTTTTCATATGAGCAATGAAATATTTCGATACATCATTTACGTTGGAATATATAAATCCCGCCGGTGCACAAATCTGATTAATCGGAGTAGCTAGTTCCATTACAGATGAAATATGTTTCATATAATAATGCGTTACGTCGCTTTCATTATTCATTCGATTTGGATCAGTGAAAGTCTTTTTTAGGTCTAGTCTTTTGAAAATGTTTTCTTGAATGTACTCCTCCCAAGATTGACTTGTAATTTTCTCCAAAATATCTGCTGCAATTACATATGTATCCGTACAATAACTCCATCCCTGACCTGGTTCAAATAATAAATTTGCATTAGAAAAATAACGGGTCACATCTTCACGGTTCTTTATTTTGTTTAATGTTTCTTCAGGAAATTGTTGTACAATCAGCTCATATTCAGGTGCTTGTTTTATTAAAGAAAGCAAATTGCGGTCCTGCAAAGATGCAATCCAAAAATCACCAGGAAAACCAGCAGTATGACTCAATAATTGTTTAATTGTTATTTGTTCGGTCACAGCGTCATCGTGTGTATGAAAGTATGGCAGGTGCAGAGATATTGGATCATCTAACGCTAGTAATCCTTCTTGTACGAGTTGCATGATGGCAGTAGCAGTAAAACTTTTTGTGATACTCATAATCGGGAATATGGTTTCTGCTGTTATTGGTTTGTCCACGTTGTCCATCTCAGCGTACCCAAAACTTTTTGAATAGGCTACCTCTCCATTACTAATTAGATTAACAACTACACCAGGAGCAAAATATTGTTCTCTAGCCTCATCTATAAGTCCCTCAAAAAATTTAAAGTTTTTTATTTTCATCAAACTTCTCCTTTCCCATTTACTATTTTTTTCTAAGCCTTTGTACTTATTCTCTTGTGTTCAACAAAATGGTCCGTTTATTGAATAATCTAATTTCATTATATCTGAAATCCCAATTACAACAATTATCAAAAAATTACAGAGGGGTTTAACCACTATTTTTATGAAAAAGAGCTAGTTGATTCATTCCTTTCTGGCGATCTATTCAATTATTATTTATAGAGAGGAGACAAGACATTTTTTACCAAAGTAATTAATTTTTTCGCATGAAATGGTTTTTGTATAAAATCGTTTGCACCAAAATTAAAAGCTTGATTTCTGTCACGTTCAGAACAACTCGCAGTCAATAAAATAATCGGCATCTCGTATTTCATACGTATTTTTTTGCAAACTTCAATGCCATTAAGAACTGGGAGCATCAGATCAAGTAGGACTATATCTGGCTTCGTTTCTTCCACAAGTCTAAACCCTTCTTGCCCGTCATAAGCACATTTTGTAAGGAATCCTTCCATTTGAAAATGGAATTGTAATATATCTGCAATTGGTTTTTCGTCATCTATTACAACAATCTTTTTTCTCATAACACTTTAACCTCGATTCGTTTTCATCTACTATCAATCCATCCATTCAATTTATAAGTTTATAAAATATTCTTCTTCTTTAGTAATCCAATTTGATTGTAAAAGTTGTGTATTGTCCCATAATACTTTGAACAGTAATTTTCCCATTTAGTTTATCTAATAATAGTTTTGCAATCGATAAGCCTAAACCATAATTCCCATTTGTATGTTGTCTTGATGGGTTAACTTGATAAAACCGCTCAAATACATAAGGTAATTCAGATTTAGGAATACCCTGCCCACTATTTGTTATCGATAGTTTTATATGCTTTTTAAATTGTTCTAATGAAACGACAATTTTACCTGTGTGGTCTACATGTTGTACCGCATTTTCCAATAAAATCATAATTATACGTTGAAGACTTTCAGAATGGCTGTTGATTAAAACATTTGGTTCTATTTCGGTCTTACAGTCCAGTTCTTTTTCTTCAATATAAGCTTGTAAAGTAACTAAGTTTTCTTCAATCATGTTACTTATATTTACTTCCTCTTTCGGTAATTCTATGTTAGTATCTTCCAGTTTAGCTAATGTTAACAACTGATTAATGAGTGTTTTCATTCGTTCTGTACCAATTTGCATATATTGCAACCATTTTAATTGACTACCAATCGTTTTATCTTGATTAGCCATGAGTACATCGTAGTTTGCGTTGATAATTGAAATTGGTGTTTTTAATTCATGAGAAGCGTTAGCTACAAACTGTTTTTGTTTTTCCCATGCTTCCAAAACAGGCTGAATTGAATGTTTTGCGAAAACAAGGCTGATAAAGAATAGGACAGCCAGCAGGGCTAAGCCAACAAAAGTAAAAGTGTAAGCTAAATTTCTTAACGTATCCATACTGTCGGTAATATCTAGAAAGGAAATACGATTTGTTCCATCTTGAGAACTAAAAATCGTCGCCTTACCGTTATTAGTGATAAGACCTGTTTCAGTGTCAGGCATGATAGAATATTGCCATATTTTATTGTTTAGTTCTATTCTTCCGTCCTTCTCTTTATTTTTCCATACCGTTTTTGCTGCTTGGTCGTATAGGTTTTCGGGCATATCTATTAAGGAGTCTATTTTTTGTATATTTCCATCTTGATCTACCTTGATACTAAAGGACATTAAGAAATCTGCCGAGAGCCGCTCATCCACTATCTCAACTGCAAGAGCTTCGTCATTTGTTTCCTCATATGTTGTTTCTGATCCTACAAACAAAAATGGTTCTCCTGATACAATGGTTTCTAGCTTTCTCATATTTTCCGAGTGGATCTGATTACTCATAATCAGATAGATAGCGACAAATGCAACAACGATTACGATAGATATCAGCAACATATTAATGAGCAGTATTTTATTTCGGAGCCGTTTGAACATTATTTACTCTCCACCTTTCCCATCTTGCAGGAGATAGCCTGCACCTCGAATGGTGCGTATGACAAGGTTGGACTTTAGTTGACTAATCTTTTTACGCAAGAGCGACACATGGATTTCAACATGATTATCTTCGGCTTCAGAATCATAACCCCATAACTTTTCAATAATTTGCTCTTTGGAAACGACAGTATTTTTTCTGTAAATAAGCAATTCCAGAAGCTGTGCCTCTTTTATAGGCAAAATCACTTCATTCGTTCCGCATACAAGCAACAGTGTATGTGGATTAAATTGGACATCGCCGAATGATTGTATGCCTTGATGATTTAATTCGAGCGGTCTCCGACTTAAAGCACGTAACCGTGCCAAAAGCTCATCTGTATGGAAAGGTTTTGGTAAATAATCATCTGCACCACAGTCAAGACCATATACCTTTTCTTCTGTCTGGTCCCTTGCTGTAAGCAATATGACTGGCGTTTTAATCCCATCTTGCCGAAGTTCTTTTAATACGGTTATCCCCTCTTTCTTAGGTAGCATAATGTCAAGGACAATCATGTCATAAATATTAGAAAGAGCACAATCAAGACCATATTCACCATCTTGTGCCAAATCAACCGTATAATAGTTTTGTTTCAAAACCTGTGCTATGGCTTCTGCTATATATTTTTCATCTTCAACTATCAATATCCTCATGATTAATCCCTCATTAAAAGAACATCTATGGCAATGGAATAGCTTACAATCCTTTGCCATAGATGTTAGCAGTTCATTTATTCAGTGTCTACTGTAACACCGTCAGGAACATTTTCACTCCATGTTTGTCCATCATCTGTGGAGTAAAGAATTTTACCTTCATCTTCAATTTTCACATCAATGCTTTCGTGCTCCATGTCTGCACCAATCACCGTACCAGAAACAGCTTCATTGACAGCATTTGTTGCGTCTTGTATATCATCGATGGCACCCTCTGGTGGTGTTCCAGTAATAACGATCTCCTCTCCGTCTTCACCAACAGAAACCTCAGTACCATCAGGTACTTCACTGCTCCATGTTTATCCTTCATCTGTGGAATATTTAGTACCATCGTCATCGGTAGTAACTAGTACACTCTCTTGCAGACTCTCCCAGTTGCTTGCACCAAACGCCGTCAATGTGCCAAAAGACAGCACAAGCCCTGTGGCAAGTACAATAGCGATTCCTTTCTTTTTACCTGTATCAAGGCTGATTGCGAATTTTTCTTTCATTGAGATTACCTCCTTATTTATCTGTAGGTAGCTACCTTACATTCTTATCATAACCTTTAAACCTTTAGTGACAAAATCCTTTTTAAGAAATATTTACAAGTTCCGAAAATGTATAGTCTTTTTCTATTGACGATAAGACGTTACATCTTACATTATAAGCAAGTTTTTATGCATCGCACAGATCAAACGCAAAGAATGTTTCCAAAAAACTTCGTACTTCTTTGAAAAGGGTCAAAGGAGTTTTTAAATTAGTTATCAACTTCATATATCAATTAATTTATTTTTTTAATATTTACAATTATTTTTTAAAAGATGCAACAAACCGCCTATTAGAATCGGGACTTAATACAAAGGGACGAACTAAACAAAACTTCGTAGCTCAACAAGGTATACATTTAACAATTGTTTTAATTAGCTCTTCTTTCATCCTATATTTCTAAAAATTTTAAAAAAAACGCAACAAATCTCTCTTTTCAATGGGGACTTACTATAAGAGGGCGGATTTGTTTTTTCATTACTTATTAAAAACAAAAAACGTAAAATGTTGGCATTTAATAAAAATCATTTGTTGAAGGTTATGAAGGAAATACTTTATTTTTAAACAAACGCATTCTCCTGTCCACGTTTCTCGGCAATATACGCTTTGTAAATGTTCTTGTCTTACAAACGAAACGCATGCATAAGTGATGCTCGATTTTACCTTGCAAAGAAAGCACGAAAGATAACGTTTTGCAGGATAAACGAAAATTAGAGTAGGGATGGAATCCCCTTGCGAATACCCGTGGAGCTGTACCAACAAACAGCCGTCTGATTGTGAAGTAGAATGGTTTGATGGAAGGATGGATGATCATGAATACCCAAAAACAAAAGACACCATTTCCTATTGTTCGAAAGTATCTTATCGGCGATAGTACGTATATCGTTCAAGCAACTGTAAAGAAACATGCAACCGAAGATGCTGTATGCAAGGTTCGTCGCTTAATTTTGAATGACCTAAAGAAAGAACGGATAAAACAGTAACGGTTCTTATGAAATGGCAGTCGACAAGCGATGTCTATGGTATAATAGATAGGTACAATTCCACTTGTTTGACTGCTGGAATAGGAGGCAGATATGAGTAAACAAGCAAGTGATCACAAAGAAACGGTTGATTCCTTGAACCTTGACAATCAAACGCAACCAAAAGATGCTGCGCTGTCTTTTCAGAAGATAAACACGACTACGTCTCTCGGTGACGACGTGTTGCACGCTGTTCAAAAAAACGTGATGGAGTTTCAAGTGAAACATACATCTAAAAACACAGATAAAGAGGGAATCACAGCTCTTTATGTTCGTCTTTCTCAAGAGGATACATTAAACGGTGAAAGCAATAGTATCTCTAATCAAAAGAAAATTTTAGATCATTACTGTCGAGAACAGAATTACACGCTCACGCGTCATTATGTAGATGATGGATACAGTGGCACAACTTTTGATCGTCCAGCCTTTCAAGAAATGTTAGCACATATAAAGACAGGAAAAATAAATCGTGTCATTGTCAAAGATATGTCCCGCTTTGGACGTGATTATTTACAAGTAGGCATGTTCACCGACATTCTATTTCCTAACTTTGATGTTCACTTTATTGCGATTAACGATGGAGTGGATAGCACAAAAGAGGACAATGAATTTACGGCCATTCGCAATATCTTTAATGAAATGCATGCTAGAGATACGAGCAAGAAAATTCGTGCGACATGGCAATCGAAAGGGCGTTCAGGTGAGAAACTCAGCACGAATGCCCCGTATGGTTATCTGAAAGATCCAACCAATAAAAAGAATTGGATCGTAGATGAAGATGCGGCAGCCGTTGTCCAAAAAATATTTTCGCTCTGTATGGACGGACTTGGTCCTACTCAAATTGCTAGATGGCTCAGAGAACGGACCATCCTTTGTCCCTCTGCCTACTTCCGTGCTAAAGGGATCAAGTATCCTGCGACTCCACCTGCCAATCCCTATCAATGGAGTACAGAGACAGTATCTACGATGTTGGAAAGGGTAGAATATCTCGGACATACGGTTAACTTTAAAACGAGAAAAACGTCTTATAAAACGAAGCGCTTTATCTATACTGATCCAAGCGAATGGAAGATATTCGAGCATACTCACCCAGCCATTATAGAGGAACCCGTTTTTTTAATTGTCCAGAATATTCGTCGTTCACGACGTCGACCGAATCGTTATGGAGACATGGGGTTGTTCTCTGGCTTATTATTTTGTGCAGACTGTGGCGGAAAAATGTATCTATGTAGAGCAAGTGGGTTTAAGAAAGGACAGGAATATTCGATTTGTTCCACGTATCGAAAAGATCGCTCTTTATGTGGAAAAACACACAGTATTCGAACCGTTGTGTTAGAGGAACTTGTCTTAAACAACTTAAGAGAAGCTCTTCATTATGTGTCTGCGTATGAAAATGGCTTTATTCAAGAAGTATCTAACATTCGTCTGTCGGAGAAAGAAAAAGAGTTGTCCAAGATGAGGGATACGCTCTTACAAACGGAAAAACGTATCGTTGAATTAGATTTGATTTTCAAACGCTTATACGAGGATCACAT
Organism: Oceanobacillus sp. FSL K6-0251; assembly: GCF_038004725.1. Classification (NCBI taxonomy): domain Bacteria; kingdom Bacillati; phylum Bacillota; class Bacilli; order Caryophanales; family Bacillaceae; genus Oceanobacillus; species Oceanobacillus sp. FSL K6-0251. Next base: position 38,116 of record NZ_JBBORS010000001.1, on the reverse strand, counting down.
TTCTGGGAAACTCAGTGAACAGCGATTTATTCACTTATCCGGTGAGTATGAGAAAGAACAAGAAACATTAAAAGCGTCATGTCATACCTTACACAAAGAGTTAAAAGAACACGAGAAAAAGAAAACAAACGTCGGCAAATTTGTGAAAATTGCTAGAAAGTATACGAAACTGGAAAAGTTGGATACAGCCATTTTAAGAGAATTTATCGATAAAATATTAGTGTCAGCAAAAGATCATCAAACCAAGACACAAGAAATTACCATCGTGTATAATTTTATTGGTGCGTTTGATTTTAATCGAGCCATTCATCAAACAAAAAACGAAAATAAACATACAAAAGTTGACGTCGTTTAACACTCCGCCAACTTTGTATCCATGCATTCTTAATTCAGCGCACCAAATAGCTATCTCATTTTTTTAAACGTTCACCAGCATTCTGGAATTGATATATTGCCCTTTCACATTTGCTTCTGTTAGATTCCGATAATTATATACATGTGGAAATCGTTCCATAACAGTCATCCCAAACCATAAAAGTAACCCGATGCCTAAGAGGATGAACAGTTCTTCCCTTCCTCCCCATCTTGTTACTTCCCCTGCTTCATTATATTGTCCGGGAATCTGATTTGGAATAGCATCCCATGTAAAAATAATATACACAATAACACCAGAGAAACTCAGTATTCCCAGAACATTCAACAGCTTTTCAATTGCAGTCATTTTTAAGTTTAGATTCGGCGGATTGGTTTCCCTAATAAGTGTCCCCTCTTTTTTTCTTAGAAAAATAAAAAAGAATCAGGCAGCTTGAAACATACTTGATTCTTTTGGATAAATATATTCTTTAATTTTAAAATCGTGTCGCTTTAACCTTGCGAATACGAGCTTCTTTCAACAGCATCAAATATTTGGATCTCGCTAATAGCTCCTCTTTCATCCCATTACGTGACGGGTCAATACTTTTTCGCACAAAATCCTGAAGCTGCCTCCACTCGCCCTCTACTTGATATAAAGCATTCAGAAGCTCCTGGTCCATATCTTTTTTCTTTAATTTCTTTGCCATATTTCCCACCAAACCTCGTTATAAAATGAAATTTCATCCCATGAAAGCTTTATTCTCCTCATGAATGATCAGCGATACAATTTAGACATTTCTTCGTCCCTCTAATGCTTTTGATAATGTAACCTCATCCGCATATTCCAAATCACCGCCGACTGGCAATCCATGTGCAATACGTGTGGTACGAATACCAGAAGGCTTTACCAACCGGGAAATATACATTGCCGTGGCTTCCCCTTCAATATTCGGATTGGTTGCTAAAATAAGCTCTTCTACTTCTTCGTCTTTCAATCGATTAATCAAATCCGGCACATTAATATCCTCTGGACCAATTCCGTCCATCGGTGAAATGGCACCATGGAGAACATGGTATTTGCCGCGAAATTCTTTCATTTTTTCCATCGCAATCACGTCTTTCGGATCTTGGACAACACAAATAATCGATCCATCCCGGCTGGTATCCTGACAAATAGCACACGGGTCTTGGTCTGTAATATGTCCGCAAACAGAACAATGGGTAAGCTCCCGTTTCGCATTCACTAATGCATTAGCAAAATTCATCACATCGTCATCCTTCATATTTAAAACAAAGAAGGCCAGACGTGCTGCTGTCTTTGGACCAATTCCCGGTAATTTGGAGAAGCTATCCATCAGCTTGGTTATCGGCTCTGGATAATACATACTTTCTTACCCCCTTATCAAAAAAAGTCAATTAAAAACTCTATCTTTTGCGAAAATAAGACGCCTTGGCAGTGAAGCCAGACGTCTTATCTTTAATTAGAAAGGAATTAGAACATTCCTGGCATATTCATTCCTTTTGTAAATTGTCCCATGGTATCATTTGTTTTGTCATCGATTTGTGTTAACACGTCATTAGTCGCTGCTAAAATAAGATCCTGCAGCATTTCAATATCATCCGGGTCAACAACCTCTTCTTTGATTTCTACATCTGTAATTTCTTTTTTGCCATTCGCCCGGACAGTTACCATGCCGCCGCCAGCTGAAGCTTCAAAGGACATTTCATGTAATTCATCCTGTGCCTTCATCATTTTCTTCTGCATTTTCTGCATTTGCTTCATCATGTTATTCATATTTCCCTTCATGGAAAATACCTCCTTTAAATGTATATGTTAATCATAAATTTCTAAAAGATCATCACCAAAAAGCTTTCGCGCTTCATCTACGAGCGGGTCTCCTTCTGGTTTCTTGGGTTCATCCGGCTTTTCCTGCTTTTGAATATACTCACTGCGCAGGTCATTCCACTCTTTCTCCGGAATAGGAATAATCGTGCGGTGTTTATCCAAATTCCCTAATATCGATTCTACCATTTCCCGATGATCCAGGAATAAAGAACAATGAATTTCATATTTAAACGCAACAATCAGGGTATCAGCTGATGCCGCAGCAGGCTTGCTGTCCTGAATCGTCGCATGAGCCGGGGCATTTGTTGTTTTCAACTGATTTAAGAAGTTTGCCCAATGTGCATGAACATCTTTCAGTTCTTTTTTCTCTGCCTTTCCTAGTGTATCACGAATTCGATCAAATGGAATCTTATAAGTGTTTCGTGAATTTCTCGAGCTGGGACGGCGTCTTTCCTGTGCAGGGGCGGTACCGCCAGCATCTTGCTGCTGGGGCGGGGCTTCTTTTAATTTTGCAATATCACGCTCCATCGCCTGCAGTTTCTGCTGAAGCTGCCCGACAACAGCTGATTGCTCCACAGCTTCCGGCTGAAGCTGTCCGGATCCTTGCGTCTTTCCAAATTGATCTGTAATGGACAACAGTGCAACTTCAATAAAGATTTTCGGACTGTTGGACCATTTCATTTCCTGCTGGCATTGATTCAGTTCAATAATTGCATGCTGAATCCAGCTGTTCTCCACTTGCTCCGATAATGCTTCAAAAGCTTCATTGGCTACTGCCCGTTCTAATAAATCAGCTAAACCTGACGAGCTTTTATATAAAAGTAAATCACGCATAAAGTAGATTAAATCCTGTACAAACTTTCCGGGATCTTTTCCGGTCTGAATCATCTGGTCCAATCCTTGAAGCACCGTCTGCACATCCTGCTGAATCATTGCACGGACGATATTGGTGAGCACCTCCTGAGATACTCCGCCAGTTACAGCAAGCACATCTTCTAACTCTACCTGCTCCTCACTATAGGAAATTGCCTGGTCCAGGATACTCAGTGCATCACGCATTCCGCCTTCTGCTGCTAATGCCACAGACTCTAAGGCTTCCTCTGTAACAGAAATAGTTTCTGCCTGCATGATTTTTTGCATTCTTTCCACAATTGCCTGATTAGAAATCGGTTTGAAATCAAAGCGCTGGCAACGGGATATAATCGTTAATGGTATTTTATGCGGTTCGGTAGTTGCCAGAATAAATACAACATGTTTTGGCGGCTCTTCCAGCGTTTTCAAAAGCGCATTAAATGCATTGACAGATATCATATGCACTTCATCAATAATATACACTTTATAAGGAACAGCACTCGGTGCATACTTTACTTTATCACGAATATCACGAATATCATCGACGCTAGTATTTGATGCCGCATCAATTTCAATGACATCCGAAATAGAGCCATCTTGAATCCCTTTACATGCCGCACATTCATTACATGGTTCTTTGACAGGCGCATGCTCACAATTAATCGTTTGTGCAAAAATCTTTGCAGCACTCGTTTTCCCTGTCCCTCTTGGGCCAGAGAATAAATAAGCATGTGAGAATTTATCCTGGGTAATAGCATTTTGTAATGTTCTCGTGATATGCTGCTGTCCTACGACATCTTCAAATGTTCTTGGTCGCCAGACGCGGTATAAAGCTTGATAACTCATGATTTCGATTCCCCTTATTTGTCTCCTTCTTATTATACCCGATTAAAGGCTTGGATGAAAACCTTAGAAATGATTATCTGGAAGTAATTTATGTTTGCAAAAATTAGCTTAGAATTTAATTTTTTTATGTTGAATAAAAAGGTTCGTCTAAATTTATAGAACTAATGTTCCTATTATGGTATAATACACTAAGATACTCACAGTAAGAAGTTAAACGGTGGAAGGTACCATCTCCTATATGAAAGGAGGTGATGCCTATGGCTACTTTTGATGCCTTATCTTTAATGATCAGCTTTGGCTTGCTTATTATAGCCATTCTTTCATTTCATGATAAAGACCAAAAGTAAAAAAACCACCCTTCGCTTGCCGGCAAACAGGGTGGCTTCATTGTCACTTAAAACAGCCTTCCCTCTCTGATGGAGAGAAATCACTGTGTGTATTTTCCGGGCAGCATGTGGTTGCATGCTGCCCTTTTTTATATCGTATGCTTTGCTATAGAAATTATATCATATCCCTGGTTTCTAGTACAATTTTACCTGTAAAAAGAAACTCGTACGGGGAATCATCCTTCTATTCGTCTGCATTCATCACTACTTCTTCGGATAAGCACGCTTATATTGTCTTGCCGGTTCCATCGTATCTCCCAACTGTTCGCTTGCCCGAATGGCCCAATAAGGATCTTTCAGCATACCGCGGCCAATCGCAACCAGGTCCGCATCGCCATTGCCAATAACAGACTCTGCCAACGCAGGGTCTTCTAAAAGGCCGACAGCAATCACCGGCATATCCAGCTCTTCTTTAAACCTGCGTGCAAATGGAAGCTGATAGCCTGGATTGGTGGCTGGTTTTTGCTTTCCTGGAGGTGCTTCTCCGCCGCTGGAAATATGGAACATATCAACACCAGCCGCTTTATATTTTTTGGCAATTTCTAATGCGTGGTCTATATCATAGCCGCCATCCATGTATTCTACAGCTGAAATGCGCATCAGAAGCGGCATATCTGCAGGAATCACATCTTTCACAGCACGGATAATTTGTACCCCAAAGAAGGACAGCTCCTGATATTCATCCTCTCTCTGATTAATTAACGGAGAATGAAATTGATGAATCAAATAACCGTGTGCTCCATGCAATTCAATCGTATCAAAACCAGCTTCGACTGCTCGTTTTGCTGCATCCTGGAACTGTTGAATCGTTTCCCGGACTTCATCTGTCGTTAAAGCACGAGGCATTTTATCATCCTCTGTAACAGGAATTGCCGATGGAGCAACTGGCGGGTTCGCATCCTCAGCCTTTCTGCCGGCATGCGCAATCTGAATACCAATTTTAGCGCCCTGCTTATGAACGGCATCAACTATTTTTTTATAAGCTGGAATTTGCTCGTCTGACCAGAGACCAAGGTCATTATCTGTAATCCGCCCATCCGGATCGACATCTGTCATTTCCACTAAGATTAATCCGGCGCCGCCCACTGCACGGGAGGTATAATGAACAAAATGCCAATCGTTTGGAATCCCGTCCTTAGCATCTACTGAATACTGGCACATTGGAGCCATGACAACTTTATTTTTCAAGGTTAAATTTTTTAATGTAAAAGGTTGTGTTAATTGAGCCATTTTTACACCTCGCTTGTAAATTTTAAGTAATTCATAGCATATGCTTTCTTATGATTCAGTGCAAATAATCTGTTTATCCCGCTATATTTTTGCATAAAAAAAAGAACTGCATTCACAGTCCTTTTCTTTCATATGTAACGTGCACCTGCTTTCGATGGAGTGACCATATGCGCTACGTAAGTTCATGGCTCAGCCCAGGTTTCCCTGCGGCACACAAGAATGACCACTTACTGCTGCTTCCTTCCGGACCTGACAGGGTTCATGGGTTCCTGTTGCGCAGGACCCGGACGTCAACACCAATTCCTTACGTCTGACCACACAGTCATCCCACCTCGAGCAGGAATTCGGCCTCGCTATAGCGGATTGCGAGTACAGGGCACCGCTACCTCCCCGCTTAGCACGTATTTATTATTATAGCTTCCTCGTCCTAAAAATGCAATGAAAAAAGTATCTTTTCCAGTGCCGGCTCTATTCTCCCGCCTCAGCATCCTTTTCATTCTTCTTCTGACGCAGCTCTTTAAAAAAATTCTTTAAAACCGTACTGCATTGTGGTTCAAGCACACCAGATTTCACCTCGACCTGATGGTTAAACCGCGGTTCTTCCAATAAATTCATTAAGGTTCCCGCACAGCCTGCTTTTGGGTCACTTGCTCCATAGACTACACGCTTCACTCTTGATTGAACAATTGCTCCGGCGCACATAGGGCATGGCTCTAATGTAACATATAAGGTGCAATCCTCTAATCTCCAGCTGCCGACTTTTTGATTGGCATCCTGAATAGCAAGAAGCTCTGCATGAGTTAAGGTAGTCTGCATGGATTCACGCAAATTAAAGCCTCTGCCGATAATTTCTCCTTCCTTCACGACCACTGCACCAATGGGAACTTCGTTTAACATCCAAGCTCTGCGTGCCTCCTGCAGAGCAGCTGCCATATACTTTTCATCTTGGCTTACAGATATTTCTTCTGTCATTTTTATCACATCACTTTATTCTCGTTTTAATAATTGTTTAGCGGGAATACTATATTAACTGATTTCTTTAAAAAAGGAGAAGCTCATGAATATAACACCAGAGAACACAGCACTCGTTTTTATCGACTTAATCAATGATTTTAAATTTGACGGCGGTGACAACCTTCTTGCAAACACAGAAGAGATTCTCCCAAATTTAATTAATTTGCGTCACTTCGCCAAAGAAAAGTCGATACCTATTATCTACGTTAACGATCATTATGGCTTATGGCAAGCAGATTTCCGGGAGATTATCAAATATTGTAAAAATGAAAAGAGTGAGAACATCATTGAAAAAATCAAACCGGATGATGACGATTATTTCCTAATTAAACCACAACACTCCGCCTTTTTTCAAGCACCCTTACACGCTCTTTTAACAGATTTAAAACGAACACATCTTATTTTGGCAGGGATCGCCGGCGATATTTGTATTCTGTTTACGGCAAAGGATGCCTATATGTATAAATTCAGCCTTTCCATTCCTAAAAACTGCCTCGCCTCCGAGGGAGTGGATAATAATAACTATGCGCTTTATCTAATGGAATCGGTCATGGATGCAGATATTACAGCAATTTAGCATATTACTTTCTCCCCCTTCATATAGTGAGTAAGAAGCACTCTGAAGGGGGTTATTAGTTTGCAAATATACGTCGTTGAACAAGGAAATACGCTGGAGCAAATTGCAGATACATACGGTTCCTCCGTTCAAGATATTGTCAATGCGAATGAACTAAATGCACCTGACCAATTAGTTATCGGGCAAGCACTTGTCATTCCCATTGTCGGAGAGTTTTATTTTGTGCAGTCTGGTGATACACTTTCTTCCGTGGCGGCTCAATTTAACATCCCTGTGGAGGAATTAGCAACGATTAACGGATTAAATGCAAATCAGATTATTTATCCTGGACTTCGCCTATACATCCCGCCTGCTCCAAAAGAACCGATTACTTCCAATGCCTATGTCGAACCAATGGGAGAGGAGGTTTCCCAGACATTAGAAACAGCAGCAAGCACGTATTCGCCTTTTTTAACGTATCTCACCTTATTTAGCTACCGCGCTAATCGGGATGGTACACTGACAGCTCCGCCAACAGGGAATCTTATCACCTCCGCACGAGCAAACGGCGCTTCCATTGCGATGGCCATTACTAATTTAGAAGAAGGAGCATTCAGCTCGGAGGTCGGGCATATTATCTTAACGGTGCAGGCTGTTCAAAACCGGTTATTAGATGAGATTATTAATATCGCAACAGAACAAGGCTTTCGTGATGTACATTTTGATTTTGAATTTCTTCCATCAGATGATAGGGAGGCTTATAATACCTTTTTGCGTACCGCGAAGGATCGCCTTTCCCAAGCTGGACTGCTGATTTCAACAGCACTTGCGCCAAAAACGAGCGCAGAACAGGCAGGGCAATGGTATGAAGCGCATGATTACCGCACCCACGGAGAGATTGTTGATTTTGTTGTGTTGATGACTTATGAATGGGGCTACAGCTACGGGCCACCGATGGCTATTTCACCTCTCAACTCCGTCCGCGACGTGGTGGAATATGCTGTTTCTGAAATTCCATCAGAGAAAATTTTACTCGGTCAGAATTTATATGGATATGATTGGACACTTCCTTTTGTAGAAGGAGGGGAAGCGGCACGGGCTATCAGTCCGCAGCAGGCCGTTCAAATCGCCTGGGAGAATAATGTTGCGATTCAATATGATACCACAGCCCAAGCGCCCTATTTTATGTATGCAGATGCCTCCGGACAGGAGCACGAGGTTTGGTTTGAGGATGCCCGTTCAATCCAGGCTAAATTTGATTTAATCCGCGAATTTCAACTTTTAGGCATTTCTTATTGGAAATTAGGGCTGTCCTTCCCGCAGAACTGGCTGCTTTTAAATAATGAATTTGATATTCAAAAATTAGAGGAATAAGCAGAATATGTACATGAAAAAGAGTGCTTTGAAACCATATTTTCAAAGCACTCTTCTTTATTTCTAATTATACTTTTTAATTAACCAAGCACTTTCACAGACTCACGATTAAACGCTGGAATATCATCTGGTGTACGGCTTGTTACTAATTGATTTTGACAAACGACAACTTCTTTATCCTGGAATTTCGCACCTGCATTTTCTAAATCAACCTGGATTGATTTAAAGCCTGTTGCTCCACGTCCATTCAGTGTTTTTGCAGTGATAAGAAGCTGCGGTCCATGACAAATGGCCATCACTGGTTTCTTCTCATCCATAAAATGTTTTGCAAATGCAACGAAGCGGTCATCTGAACGAAGCATGTCTGGAGAGAAACCGCCAGGAATAAATAATGCATCAAAGTCTTCTGGTTTTACGTCATCAATACCTTTATCGATAGTTACTTTTGTATCTTCTGATTTGCCTGTTACGGTATTGCCTTGTTCTTTTTCAATCGTAACCAGCTCATGACCAGCTTCTTCCAATGCTTTTTTAGGGTCTGTATATTCTACGTCTTCAAATAAGTCTGTGATAACTGTTGCAATTTTTTTACCCATGAATTATTCACTCCTTTAATATTGGTTACATCCTATATCTTCCCAAATAGAATTTATTTAAAACATACGAATTGATATTCTTTGTAAAGGGCGTTATCGAAGGAACGATTAACTCCTGTTTCTGTGAAAAAAAAGTTATTTTTTAATGTACGAAAGTTTGAGTACGTAAAAATAGTGGCTTCTCATTTTTATCGTTAAATGAGAAGCCACTATGTTCATTTTATAAAGTATTTCCTGCTTTTTTTACAATAGACGGATTACTCCTCTAACGTCGAAGTATCTCCTGTCGGCAGCCCTAATTCCCATGATTTTAATAAACGGCGCATGATTTTACCGCTCCGTGTTTTAGGAATAGAGTCTTTTACTTCAATTTCTCTTGGTGCAGCGTGTGCACTTAATTCTTTTTTAATAAATTGACGAATTTCTTCCAACAGCTCATCACTTTTTTCATGACCCGGATTTAAGGTGATAAATGCTTTAATAATTTCTCCACGCTCCGGATCCGGCTTACCGATAACTCCCGCCTCTGCAACAGCCGGATGTTCAATCAGCTTGCTCTCGACCTCAAATGGTCCGACCCGTTCTCCAGATGTATTGATAACATCATCCAGACGGCCCTGGAACCAGAAATATCCATCTTCATCGCGATATGCACTATCTCCAGAGACATACCAGCCGTTAATAAAATAACTTTCATATTTTCCTTTATTGTTCCAAACCTCGCGCATCATGGACGGCCATCCCGCTTTGATGGCTAAATTACCCATTTGATTTGGAGGGATTTCATTGCCTTCATTATCGACAATGGACGCCTCTACCCCAGGGATTGGTTTCCCCATGGAACCAGGTCTGATTTCCAGTGACGGGATGTTTACAATCACCTGCGCCCCTGTCTCTGTCATCCACCAGGTATCATGAATTCGTAAATCGAAAGCTTTTAATCCCCATGTAATTACTTCCGGATTTAATGGCTCTCCTACGCTCAAAATATGACGCAGCGCAGACAGGTCATATTCTCTGACCTTCTCTTCGCCGTGACTTACAAGCATCCGTAATGCTGTCGGTGCAGTATACCATACGGTAACATGATTATCCTGTAACGTTTTATACCAATCATCTGGAGAAAAACGTCCGCCGCGAATCACATTTGTCACTCCGTGCAGCCAAGGCGCAAAAATACCATAGCTTGTTCCTGTAACCCAGCCAGGGTCAGCTGTACACCAATAGATGTCATCGTCCTCTAAATCTAACACCCATTCTCCAGTTGCGTAATGCTGTATCATAGCGTTATGGACATGCAGGATGCCTTTTGGCTTCCCTGTGGAACCAGATGTATAATGAAGCAGCATGCCATCTTCTCTATCCACCCAAACAATATCAAAATCCGTGGATGCCTCTTTCATTTCGGAATCGAAACCAATATACTGGTCTCCTTCTTCCTCATGCGCACCTACTAACACGATTTTCTCTAAATGAGGCAGTCTGTCCTGCGGGATACGGTAGAGTAAATCAGGAGTTGTTATTAATACACGCGCCTCACTATTCTCTAATCGATCGCCGACTGCCTGCTCCATAAATGCCTCAAACAGCGGTCCTGCAATCGCCCCTATTTTTAGAATACCAAAAAATGCTTGATAGAACTCCGGACTTCTCGGCATAAAAAGAAAAACACGATCTCCTTTTTGCACATCGTATTTCTTCAATACATTCGCAAATTGATTACTTTGTAAACGAAGTTCATCAAAGCTGACCTTTTCTTCTCGATTGGGATCTGAATATAGTAATGCGATTTTATCCTTCTTATCCGGATTATCAGCATGTCTATCAATTGCTTCATAGGCCATATTCACTTTTCCTGTTTCATGCCAGGAAAAGTTCTTCTCCACACTTTCCCAAGAAAATGTTTTTCGAAAATCCTCGTAGTTTTTTAAATTATGATTGCCTTCACGTGCCGGAATTGCTTGCATATCCATCTAATCACCTCATTCATCTTAATTGGAAACGATTACAAATAGAATTAAAAAAAGGATTAAAATATTTTGTTAACTATTTCTATTTTAGAACATTCTGTGACATTTTTAAAGAGTTTGTTTCTAATTTTACAAAATAAAGGAGATATTACTGGGATGAATACCCGTTAACCCATGATTTACAGCAGTTTATCAGGAACAAATAAATTAAGCAGAAAGCGTGCTGCAGGTTATCTCTTAATCAACTTCCAGCTAAATAGAATAAAAACAACGTACGAAACAAAGAAATCCGGACCCATTTTGAACATTCTCTCGTTAGAATGCAAATGCGTTCGGATTTCATTGAATTAAATATTGATTTTATGCATTTTGTGTCTTTTTCTCATTCCGTTTTCCCCGTTCAGATATAATATATGCACAAGTAGCATCGCCGGCAATATTTAGAGATGTCCTTAACATATCGAGAAGACGGTCAATACCAATTATTAAAGCAATGCCTTCTACCGGCAGCCCAACTTGGCCAAGTACCATTGCCAGCATCACCAGTCCGACGCCAGGGACGCCTGCTGTACCAACACTTGCCAACGTAGCGATAAGAACGACCATTAATAAATCCATAAAAGTCAGCGGGATATCATACACTTGGGAAATAAATACGGTTGCTACAGCCTGCATAATTGCTGTCCCGTCCATATTAATGGTTGCACCGAGCGGCTGAACAAAGCTGCTGACAGCTTTTTTTACACCCAGTTTTTCTTGAGCTGTCTTCATCGCCACAGGAAGTGCAGCATTAGAGCTGGAAGTACTAAAGCCAACCACCATTGCCGGGAAAAATACTTTAAAAAATGTAATTGGGTTCCCGCGTCCGATTAGCCAAATAGCAAGCGAATAGATAATGAGTGCGTGCAGCAGCAAACCTGCAATCACCGTTAACATATAGCTCAACATGGAACCGAGTGCATTCAGTCCAGCATCACCAATTGCTGAGGCAATCAAAGCAAATGCCCCATACGGAGCAAATCGCATAATCACTGTAATTAACCAATTCAAAATTTCGTTTGCCTGTTCAAATAGATTATATATTCCTTTTGTTTTATCACTTAAAAATGCCAATGCAACCCCAATAAAGATAGCAAATGCAATAATCTGAAGCATTTCTCCAGATGCCAATGCTTCTATAGGATTCTCAGGAACAATATTAATCAACGTCTCCATAATTGGCGGTGCTTCATCTGCGCTGTATTCTGCATTTGACGTATCAAAGATCCCTGTCGACCCCGGCTGGATCAAATAACCCAAACCTAGACCTAAACTGATTGCAATTGCCGTTGTTGTTAAGAAAAAGGCAACCGCGGAAACACCAATCTTTCCTAATTTTTTCGGGTCTCCCAGGCCTGCTGTTCCTAATACAATGGATACAAATACAAGCGGAACTACTAACATCATTATAAGATTAATAAATATTTGACCAATCGGGGCTAATACATATTTATCGAGAGGTTCAAAAAAACTTTCCGGGGCAAATGTCAGTGCTATACCAGCAGCTGCACCAGCAACCAGAGCAATTAATATTCTTCTCGTTAATTTTTTAGAATCCATATACCTTCTTCCTTTCACTATGTTTTCGGGTACAAAAATATCCAACTGAAACAAAGTTTTTTTATTTACTGCTAGTTACCTTTTCTTTAATCAGTCATTCTTCACTCTTGATAAACACTTTATTTTCATTGGATATAAAACATAGATTTATTGGATTTTTCATTGTAGTTGAGGCGACTACATTTTACAGGGTTTATTCTAATTGTAGAGTAAGATAAATTCTACCATAAATGTAAGGTACTTGAATAGTATGTTTTTAAATATTACATTATATTCCATATTACATAAATATGTTTAAAATCTTTACCCAGTTTTTTATTGAGTAAAACACAAGCTTCATTTATCCAATAAAAAACTACCTCCCTATGAACGAGGAGATAGAACCCGAATTACGTATTATAACAGGATAAAATATATTGTGGTTGAGAGATTTTTCTTTGAGGGGATAGCTATGTGGCGCTTAATGATAGTTATATCATTCCAGCTCTTCGAGGTATCGTTTTGATCTAGGGTGTATAAAATCTCTTCCTTTTTATTTTCGTTTATAAAAGCTCTTTGCATTTATTTAATGCATCATTCAACTCCTTATCAAATAACATTTTCACATCAATTTCTAATGCATCTGCTATTCTTTCCAGGGTATCTACATCTATCTTTGTTTTTCCCTTGGAAATATTGGTGTACCAGGCAGGAGTTTTAGAGCATTTTTTTGCAATTTGTGTCTTCGTTATCTGCTTTTGCTGTCTGATAAATTCGATTTTCTCATGTATTTCCACTAAATCACCCCATCCATCTTTTGGTTTTTATACTTTAAATTATAATTAAGCGCTTTGCATAAGTCAATATACGAAAACAATAAAATTTGCATTTCGCTTAAAAATATTATTGTTTTTATTAAAAATGGTATTATCTCTATATTGAGGTGGATACTATGAAAATTCTTTCCCAAAGATTAAGAGAAGCACGAGAAAAAGCTGGATTAAAACAAATTGAAGCTTCGAAACTTTTAGGTATTTCAAATGGTACTTTATCTGGTTATGAAAGAGAATATCGTGATCCGGACACAGACACGTTACATAAAATGGCTAATTTATATGGTGTTTCCGTAGATTGGCTTTTAGGTAAATCTATGTCTCCCTCAACAAAGGATACTTCCCGGCCGGAGCCGATGTCGGAGCAAGATACATTGATGTTCCGTAATTGGAAACGAATGACAGAAGATGAGAAAGAAGAAGCTTTAAATGTGATACAATATATTTTATACAGAAAGAAAACAAATAATGGTAACGCCAATCAAAATGACTAATGCTGATTTATACTTCCATAAGCAATATAAAAACAGGTGTACTTGCTGCACCTTATTTTTAGCACTTCAAACCGAACGTATATTCTTATTGAAGGTGGGAAATCAAATGTACTATTCAGATGTAGAAAAATTTGTCGAAGTATTATACAAGCAGCTGAATATCCAGACTCCGGCAGAGCTCTCCATTTCTGCTATTGCACAAGCTTTAAATATTGAAATTATTTATGCAGCATCTGTCAGTATGCGGATAGATAATTATATCGTACTTCCAAATACTTCCCAGCAAAATATATGGCAATGTTTTGGGCATGAATTATGCCATTATTTTTTCCATGAAGGAGATCAGCGTTTTATGCATTCCCTTTTTGTCGACCTGCAAGAAAATCAAGCCAACCATTTTGCATATCATTTTTGTATCCCGACATTTATGCTGGACCAGCTTCATATCGAAAATGTTTATGATATTCTGCAGCATTTTCCGGTGGAATTTTCCTTTGCGCTGCACAGGCTGGAGATGTACCATAATAACCATTTTTCTCTGTATGAAAAAACCCCTTCCTATCTCACAGGGTAAAAATTAGACCTTGTTTCCTTTCCAACAGGCAAGAAACAAGGTCTGCGAACTTAAAATACATGTACAAAAAGGACAGTGAAAAAGAATTTTTAAATATCCTCTTAAAAGATATTGAGTACGATTATTCCACTGATAATCATAATAACAGCGATAACCCTTCTTTGATCAATTAAATACTTCGGAAGGTTAAACAGCCCAAAATGATCAATTAACAGTCCCATGATAATCTGCCCTAAAATAGCAGCCATCATCGTTAATGTAACACCCAGATAAGGCATTAAACTGATATTTGATGCGATATATGCTGCGCCGAGTGCACCACCGGCAAAATGCCAGGGCTTTAATTTAAAATCTCCAGAAATACGTGTTAACTTTACTCCTTTATTCACTATCATCGACAGAATAAATAACACAGCGGTTCCTACAATAAATGAAATAAAAGCAGCATAAATAAAGGAGTCTACTTCATAACGCAAGGCGCTATTGATTGCTGTCTGCAGCGGCGGCATCATTCCTGTACATATCCCGAACAATACCCACAGACGGGAATGACTCTGCGAAACGCCGGGATTTTTTTTCGCATTCATATAGACAATTCCGGTAATTAAAAGAAGAACACCAACGATATGCATAAAATGCAACGGTTTTACCTCTGCACTAAACCAGCCAAAGGTATCAATCAAAATACCAATCACCATCTGTCCTGTTACGGTAACAATAACCGTTAATGCTGCACCAATTTTGGGCAGTAAAATAATATTCCCTGTAAGAAAAATTACTCCAAGCACACCACCAGTAAACCAGATATAGGAAAAGGATTGATCTGCAAAGAATGATACTGTAAATTTGTCAGGATCTATCATAAGATTAATGAAAAATAAAATAATACTTCCAGATAAAAAGGAATAAAAGGATGTCGGCAACACCGCTTTCGTAAACACAGTCAGCCGATTATTTACTGCTGTCTGCAGCGGAATCATCATTCCTGCAATGATCCCCAGAACAATTATTACATACAATAAAGAAACCTTCCTTCTAAAAACCGTAATGTATTTATTTTAAGCAAATATATAGCAGAAAACAATACACTTGCTCCGTTCCCCTATCCAAAACCCGGTATTTATTAAGAGAAACCAAGAAAATCACTTGGTCTTTAAAATACTAATATTCTTGCCGAGCAGATGTCCGCTTCGGGAAGTCGCTTTCCGCGGGCAACGGTTTTGACGGGGCGAGTAACCGCAGCAGTCCTAGTGGGAAGACTCCGCAGGAAAAAAGTGTTCTTCTATTTTCTACCATAGGCATAAGCGCGACTATGCTTCTGTCTGCGCCTGTCGGCTTGCCAATCAGCAAGTCTTCTTTAAAGGAGATGAGCTCGGGGCCCATGGAAAGCGTAGTGTATTTCTGGGGCCTAAGATTACTCCCCCCATGAAACCCGTTGGAGCGGCTATCCTCAACATTTTATACTTTCTTACTCTTTAAAAAAGGCTTGGAACGAATGTTACTATTTTATAAAATCCTCTTATTTCTCAAGCTTTAAATTTGAACATTTTAAGAACTTTCTTCATTTGTGAAGTATTTCACTTGTTTTATTTTCCGAAACCGTTATAATAAAAATAGAGGTTATTGTGAATTTATTCACAATTAATTAAGAGGAGGGTTTTTGTTATGAAAGTAGCAGATGAAATGGTAAAAAGAGTCCCTTGGGATGGTTTCGTTGAAGGCAACTGGCAGCAAGAAATTGATGTTCGTGATTTTATTTTACAGAATTATCATTTATATGAAGGAAATGAATCCTTCTTAACTGATGCAACTCAAGCCACCAAAGACCTGTGGGAGCAAGTCATGCAATTAACCAGAGAAGAACGGGAAAATGGCGGTGTATATGATTTAGATACAAAAATCGTATCTACTATTACCTCTCACGGTGCTGGTTATTTAAATAAGCCCTTGGAAAAAATCGTCGGCGTGCAAACAGATGCGCCTTTCAAACGTGCTCTAATGCCTTTTGGAGGTATCCGTATGGCTGTAGCTGCCGCAGAATCCTATGGCTACAAAGTTGATGATGACGTTGTCCATACCTTTACAGAACACCGGAAAACGCATAACCAAGGCGTCTTTGATGCCTATACACCCGAAATCTTAAAAGCAAGAAAAGCAGGAATCATCACCGGGCTTCCAGATGCATACGGCCGCGGACGTATTATCGGTGATTACCGCCGTGTTGCCCTGTATGGAGTAGACCGTTTAATTGAAGAAAAGAAAAAAGACCTGCAGCTGATTGGTAACGGAACAATGACGGACGATGTGATTCGCGACCGTGAAGAAACCTCGGAGCAGATTCGTTCCTTAATGGATTTGAAAAAGCTCGGAGAAAAATATGAATTTGACCTTTCCAAGCCTGCAACAACTGCACAGGAAGCATTCCAATGGCTCTATTTAGCCTATTTAGCTGCCATTAAAGAGCAAAACGGGGCTGCCATGAGTCTTGGCCGTGTTTCTACATTCTTAGATATTTATATAGAGAGAGATATTGAAAATGGGGTTATGACAGAGCAAGAAGCGCAAGAACTTGTCGATCATTTTGTGATGAAGCTGCGTCTCGTAAAATTCGCAAGAACACCAGATTATAACGAATTATTTAGCGGAGACCCGACTTGGGTAACAGAATCATTGGCAGGAATAGCAGAAGATGGACGCCCACTTGTAACAAAGAGCTCCTATCGTTTTCTGCACACATTAGATAACTTAGGACCGGCGCCAGAGCCAAACTTAACCGTACTTTGGTCTGCTAAACTGCCGGAAAACTATAAAAAATATTGTGCAAAAATGTCTATTAAATCAAGCTCGATTCAATATGAAAACGATGATATCATGCGCCCGATCTATGGAGATGACTATGGAATTGCCTGCTGTGTATCTGCAATGCGCATCGGGAAACAAATGCAGTTCTTCGGTGCACGGGCAAACTTGGCAAAAGCACTTCTGTATGCGATCAATGGCGGTGTAGATGAAAATCTAAAAATGCAGGTAGCTCCAAACTATGCACCAATCACATCAGAGTATCTTGATTACGACGAAGTGATGGAGAAATATGATAACCTCCTAGACTGGTTATCTGGTTTATATGTCAACGCATTAAACATTATCCATTATATGCATGATAAATACAGCTACGAGCGACTGGAAATGGCGTTGCATGACCGGGAAGTATTACGGACCATGGCTTGTGGTGTAGCAGGACTATCCGTCATTGTCGATTCCCTAAGCGCCATTAAATATGCGAAGGTAAGAACCATTCGTGATGAAGACGGACTTGTTGTTGATTATGAAATAGAAGGAGACTATCCAAAATACGGCAATAACGATGATCGCGCAGATGAAATTGCTGTGAATCTCGTAAAAGACTTTATGAATAAAATTAAGAAACACCATATGTATCGCGATGCTACACCAACACAGTCTATCCTGACGATTACTTCCAATGTGGTTTACGGGAAGAAAACGGGAAATACACCAGATGGACGAAAAGCAGGAGAACCTTTTGCTCCAGGAGCAAACCCATTACACGGACGTGATAAAAATGGCTCATTAGCTTCTTTAAGCTCCGTTGCAAAATTGCCATATAAATACGCACTGGATGGTATCTCTAACACCTTCTCCATCGTGCCAAAAGCGTTAGGTAAAGATGAAGAAACAAGAAAAACAAACTTAGCCGGTATCCTCGATGGCTATGCAGCAAAAAAAGGACATCATCTAAACATCAATGTCTTTGATCGGAAAACTTTATTAGATGCGATGGAGCATCCGGAAGAATACCCGCAGCTTACCATCCGCGTCTCTGGATATGCAGTAAACTTTATTAAGCTGACAAGAGAACAGCAAATCGATGTCATTAACCGGACCTTCCATGAAAGCTTGTAAGGCCATTCTGTAAGAAGTCAATATCAAGCGCTCATTAAATAACTTGAGCGCTTGATGCTGAATTATTTTCAGCATATGAAGTGAGGGGGAAAAGTATCATGAAAGAAGGAAGAATTCATTCAATCGAAACGTGTGGAACCGTAGACGGGCCTGGATTACGCTATGTTATCTTTACTCAAGGCTGTTTATTACGCTGTCAATTTTGTCATAATCCGGATACATGGAACATGGGAGCAGGAAAGAAAATGTCTGTACAAGAGCTGGTGAAGGATATTAAGGGCTATCTCCCATTCTTCCAATCTACCAATGGAGGAGTGACTGTCAGCGGCGGAGAGCCTTTACTTCAGGTTGAATTTTTACTCGAATTGTTCACCGAACTGAAAAAATTAGGAGTACACACAACCATTGATACTTCTGCCGGATGCTTTAACCGCTCCCCTCACTTTATAAAAAATTTAGATAAAGTACTGGAATTAACTGATTTGGTTTTACTTGATTTAAAGCATATCAACGCTGCAGCGCATAAAGAGCTCACTGGTCTGTCCAATGAACATATTCTCGACATGGCCCGCTATTTAGACGAGAAGAAAGTGCCTGTCTGGGTCCGTCATGTACTTGTTCCCGGTGGCAGCGATAACGATGCACATTTACAGCAGCTCTCCGATTTTATTGCGACATTAAATAATGTCGAAAAAATAGAAGTGCTGCCGTATCATAAATTAGGTGTCTATAAATGGGAAAATCTTGGTTTGGACTATCCGCTGGAAGGTGTAGAGCCACCGACAGAGGAACGGGTGAAAAACGCCGAAGATATTTTGAATCGGGTGAAAGTGATATAGCGATAGGGAATCGGAATCCATTGCTGTATCCTGCCCTTTATATAGATGAGAAGAATGGAGCCGCTTCTTTTTAGGAGCGGCTCTATTCATTATTACCGTCTATAAAACAAAAAACATCAATGGTGTTTCTCATTTTGCTTTTTCACGAAAAATAAGCAGAACAATAATTGTCTTCTCTATATAAAAAAAAGCCACCTTTCAGAAATCTTGTCATAAAACAAACAAGAAAACGAAAAATGACGTCTGTCGGTTTATGTAATTTTCAAGTATAAACCGTGGCCTCCGATAATATAACTGAAAGACACAAATCTCTGTATAACAAGACTTTTTTTACGCCCCCGGCAGGATTCGAACCTGCGGCACATGGTTTAGGAAACCAATGCTCTATCCCCTGAGCTACGGGGGCTTTGCACATAATCAGCAGTGGAAACCGCTCAATTATGCTTCATTATCCGTCCATTGAAAAATAAACGAACAATCGTATTATACTAAACCTTATCTATTTTGGGAAGCATCGTGTTTCATTTATTTGCCGGCTCTCTGCAATCTCGTCCGATAAGGAATCGACAGGACGTGAAGAATCATCAGCAAACAGCCCATGAGAATAATTTCTACAGAAGACAGCCTTAGCAGAAAGGCCAGCCCTAACAGAATAGGAATGGCTAATAAAGGGAGCCAGCCGCCTTTTTTACTTGCATTATAATAATTTTCTTTGCCGCAGTGCGGACAAATCATTTTAATCTTAAATACCTGCTTAAAGGTCTGTCCATAACTCCATCTTTTCCCGCAATAACTGCAATCCGGTGTATGCATCTGCTTTCCCTCTTCTCTTTTTTAAAGTACGTGTAAAAAATTAGTTCTGAGCATTCGTAATCTCGATAGACCGATTTCGTGCGCCATCGACACATGCTTTAATTATCTTATCAAATTCATTCGCCATTAACTGGTTTAAACCAGCCTCTGTGGTTCCTGCCGGGCTGGTAATATTAACACGGAGCTGTTCCGGGTCTGCGCCAGATGTCTCCAGCATTTTTCCTGCGCCGATCACCGTCTGGGTCAGCAGCTCTAATGCCGTATCCCGGTCCAATCCTGCTTCAATTGCTGCTTTTTCCATTGCTTCCACCATGTAGTAGAAAAATGCCGGTCCGCTTCCTGCAATCGCCGTAATCGTATGCATCTGCTCCTCATCAACAATTTTTGTTGTACCCACTGTCTGGAATAGTTCCTCAGCAAAGTAAAGCTGACCGAGTTCGACATTGGTTCCCTTTGAAATAGCAGTAGCTGATTGGCCGATCAATGCAGACGTATTCGGCATGGTTCGAATAACAGGAATACCTTCTCCCAGCGTTTTTTCCATCTGTTCGATAGATAACCCTGCAATCACCGAAATAACCATGTGATGCGGTTTTATATAATTTTTTAGCCAGTCTAAATAATCCTTCGCATCCTTAGGCTTCATCGCTAAAATAATAATATCTGCTTTCTCGATCATTTCTTCTTTATCCAGGTCGCAAGTCACTCCATACTTTTCAGCAATCAGATCTAACCTTGCTTTATCACTGCGATTCGTCACCAGCACCTGTTCTTTTGTAACAACATTAGTCCTTGTAATGCCTGCAATAATCGCCTCTGCTAAATTTCCTGCTCCAAAAAATGCAATTGTTTTTTCCATGTAGTTTCCTCCTGTGTGTTTCTTCTTTCCTTTAATATTTTATTT
Source organism: Oceanobacillus sp. FSL K6-0251 (assembly GCF_038004725.1). Lineage (NCBI taxonomy): Bacteria > Bacillati > Bacillota > Bacilli > Caryophanales > Bacillaceae > Oceanobacillus > Oceanobacillus sp. FSL K6-0251. Next base: position 17,136 of record NZ_JBBORS010000001.1, on the reverse strand, counting down.
CACCGATACCTCAGAGCAATAAAAAAAACTGATTATACATCCCTTGTAAAGGACGAAATCAGTATTATTCCGCGGTACCACCTTTGTTGATAAAAGTTATCCACTCACATTGATAATGCAGTTTACTGCAGTCAGCATACACTAACCTACTCCCGGATAGGTTCATCAAGGCATTTACAGAAATCTTACAGCCGCCGGATTTCCTCTCTTTGGTAAATACACATCGATTACTGGCCCGTTCACCGTATTTCTTTATTGAATTGTACTATAAGGCCTTGCCATACTTTTGTCAAGACTGCACCCATCAGAATGGATTGCAGCGTCTTTTTATCTGCTATTCAAAACAAATTTTGCTATACTTATATTGTACATGAATGTAAGCCAGAAAGGAATTTTATCAATGGATGAATCAAAACAGATACACCAGTTAACCGCTGTACGAAAAGAACTGACACGTTTCATGCTCAGCTATAAATTTGGACTGGATGAAATCAATACCAAGCTGAACATCCTTCAAGAAGAATTTGAGCATATTCATGATTATAATCCGATTGAACATTTAAAATCACGTATAAAAACACCTGAAAGTATTTTACGAAAATGCCAGCGAAAAAACATTTCGATTACGCAAAAATCTATCAAGAATCATATCAAGGATATTGCAGGAATCCGGATTGTCTGCTCCTTTATATCCGATATTTATAAAATCAGCAAAATGATCCAAGGTCAGCAGGATATCAAAGTCATTGAAACGAAAGACTATATTAAGCATCCAAAACCAAACGGATATAAAAGTCTGCATCTGATTTTATCCATTCCTGTCTTTTTCTCTGACCGCCAGGAAGAGGTATTTATCGAAATTCAAATCCGTACCGTTGCGATGGATTTCTGGGCGAGCTTAGAGCATAAAATTTATTATAAATATGATGGGGAAGTACCGGCACATCTGGTAGAAGAATTAACAACCAGTGCAAATATCGCAAATCAACTGGATGAAAAGATGGAGTTTCTTCATACGGAAATCAATGAAGCAAAAGAGGATAAACATGCAGAGAGCAAGCTTAACTTTCTGCCGCTTGATAACAAACGCTTCCCGCTGCCAAAGCAGTTATTAGAATCGTTGTTGGAGCGAAGAGATAGAGAGTAAACATATATATGTATTAGAAAACCCGCAGCACGAAAGCTGCGGGTTTTTATCTCCAATTTTTTACGGTTGTTTTAAATGGAGGAGGTAGAGGGATTCGAACCCCCGCGCGGTTTAACCCGCCTCTCGGTTTTCAAGACCGACCCCTTCAGCCAGACTTGGGTATACCTCCATGAAATAACGCTAATTTGCTCACTTCCTAGCGAACAAAATATACTATATCATCCTCAAAGATGACTTGTCAATATTTTTTATCAAAAAATAAGAGGCCCCCAAAGATGGAGAGCCTCTTACTTAATCATTACTTGCCAATCACTTCAATGCCGCCCATATACGGACGCAATACTTCAGGAATTACTACACTTCCATCTTCCTGCTGGCAATTCTCTAAAATAGCCGCTACAGTACGTCCTAACGCAAGACCAGAACCGTTTAACGTATGGACAAATTCTGGTTTTCCATTTGCTTCGCGGCGGAAGCGAATTCCGGCACGGCGCGCTTGGAAATCCTCAAAATTAGAACAAGAAGAAATTTCACGGTACGTATGCTGGCTTGGAATCCATACTTCAATATCGTATTTTTTCGCTGCTGTAAAGCCTAAATCACCTGTACACATACTCATCACACGATAAGGGAGTTCTAACAGCTGCAATACTTTTTCCGCTTCCCCTGTCAGTCTTTCTAATGTGTCATAAGAATCTTCCGGTTTCACGAAATTCACAAGCTCCACTTTGTTAAATTGATGCTGGCGAATCAAGCCGCGTGTATCTCTTCCGGCAGAACCTGCTTCAGAACGGAAGCTGGCGCTGAATGCAACATATTTTTTCGGCAACGCCTCTCCTGATAAAATCTCATCACGGTGATAATTGGTTACAGGGACTTCTGCAGTCGGCACCAGAAAATAATCCCAGTCTTCCAGTTTAAACGCATCCTCTTCAAATTTCGGAAGCTGTCCTGTTCCTGTCATACTCAGGCGATTCACAATGTATGGAGGAAGCATTTCCTGATAGCCATGCTTATCCGCATGCAGATCCATCATGAAGTTTAATAATGCACGTTCCAGTCTTGCTCCTAATCCTTTATAAAAAACAAAACGGCTTCCTGTTACCTTTGCTGCACGTTCAAAGTCCAAAATATCTAAATTTGTCGCAACATCCCAGTGCGGCTGTGCTTCAAATGAAAATTCCGGCACCTCTCCCCATTTACGTGCTTCTACATTATCATCCTCATCTTCACCAACAGGCACACTCTCATGCGGCAGATTAGGAATAGAAAGCATGATATGTTCCAGGGTTTCCTCAATGTCTTTTAATTCTTTATCATATTTAGAAATTTGATCTCCAACTTCACGCATAGAAGCTATGGCTTCCTCCGCATCCTTCTTCTCGCGCTTTAAAACAGAAATTTCCTTAGACACTTCATTACGTTTTGCCTTTAGTTTTTCTGTCTCTGCAATCAATTCCCGTCTTCTTACATCAAGCTCGCCAAATTTGTCTAAATCGCCAAGGTCTTCTCCGCGGTGTGCTAATCTTTGCTTCACTTCATCAAAGTTATTTCGTACATATTTCATATCTAACATACTGATTACCTCCTATATTTTTAATGTCTTTAAAACCATAAAAAAACTCCCATCCCTTATGTAGAAAGGGACGAGAGTATATTTCCCGCGTTGCCACCCTAGTTAAAGAATCTATACAGACAGATTCTTCCGGCTTTATATACGAATAACGTCGTATCTCCGTGCTTACTTACGTGACTGAACCACTTCAATAAGCATGCTCCAGGATGGATTCACTGCATTCTAACGCTAATTTGCACCAGATATTAGCTCTCTATAGATAGAATCAAACAGCTACTGCTTCCTATCAACGCTTTATTATTTCAATGAATGATTGTATATCATCATAATCTATTTCCAATCAGGTTGCAAGACTTCCTGCAAAAATTAGCTGAAAAGTCCCTTCACCCAATTAAATGCACCTTGGAACATGTTTACAAAGAAATCACCAATAGATTGTAACGTAAGCATAAACCAATTTGCTTTTTCAACGGAGTCCATTGCAACTAAATCATAACTTTCCTGACTCGCTTCATCGGAAATATATCCAAAATCTTCTTCTTCTCCATCATAGACAACGGTAACTGTTCCGATAACTTCATCTGCTTCCACTGGAGCTTCTAACTCTCCATTATCATTCAATTTGTCTTCATCAATTTTATATTCTAAATGATACAGATCTTCCTCACCAGTTTTGATTGGAACATGAATCCCTTCATTGATGCCAATATTTACTTCTTTTTCTTTTCCTCTTGCAACCGGAGCTGTTTCATTGCCTTCTTCTTGATATCCTGCCGGGAATAATTCTTGTGTTTCAAATTGATCAAATCCATAATCAAACAGTTTTGCAGTCTCATTAAAACGGGCATCTTCACTGTCTGTTTTCATAACCACACTGATAAGACGTCGTCCATCCCGTTCTGCTGTTCCTGTAAAAGCATAACCGGCAACCGTTGTAAAACCAGTTTTTAAACCATCTACACCTTCATAGTAATGCTGCTGTAAATAATCTGCATCATGATCCAGCATGTAATTCCAGTTACGGATCTCCTGATCATCAAATTCCGTACTCGGCACGCTGGAAATTTCTAATGCTTCCGGATAATCATTCACTAATGCAGACCCTAAAATTGCTGCTGAACGGGCTGATAATAAGTTTGTATCGTTAGGACTTGTTCCTTCTGGATAATTATCCCCCAGACTCTCATTATCTAATCCGCTGGAATTAACAAATTTATATTCCGGCATTCCCAGTTCTTCTGCCTTTGCATTCATCATTTCGACAAATTCACTTTCTGAACCTGCAATTAACTCTGCAAGTGCAATCGTTGTCGCATTATCTGAGTTGATTGCCATTGCTTTATATAAATCTTCTACTGTGTAATCTTGCTGCTGTCTTAATCCAACCCCTGAAAAATCATCATTGCTGGATATTTCATATGCATAATCACTAATTTGTGTTGTTGTATCCCAGGAAATATCTCCGTTTTCAACTGCTTCCCAAACGAGATATTCTGTCATTATTTTCGTCATGCTAGCAGGAGGCAATGCCACATCCGGGTCCTTTGCAAATAATACTTTCCCCGTTTCTGCATCCACTAAAATAGCCGATTCCGCTTCTATATCTAATCCATCTGCATACACAGACATGGATGGTGTAACAAAAGATGTTAAAACAAGCGCTGCTGCAACCACCAAAAGAAACAATTTTTTCATAGACTTTCTCACATTTCCGTACCTCCGTTTAATAATATAGCCATCAACATACGTTCTATGTATTCTGCTGAGCACGCTTCACATTTTACCATAAAAATTCATAAAAAAATAGATGGAGCAACATCCTCCATCTATTTTTTTTACGACCGTATGACACAAATTTGTCATCAACTAAATTGCTTAATTATTCTCTTTTTTACTGCATAAAATAGTTCGGTGCTTCTTTCGTAATCTGAACATCATGCGGATGGCTTTCCTTCAACCCAGCCCCGGTAATCCGGATAAATCGGGAATCGTTTCTTAAGCTCTCCAGATTTTTCGTTCCACAATATCCCATGCCGGAGCGTAAACCGCCTGCCAGCTGATGGAAGGTATCTCCCAGCGAGCCTTTATACGCAATACGTCCTTCAATGCCTTCTGGAACAAGCTTTTTATTCTCTGATTCACTTTGGAAATAACGGTCTTTGGAGCCTGCTTGCATTGCTCCAACAGAGCCCATACCGCGATATACTTTATATTGACGTCCTTGGAAAATTTCTGTTTCTCCAGGGCTTTCCTTTGTTCCGGCAAAAATACTTCCCAGCATTACAGCATGTGCACCTGATGCCAAAGCCTTCACAATATCGCCGGAGTATTTGATTCCGCCGTCTGCAATAACGGGTACACTGTATTCTTTTGCTGCTCTTGCGCAGTCATAAACTGCTGTAATTTGTGGTACACCGACCCCTGCTACTACTCTTGTGGTACAGATAGACCCCGGTCCAATACCTACTTTGACAACGGAAGCTCCTGCTTCAATCAAAGCTTTTGTCCCATCCTCTGTAGCAACATTTCCTGCAATAATTGTCAAATCAGGATACGTTTCGCGAATGTGTTTTAATTGATCGAGAACACCTTTAGAATGACCATGTGCTGTATCGATTACAATGGCATCTACACCGACATCCACTAATTTTTCAATCCGCTTCATCGCGTCGCCTGTCACGCCGACTGCAGCTGCTGCAATCAACCGTCCTTGTGCATCCTTTGCTGCATTTGGAAATTCAATGACCTTTTCAATATCTTTAATCGTAATTAACCCTTTTAGAATTCCCTGATCATCAACAAGAGGCAGTTTTTCAATTTTATATTTCTGCAGAAGCTTCTCTGCTTCATCCAGTGTTGTTCCCACTGGCGCTGTCACTAATTCCTCTGTGGTCATCACTTCCGAAATCAGAATCGAATAATCTTCAATAAAACGTAAGTCACGATTGGTTAAAATACCGACGAGCTTTTGTTCCTCAATATTATTTACAATGGGAACTCCTGAAATGCGGTATTTTCCCATTAAATGTTCCGCATCATAAACCTGATGCTCCGGAGTTAAGAAGAACGGGTTCGTGATTACGCCGCTTTCTGAGCGTTTCACACGGTCTACTTCCTCTGCCTGTTGTTCAATAGACATATTCTTATGAATAACTCCAAACCCGCCTTGACGTGCCATCGCAATTGCCATTTCTGCTTCTGTTACTGTATCCATTCCAGCACTGATAAATGGGGATTTCAATTTTAAATTTGATGTTAAATCAACACTCAGATCCACCTGGTTTGGTAAAACATCTGATTCTGCCGGAACAAGCAATACATCATCAAATGTCAAACCTTCTTTTGCAAATTTGTCTTCTCTCATTGCTAGCTCATCCTCCAATCATTGAATTCGCAACCTCAATTCACTTCACTTACGGGTATTATACAGTTTTCAAGGTATATCCTTATCGAATATCGGAGAAACTGCTAAAAAAATACCAATCCTGTGAAAGCAGCAGCAAATATCTATTTTTACTTACATTACGCTTTTTTTCATGCTTTTTCAAGCACCCTACATATAGAAAAAATAGAGGATAGATTCAAAATATTTAAATAGTTATGGAGCTGTAGAAATGTTGCATGTTGAAGATTTATATCCATTTTTAACCACTCAGGAAAATGCACAAAATTACCTGAAGAAAAGTTACTCATTTCTTCGTGAAGCTCAGGCAAAAAGCTATCAAAACAGCTCTGCTTTTATCCATTATATTCATAATGGAACATGCTTTATGGAATCAAGCAGGCAAAGCAGTGTGCTGGTTCAGCCTGTTCTGTCTTTTTATGGAATGACACATCTTTTAAAAGGCTGGTTGCTGTCAAAGCGCCCTGATTATCCGGAAACAACAGCTGTTCTTGCGCATGGTCTGACTGCCCGGAAAAGAAAACGCAAGGATTATCGATTTATCGAGGATGAGGTCAAATTACAGCAAAAGGGGTTATTTCCATATGTAAGCCGCCATTTATTTTCTCTCTATCCCTTTCCATTAGAACGTGTTTCAATGCGTCTGTTATTAGCTTCTATTCCAGAATTAAGCAATATTTGGCAGCTTTATCGGGAGGAGTCGATGATTATTATTGGGAATAAAAACAGTAAACTGCTTCGTTTTCCCAATCGGATTTTAGATGGATTTTATTTAAAAGAAGATACCTTTGTCGAGCGTATTCGGGCTTTTTTGCCTCCAATTGAGGATATACAACAAAAAAAGGAGGAATTACAGCTTTATCTGACCGGGCCCGTCAAAGATTGGGACGGCCCCTTTCGTTATGATTTGCATAATGAAGCAATTTATTTTCCAGCGAATCGGGCAAACTATTTTCCTTATTCCGAAATCCTGGTACATTATCTGCTGCTATTTAATTTGAGTATGATTTGCCGTTATGAAACAGAATGGTGGGGTGAGCTGATGCAAATGAAAGCAGACCGGGAATATCCGCTTATCCAACGATTTTTAACCGTCACCCAGCAAAAAACACCAGCGCTTATCGGCCATCATTTACTACAGAATTTTAAAGAATAAAGCTGTTCCAGCAGATACAAAAACAACGGACGGGCTATGAATCACTTCGCCTGTCCGCTGTTTTATATCATCTTTCAATATCTCATCGTTTTACCTATTCCTCGTTGTTATCGTCTGCACCTTCATTAACTTCTTTATTTTCCTCAGATGCTTCGATTTCCTCTGCCGCTTCCTCTTCTTCTTTCTCAATTCGTGCTACTGTTGCAACTTCTTCGTCATCCTGCAGACGTATCAAGTGTACCCCTTTGGTATTTCTTCCAGTTTGTGAAATATCGGATACTTGCATTCGGATCAGAACGCCGCCGGCAGTAATAACCATTAAGTCTTCATCACCCTGAATGGCTTTTACATCAACTACATGTCCTGTTTTTTCATCCAGCTTACACGTAAATACACCTTTACCGCCACGATTGATACGGCGATATTCATCTTCTGGTGTCTGCTTTCCAAATCCTTTGCTGGTTACATGGAGAATTTTAGAACCTTCATCCATAATTTCCATGGAAACAACTTCATCATCCTCACGCAGGGAAATACCTTTTACTCCTGCTGCGGTTCTACCCATTGGACGCATTTGTTCTTCTTCAAAACGAATCAGATAGCCATTTTTCGTAGCAATCATAATTTCTTTTTCGCCATCTGTCATGCGGACAGAAATCAGCTCATCCTCTTCCCGAAGATTTACAGCAATCAGGCCGCCTTTACGGATGTTTTTGAATTTTTCAAGGGATGTACGTTTTGCAACCCCAAGCTTCGTTGTAAAGAATAAGAAGTGATCCTCATCAAACTCAGTTACAGAGATAACGGCGTTCACCCATTCTCCTTTTTCTACTTGAAGCAGGTTAATAATTGGAATCCCTTTAGCTGTCCGGCTGAACTCCGGTACTTCATAACCCTTTGTTTTATATACCTTCCCTTTATTCGTAAAGAAAAGAACTGTATCATGTGTTGATGTGGATACAAGGTGTTCTACAAAGTCATCCTCATTGGTTCCCATGCCCTGGATACCTCGTCCGCCACGGCGCTGCGTACGGTAAGTAGAAGCAGGCAAGCGTTTAATATAGCCCTGGTGGGTCAATGTAATAACGATATTCTCTTCCGGAATTAAATCTTCATCTTCAAAGAAGCCCGCTCCACCGGCAACAATTTCTGTACGGCGTTCATCACGGAACTTCTCTTTGATTTCCGTCAGCTCTTCACGAATGATTTCCAATACTTTCTCTTCATCCGCTAAAATAGCTTTTAATTCAGCAATCAATGCCTGCAGCTCTTTGTATTCTTCTTCAATTTTTTCGCGTTCTAATCCTGTTAAACGCTGTAGACGCATATCAAGAATAGCTTGGGCTTGTTTCTCGGATAACTGGTAACGTTCCATTAACCCTTCTCTTGCAATATCTGCTGTTTTTGAATTACGGATTAAAGAAATAACCTCATCCAAATGATCGAGTGCAACACGCAAGCCTTCTAAAATATGAGCGCGTGCTTCGGCTTTATTTAATTCAAAGGCTGTACGACGCTTGATAATTACTTTCTGGTGATCTAAATAATGCATCAGGCATTGTTTGACAGTTAATACCTGCGGACGTCCGTCCACAAGCGCAAGCATATTGATACCAAATGTCGTTTGCAAGGAAGTATGCTTATATAAATTATTCAAAACCACATTCGCATTTGCATCTCTTCTAAGCTCCATAACAACCCGCATGCCATTACGGTCTGATTCGTCACGAAGATCGGTAATGCCGTCAATTTTCTTATCGCGGACAAGCTCCGCTATTTTTTCAATGAGCTTGGCTTTGTTCACTTGATAAGGAAGCTCTGTCACAATAATGGTTTCTTTGTCATTTTTGCCTTGCTCAATATTGATTTTAGCCCGGATGGTAATGGAGCCTTTTCCTGTTTCGTATGCTTTACGGATACCGCTTCTGCCTAAGATTTGTCCTGCAGTAGGGAAATCTGGACCAGGAAGATAATTTTCCATGATTTCATCCACAGTTAAATCCGGATTTTTACTGATTGCCAGAACAGCATCAATCGTCTCTCCCAGATGATGCGGCGGAATATTAGTCGCCATACCGACTGCGATTCCAGAAGTTCCATTGACAAGTAAATTCGGGAAACGTGCCGGAAATACAATTGGCTCGCGTTCTGCTCCGTCATAGTTATCCTGATAATCAATCGTGTCTTTATTAATATCACGAAGCAGTTCCATGGAAATCTTAGACATACGTGCTTCTGTATAACGCATCGCTGCTGCTGAATCGCCATCGACCGAACCAAAGTTACCATGTCCATCCACTAGCATATACCGGTAACTGAAATCCTGTGCCATTCTTACCATTGTCTCATAAACAGCTGAGTCACCGTGCGGATGGTACTTACCTATAACCTCTCCGACGATACGTGCTGATTTTTTAAATGCTTTGTCAGAGTGCATTCCTAAATCATTCATTGCGTAAAGAATACGGCGATGTACGGGCTTCATTCCATCTCGAACGTCTGGCAATGCTCTTGCCACAATGACGCTCATTGCATAATCCAAGAAGGATGTGCGCATCTCTTTACTTATATTTATTTCCTGGACACTCGGACGATTTTCCTCTGCCATAGTCTAATAACCTCCCAATCACCATTATGTTAGTGATTCCTCGAATCTTTCATTTGGATAAGCTGGATTGCATTATTTAAACAATTTGAATATGTTTGAAAAACAAAAATAACAATACAACTTATACAGCTATTATATTTTTAATATCTGACAAGAAAGGGATAGAAGTACTTCTATCCGCTTTGTTGTCCTTATTAAAAGGATGTAATACTTAAATATCTAAGTTTTGTACGTATTGGGCGTTTTCTTCGATAAAGTTGCGTCGCGGTTCTACTTTATCGCCCATCAGCATATCAAAAACCTGGTCTGCGTCGATTGCGTCACTGAGTTCAACCTGCAGCAGTGTGCGGGATTCTGGGTTCATTGTGGTATCCCATAGCTGATCTGCATTCATTTCTCCTAACCCCTTATAACGCTGAATACCTGGTTTTGGTGCTTTTGGAATCTCTTCCAGAAGCGCATCCAATCCTTTATCCGAATAAACATAGTGAACAGATTTTCCTTGTTTGATTTGATAAAGCGGCGGCTGGGCAATATAAATATACCCGTGCTCAATCAACGGACGCATATATCGATAGAAAAAGGTCAATAATAACGTTCGAATATGAGCGCCATCTACATCGGCATCTGTCATAATGACTACTTTGTGATAGCGTGCCTTTGTAATATCAAATTCTTCGCCGATGCCGGTTCCTAATGCCGTAATCATAGCTCGTACTTCATTATTTGATAAAATTCGATCTAAGCGCGCTTTTTCGACATTCAGAATTTTTCCGCGCAATGGCAGGATAGCCTGATAATGACGGTCTCTTCCTGATTTTGCGGAACCGCCGGCAGAATCACCCTCTACGATATACAGTTCACTCAAAGAGGCATCTTTGGAAGAACAGTCAGCAAGCTTGCCAGGCAGACTTGTTACATCCAATGCACTTTTACGGCGGGTCAGCTCTCTTGCTTTTTTCGCTGCCAGACGTGCTCTGGATGCCATAAGTCCTTTATCAACAACGATTTTAGCAATTGTCGGGTTTTCATAGAGAAATTTAGAAAAGGACTCTGAAAATACACCATCTGTAATGGCCCGTACTTCGCTATTACCAAGTTTTGTTTTTGTCTGTCCTTCAAATTGCGGGTCTGGATGCTTTACAGAAACAATCGCTGTCAGTCCTTCGCGGACATCCTCTCCGGACAGGTTGGCGTCACTATCTTTCAATAGGCTGTTCTTTTTCGCATAATCGTTGATAGCACGTGTCAAACCGGAACGGAAACCAACTTCATGTGTACCGCCCTCGTACGTATGGATATTATTTGCAAAAGAATATAAGCTCGTTGCAAACCCATCGTTATACTGGATAGCAATTTCCACGGCTATTCCCTGATCTTCGCCTTCAGCATAGAAAGGCTCGTGCAAGACTTCTTTATTTTTATTAATAAATTCAACATAAGAACTGATTCCGCCCTCATAATAATACGTTGCCGGATCTTTATCAGTGCGCTTATCCTCGATGGAGATACGCAATCCTTTGTTTAAGAAGGCAAGCTCTCTCAGGCGCTGCTCTAATGTTTCATAGTTATATTCAGTAGTTTCTGTAAAAATTTCTTCATCCGGTATAAAATGGGTGACTGTCCCTGTAATATCTGTTTCGCCAATTACGGTAATTTCACCCTGAGGTACACCTTTTTTAAACGAGAGGTAATGAATTTTTCCATCCCGGTGGACAGATACCTCCAATTTACTAGAAAGAGCATTTACAACAGATGCACCTACACCATGAAGTCCGCCGGAAACCTTATATCCGCCGCCGCCGAATTTACCGCCGGCATGAAGAACCGTCATAATGACTTCCAAAGCTGGACGGCCTGTTTTCTTTTGAATATCAACAGGAATCCCCCGGCCATTATCTATTACAGTAATACTGTTATCTTCTTCAATAATGACTTCAATATGATCACAATAACCTGCCAGTGCTTCATCGATACTGTTATCCACTATCTCCCAGACAAGGTGATGTAATCCTTTTTCACTGGTGGAGCCAATATACATTCCCGGTCTTTTCCGAACTGCCTCAAGACCTTCAAGTACTTGTATCTGATCAGCATCATAGGCTTGGTTTTCTGTAATTTTGTCTTCCATCGACATCTTCTCACACTCATTTCTATATGAATTACAATCCATCCATTTGTATATATTAAAAAGAGAAGGCTCTGCATTTTCCTCAGCAGAAATCTCTTGATTTTGTTATCTCAGGCTTATTCTTCATAATAATCCTCTAGATTACTGATTGTAGTTAAAATACCTGACCGTTTTCTTAAAGTAGTTACAGATAAAGAACTGAAAAAAATATGATCTGCAGTAACCATAATGGATTTGGCCTTTTTTTCAGGACCGGAAACTTTGTTTTGCTGCTTCCATTCCTGTATCATTTGATACATTCCTGACGCATTGGTATATAAATCGTAATCAATAATCGCAACGATTTCCCGAGACCGGATAACATTGTCATTGCCAATGTGAATGAACACGATCAATCGCTTCCTTTCTTCATTAAACCAGACTTTTTTCCATCCTCAGGGGGATATTTTGTATAAAGAATAAACGCTCTTAGGTGCCAAAAAAATACAATACCCTGGAAACTTTTTGTACATCCTCTTTTTACAGCTGGAAATTATGACTCTTCTTTATTGGTCGCAACTCCCTGAACATAAAATAACTCAGCATTTTTTAGCGTTTCATGATGAATCCCGTCTACATTCGTGGTGGACACAAATGTCTGCACCTTTCCCTGAATGGTATTTAATAAATGCGACTGGCGATAATCATCCAGTTCACTTAACACGTCATCCAGTAAAAGAATCGGATATTCGCCTACTTCCTGATAAATCAATTCAATCTCAGCCAGTTTAATCGACAATGCGGTTGTCCGCTGCTGTCCCTGAGAACCATATGTTTGTACATCTTTGCCATTTACTAAGAAGATAAGGTCATCCCGGTGCGGACCAATCAGCGTGGTGCCGCGCTCTATTTCTTTTTCACGGACATCCTTGAAGGAATCTTGGTAGATAGTAGCTATTTTCTCCTTATCTGCCTCTTCTGATACCTTTATTGTCGCGTCATATTGAATTTCTAAGTTTTCTAGATTGCGGCTGATGCCTTCATGAATCGGTCCTGCCCACTTTCTTAACAAATCAAGATAGACAAATCTTCTCTCCAACAAAAAAGAAGCATGCTCAACCAGTTGGTCTGTTAATACATCCAACATCGTTTCATCAGCAGAGCTCCTGCGCTGCAGCTGCTTTAATAAATGGTTTCTTTGCTTTAGTATTTTTTGATATTGAGATAAATGGTATATATAAGTTGGCTGGATTTGGCCTAACTCCATATCCATAAAACGCCGGCGAATCTGCGGAGCACCTTTTACAATGGTTAAATCCTCCGGTGCAAACATAACCACATTAACCGCACCAATATAGTCACTTAACCGGTGCTGCTCCAAATGATTTACTTTTGCTTTTTTTCCTTTGGATGAAATGGAGATTTGCAGGGGAATCGATTGATTTCTTTTTGTAATCCTGCCCTCTATTGTAGCATAATCTGAATCCCAGCGTATGAGCTCTTTTTCCCGCATGGTCCGGTGAGAACGGGTAAAAGAGAGTACATAAATAGCTTCCATCAGATTGGTTTTCCCTTGAGCATTCTCACCGATGATGACATTTATTTTATCATCAAATGTAATATCCAATGTTTCATAGTTGCGGTAATTGGTTAATTTTAACTGTTCAATATGCATGCTTTAATCCTCTTTAAGAATGATAAATGATCCTATCTCATCAATTTCAAGGACATCTTCGGGATATAATTTTCTTCCGCGGCGATGTTCACGTTCCCCATTTACCACAGCACCTATATCTTGAAGATATGCTTTGACCATTCCGCCAGAATCTAAAAAGTTAATCAGCTTGATGCATTGCCCAAGCGTAATGTATTCCGTATCTATTTTTATCTGTTCATGCATGGATATCACCAAATACTTTCTATTTGTTTTATCTGCCTTTATTTTGACCAAAGACAAATGCGATTATTTTTTCCTCTATTGTCTATTTTACTAAAGATTGATTAAAAAAGGAAGAATAGGGCTCAAATAATTACAAAAAGATGCGTTACAGAGCTTTTAAGATATTTTTAATGGGGGAATTCTTATTTCCCTAATCTCTTCTTAGAGCGCGTTTTCTGTTGTTTTTTTAAAGGGGTTGTCAAAAAAATGCGGTTTTCTTTCTCATTATCGGTTCTAATCCAAAAGAAAAAGCTCTTTCTTCCACAAAAGAGCTTTTAAATGATCAGGTATAACTTTTACTTATCATCCAGCTGGAATACTTTTTTTAACGCGTAATGCGTAAAAATTAATAGGTTCTTACCGGTAAAATAAGCTGCAGGATGGAATCATTTTCTACCGGGCAAATGATAAATGGACGCATTGCTCCAGTGAATTCTATCACTACTTCATCATATTCAATCGCTTTTAGCGCATCGATCATATATTTTGAACTGAAGGATATCTTTAAATTCTCTCCGTTAATCTCATCAGCTGTGACTTCTTCTTCAACATTTCCGATTTCTGGAGAGTTACTTGAAATCTGGATAACCCCATCATCATTGCTGGTAAATTTAACAACATTATTTCTTTCTTCTTTTGCTAATAAAGAAGCACGTTCGATTGATCTTAATAGCGGTGTTGTTTTTATTTGGATTGTTGTTTTACTATGATCCGGAATCAATCTCGATGTTTCTGGATAATTCCCGTCCAGTAATCGGGATAAGAAATTTAAATGCTTCGTACGGAAAAGAATTTGGTTATTCGTTACACTGATTTCTACTGTTTCCTCTGAATCATTTAAAATTTTATAGAGTTCATTGAGACTTTTTCCAGGAACAACAACCTGTTCTATCGATACATTCGTTCCTGTTACTGGAACCTCTCTTTTGGCCAGTCGATGGCTGTCAGTTGCTGTAAATACAAGCTTTTGATCTTCCAGCTTGATATTTACTCCGGTTAAAATTGGTCTGGTTTCCATCGTAGACACAGCAAAAACAGTTTGTTTAATCATACTTTTTAATAAGTCAATTGGCATTTCAAAGCTATTTTCTGTTTCTACTTGTGGAAGATGCGGATATTCATCGGCGCTCTGTCCATTTAAATTAAATTCTGATTTTCCGGAAGTAATTTTTACATTAAACTGCTCATCAACAACTATATCTACTTGTGCTTCCGGGAGCTTGCGGACAATTTCAGGAAAATATTTAGCCTGCAATACAATAGTTCCATCTTCTATATTTTCAACATATACTTTATCTTCATCTTCTGCAGGAATATAAGATTCAATAGAAATATCTGAATCACTCCCGGTTAATGTCACTCCGTGTTGTCTCACTTCTATCTTCATTCCAGTCAATATCGGAATAACTGTTCTGGAAGAGATTGCTTTCATAACATCCTGTACACTGGCAATCAGTTTATCTCTTTGTATAGTAAAACGCATGTTTATATCCTCCTCAGGTTTTAAGAAAAGTTTTACAGCAACTATTTCTTAAATTCTTTTCAAAATCAATAAAAAAGGGTTCTATATATTTATTAATTATAATATAAAACCAGTAATAACAGTAATAAGTGTTGTGATTACTGTGGATAAGTAAGTTTAGCATGAAAACATCAAAGTTTTCCACATGTGTATAACCTGTTCATAAGTGATTCACTTTTTTCACAGCATACACAGCTGCTTCCTTCTGCATAATTAAAAAGCAGGAGGACAACAAAGGCAATCCTGTTTCTATTTAGGTTTGCCTTTGTTGTGTTTTCTCTATAGGTGGATGCTCAAAAACTCCAATAAAAACGCATTTTTTGAACATGTATTATAAGGATTTAAGTTTTTCTTTTAATTCTTCAATATCCCGATCGAGCTCTGTATCTGTTTCAAGCAGCTTCGAAATTTTTTCATGGGCGTGAATGACGGTCGTATGATCTCTTCCGCCAAATTCCTGGCCAATTTTAGGCAGGGATGAGTCCGTAAGCTCCCGTGACAAATACATTGCAATCTGTCTTGGAAAGGCAATCGATTTGGTACGTTTTTTAGCAGGAAAATCTTCCAGACGGATATGATACCGGTCTGCGACAACCTCTTGAATCGCAGGAATGGTAATTTCTTTTGGTTTATTACTTGGAATGATATCCTTTAATGCATTTGCTGCCAACGATGCGTCAATGTCTTGATTGACTAAAGAAGAATAGGCAACAACACGTATCAGCGCGCCCTCCAGCTCCCGGATGTTTGTATTGATTTGATTAGCAATATAGAGCATAACCTCATTCGGAATATCTAAACCTTCTGCTTTTGCCTTTTTATTTAAAATGGCAATTCTTGTTTCTAAGTCAGGAGGTGTGATATCGGTAATCAGACCCCATTCAAAGCGTGAACGCAAACGATCCTCTAATGTAGGAATTTCTTTTGGCGGCCGGTCACTGGAAATAATAATTTGCTTGCTTTCTTCATGCAGCGCATTAAATGTATGGAAAAATTCTTCCTGTGTGGATTCTTTTCCAGCAATAAATTGAATATCATCAATAAGAAGGACATCAATATTGCGATATTTATTACGGAAATGATTCGATTTATTATCCATAATGGCATTGATAAATTCATTCGTAAATTTTTCAGAAGTCAGGTAAACCACTTTCGCATCTTTATTATGTTCTCTTACATAATGACCAATTGCATGCATTAAATGTGTTTTCCCTAAACCGACGCCGCCGTAGATAAATAAGGGATTGTACGCTTTAGCAGGAGCTTCCGCTACAGCTAGCGATGCTGCGTGTGCAAAGCGATTTCCGGCGCCGATAACAAATGTATCAAATGTATATTTATCATTAAGCATTGACTTGGGGGAATCCGTTGTTTTTGCATCGATATTCGGTTTTGGCATGGGTTTTTGATCGGATGGCTCTTCCACAGAATCAGGAATAATAAATTTTGCATTCAGACTTGTCCCAGTAGTTTTTTCCAATGTTTGCGTAATTAAATCTGTATACTGTGTCTCCAGCCAGTCCTTTGTAAATTCATTTGGAGCAGAGATAACCAATGTATTTTTTTCTAAGTGAAGGGCTTTTGTATTCTTCAGCCAGGTGTCAAAGCTCGGCTTACTTAATTTCTCTTTAATAATGTCCAATGTGGCATCCCAAAGTTCTTCAATATTTTCCAA